>NZ_VDAF01000099.1:0-316 GCF_019584525.1 Enterobacter sp. EC_50 | reverse complement strand
GTACCGGGCCGTCGACAGCCGGGGCCGCACTGTCGATTTTTATCTCTCCTCCCGTCGTAACAGCAAAGCTGCATACCGGTTTCTGGGTAAAATCCTCAACAACGTGAAGAAGTGGTAGATCCCGCGATTCATCAACACGGATAAAGCGCCCGCCTATGGTCGCGCGCTTGCTCTGCTCAAACGCGAAGGCCGGTGCCCGTCTGACGTTGAACACCGACAGATTAAGTACCGGAACAACGTGATTGAATGCGATCATGGCAAACTGAAACGGATAATCGGCGCCACGCTGGGATTTAAATCCATGAAGACGGCTTAC
>NZ_VDAF01000098.1:0-326 GCF_019584525.1 Enterobacter sp. EC_50 | reverse complement strand
TGAGAGACTCGAACACACCATTAAGATGTGTCGTTTCAATTTTCAGCTTGATCCAGATTTTTAAAGAGCAAAACTTCGCAGTGCACCTTTTCAGGTTCACTCTGAAGTTTTCTTGGGTTTGCAGTAAAAGATGGTGGAGCTATGCGGGATCGAACCGCAGACCTCCTGCGTGCAAAGCAGGCGCTCTCCCAGCTGAGCTATAGCCCCATCGTTTGCAATCTCTGTACCGCTCATCCTTTAAAAGGAGTTTGGTAGGCCTGAGTGGACTTGAACCACCGACCTCACCCTTATCAGGGGTGCGCTCTAACCACCTGAGCTACAAGCCT
>NZ_VDAF01000097.1:0-327 GCF_019584525.1 Enterobacter sp. EC_50 | reverse complement strand
TGAGAGACTCGAACACACCATTAAGATGTGTCGTTTCAATTTTCAGCTTGATCCAGATTTTTAAAGAGCAAAACTTCGCAGTGCACCTTTTCAGGTTCACTCTGAAGTTTTCTTGTGTTCGCAGTAAAAGATGGTGGAGCTATGCGGGATCGAACCGCAGACCTCCTGCGTGCAAAGCAGGCGCTCTCCCAGCTGAGCTATAGCCCCATCGTTTTGCAATCTCTGTACCGCTCATCCTTTAAAAGGAGTTTGGTAGGCCTGAGTGGACTTGAACCACCGACCTCACCCTTATCAGGGGTGCGCTCTAACCACCTGAGCTACAAGCCT
>NZ_VDAF01000096.1:0-337 GCF_019584525.1 Enterobacter sp. EC_50 | reverse complement strand
CGCATTATGGGCGTTGGCCTCAACACGATTTTACGTCACTTAAAAAACTCAGGCCGCAGCCGGTAACCTCGCGCATACAGCCGGGCAGTGACGTCATCGTCTGCGCGGAAATGGACGAACAGTGGGGCTATGTCGGGGCTAAATCGCGCCAGCGCTGGCTGTTTTACGCGTATGACAGGCTCCGGAAGACGGTTGTTGCGCACGTATTCGGTGAACGCACTATGGCGACGCTGGGGCGTCTTATGAGCCTGCTGTCACCCTTTGACGTGGTGATATGGATGACGGATGGCTGGCCGCTGTATGAATCCCGCCTGAAGGGAAAGCTGCACGTAATCAG
>NZ_VDAF01000095.1:0-353 GCF_019584525.1 Enterobacter sp. EC_50 | reverse complement strand
GTCTGGCAGTTCCCTACTCTCACATGGGGAGACCCCACACTACCATCGGCGCTACGGCGTTTCACTTCTGAGTTCGGCATGGGGTCAGGTGGGACCACCGCGCTAAAGCCGCCAGACAAATTCTTTTACTTCTTGCCGAACTTTAACCTAAGTATAAAGTGGTGCTGATACCCAGAGTCGAACTGGGGACCTCACCCTTACCAAGGGTGCGCTCTACCAACTGAGCCATATCAGCACGCTAAATTTGATGCCTGGCAGTTCCCTACTCTCACATGGGGAGACCCCACACTACCATCGGCGCTACGGCGTTTCACTTCTGAGTTCGGCATGGGGTCAGGTGGGACCACCGCGCT
>NZ_VDAF01000094.1:0-354 GCF_019584525.1 Enterobacter sp. EC_50 | reverse complement strand
GGTTATAATCTGTTGTCCATTTCCACCGCGCATTACTCCCGGTCAGCCGCTGATTCGCAACAGCACGGTTACGGTCTGCATATTCACCGGGCCAGTAACCCGCGCCTTTTCGGGGAGGGATAAGCGCGCTGATTTTCTTACGCCGCAGTTCATCGTGACATAGCCGGGTATCGTAAGCGCCATCGGCGGCGGCTGACCTGATTTTCCGGTGGGTTTGCCGGATTAACCCGGGGAAGGCCTCTGAGTCCGTCACATTGTTCAGCGACAGGTCAGCGCAGATGATTTCATGTGTTTTACTGTCAACGGCGAGATGCAGCTTACGCCAGATACGGCGGCGTTCCTGGCCATGCTTTT
>NZ_VDAF01000093.1:0-366 GCF_019584525.1 Enterobacter sp. EC_50 | reverse complement strand
TGTATCTGGCTTTCACGAAGCCGAACTGTCGCTTGATGATGCGAAATGGGTGCTCCACCCTGGCACGGATGCTGGCTTTCATGTATTCGATGTTGATGGCCGTTTTGTTCTTGCGTGGATGCTGTTTCAAGGTTCTTACCTTGCCGGGGCGCTCGGCGATCAGCCAGTCCACATCCACCTTGGCCAGCTCCTCGCGCTGTGGCGCCCCTTGGTAGCCGGCATCGGCTGAGACAAATTGCTCCTCTCCATGCAGCAGATTACCCAGCTGATTGAGGTCATGCTCGTTGGCCGCGGTGGTGACCAGGCTGTGGGTCAGGCCACTCTTGGCATCGACACCAATGTGGGCCTTCATGCCAAAGTGCCACT
>NZ_VDAF01000092.1:0-367 GCF_019584525.1 Enterobacter sp. EC_50 | reverse complement strand
AGGGAAGGTGCGAACAAGTTCCTGATATGAGATCATCATATTCATCCGGAGCGCATCCCAGAGGGACATCATGAGCCATCAACTCACCTTCGCCGATAGTGAATTCAGCACTAAGCGCCGTCAGACCCGAAAAGAGATTTTCCTCTCCCGCATGGAGCAGATTCTGCCATGGCAGAATATGACCGCTGTCATCGAGCCGTTTTATCCCAAGGCGGGCAATGGCCGACGGCCCTATCCGCTGGAGACCATGCTGCGTATTCACTGCATGCAGCATTGGTACAACCTGAGCGACGGTGCCATGGAAGATGCCCTGTACGAAATCGCCTCCATGCGCCTGTTTGCCCGATTATCCCTGGATAGCGCCCTG
>NZ_VDAF01000091.1:0-389 GCF_019584525.1 Enterobacter sp. EC_50 | reverse complement strand
ATCACAAGTCTATCCGAGTATAGTGCGCATCCACGGACGCGGGGTGGAGCAGCCTGGTAGCTCGTCGGGCTCATAACCCGAAGGTCGTCGGTTCAAATCCGGCCCCCGCAACCAATTAAAATTTGATGAAGTATCTTCTACGACTGTAGAAAGACGGACGCGGGGTGGAGCAGCCTGGTAGCTCGTCGGGCTCATAACCCGAAGGTCGTCGGTTCAAATCCGGCCCCCGCAACCAATCAAATTTGAAGAAGTAAGTTTCTGCGAGAGTAGAAAGACGGACGCGGGGTGGAGCAGCCTGGTAGCTCGTCGGGCTCATAACCCGAAGGTCGTCGGTTCAAATCCGGCCCCCGCAACCAACACTTCTAAAACAATAAACACCCTTAAGGGTG
>NZ_VDAF01000090.1:0-418 GCF_019584525.1 Enterobacter sp. EC_50 | reverse complement strand
ACAGACCAAAGCCTTGCGGGTTTTCCATGGAGAAGCTGCTGACCGCTAAATGTTTCGGGTTATTCAACGGACGCCAGATCCATTCGCCATTACCGGCATGGATAGAGAGACCGTTAGAGTCGTGCAACTCCGGACGATAGTTATTTGCAGGCGACGGTTGGTTCGGCCCAAACAGGAACATACTGGTTAACGGTGCAACCCCCAGTTTGCCGACTTTATCGCGCAGATAGATTTTCGACTGCACATCCACAACCGTGTCACGCCCTGGCATAACCACGAATTTGTAAGCACCTGTCGCACGCGGCGAGTCAAGCAATGCATAGATGGTTAAACGTTTATCAGTCGGTTTTGGACGCTCGATCCAGAACTCTTTGAAGCGCGGAAATTCTTCACCCGATGGCAAGGCGGTATCAATTGC
>NZ_VDAF01000009.1:0-169856 GCF_019584525.1 Enterobacter sp. EC_50 | reverse complement strand
TGGCACGGCTGGGACGGAAGTCGCTGTCGTTCTCAAAATCGGTGGAGTTGCATGACAAAGTCATCGGGCATTATCTGAACATAAAACACTATCAATAAGTTGGAGTCATTACCGGTGGATATAAATTAATTTCGAAACCAAAAACACCATTGAAATATGAAATATTGCCAAATGAAGTGAAAGGCGTGATTTATGTTGCAGATATAGAAATTGACTTATAGATATGATGTGCTGATGCGACCTGTGCTCAATTTTTTGACAAATAATAGCCATAGAAAGTCCGATCTTGTCACAGCGCGGATCGGCTCGAAGATCGATGTCCGCTGTGAGCGTAGAGCGGAAATTGTCTTTATGAATGACTTTTACATTGCCAAATAAATTATTATTTTCCGCTTTTTCTGGTTAATCACGAACACCATCATAATCGTTAAGTATTTGCATTAACATTATTCTTGGTATGTCTTTTGTGGATATTCTGAAACTGGTACTCAGGCGCGAGGCAATCATAGCGGAAGTAATTTTATTATCATCGTAGGCGATGGTCATATGCTTTCCGATATTCTGTCGGGTCATGTCCGACAACCTTTTGCCACATTCATCGGAAAATCTAAAGACTAAATTCTCTGCACCTATCTCATCCTTCTCTACATAATCAATTGTCTTTACACATCCAGAATCAAACAAAGTTTTCTCATTACCGACCGAAAAAATAAAACTCCCTTTTGCTGCAGTCGATGTCAATGGCACAAGCACCACGAGTAACAACACCCCAAATTTGATTTGCATCTTCTTCTCCTTTTATTTGTTGACCTGCTCCCCATAAATTAACATATCTCAACATTATCCACGTCTGCTTTTGGCACAAAGCAGACATTCATATTCACATCTATCATCTTCCCCCTCTTTCGCCCCACAGCCACGCTAGCCCATTACTTTGCCGAACGGAAAAACAGTGGCCGTTAACCCGGCCCCTCGCTCCCCGCCGCCAGCAGCGGCACCACCACGTCGCTGATGGGCACCGCAATGCCGTGTTTGCGGCCGTAGCGCTGGATCACGCCGTTGCGGATGTCCCACTCCATCGGGCGATCCGCCTGACGGTCAGCGAGAATCGACGTGCCGAGGTCCTCAGGCGCGCGCTGAAAGTTCGCCAGAATCTCCTGCGCCACGTCATCGGCCAGCTTCGCCCCCTCGGCGCGGGCGACAGTAAGCCCTTCCCGCAGATAGGCCAGCGAAAGTTCGCTGATATCCTCGCGCCTGAACATCCCGGCACGGCGGTTAGCGAGCACCATGAGCCCGGCGACCGCGTTTTGCAGCAGCTTGCGCCAGGCGACGGTGGGAAAATCAGCCGACAGTTCAACTTCACAGCGCGTACCGCGAAGCGCCTCGACCACCCGCTGCGCCTGAGGCTCGTCCGGCAGCGTCAGGCGCGGCTTCGCCCGTAGCCAGACGGAGGCATCCGGCTCGCGCTGCGCCGGGAACCAGACCACCGACGGCAGCACAGTCGCGCCACTGACCAAAGGCTCAAGCTGAGCCTTCTGCTCTACGCCATTTTGCAGGGCACAGACCACCGTATTTTCATCGCACAGCGCGCGCAGCCACCCGGCGCTGTCGGCATTTTGCGTCGTTTTTACCGCGATAAACACGAGGTCAACGGGGCGCGTGATGGCCGCTGGATCGGTTAATACCGGACCGGGTACCACCGTTTCACCCTCATCGTGACGCAGGCGTAATTCCGGATGCGCGGTCCGTCCGCAGAGCAGCGGCGTGCGGCCCGCGTCATGCAACACCGCGGCAATGGTGGTGCCAATCGCACCGGGACCAATCAGCGCAATGGTTGGATAGTCAGACATGAGTCACTCCCCTTTTGCTAAGCCTGCTATCAGTTATACCACCCTGAGACGAGCGCGCCACACCCGTTGTCTATACTCAACATTCACAGACAACGGAGTGCGCCATGCCTTTACCCGATTTTAAATCCTCTGAACCGTTCACCCTTGGCATCGAGCTCGAACTGCAGGTGGTTAACCCGCCGGGATACGACCTCAGCCAGGACTCCTCCGCGCTCATTGCCGCCGTCAAAGACGACATCAAAGGCGGTGAAGTCAAACACGACATCACCGAAAGCATGCTCGAAATCGCCACCGGCGTGTGTCAGACCATCGATCAGGCGGCGGCGCAGTTCTCGGTGATGCAGCAGAGCATCCTGCGCGCGGCGGCGGAGCAGCACATTCAGATCTGCGGCGGCGGGACGCATCCGTTCCAGAAGTGGCAGCGCCAGGAGGTGTGCGACGACGAGCGCTATAACGTCACGCTGGAGCGCTTTGGCTATCTGATTTTGCAGGCGACGGTATTCGGCCAGCACGTGCACGTCGGCTGCCGGACCGGGGATGACGCCATTTACCTCCTGCACGGCCTGTCGCGCTTTGTACCGCACTTTATTGCCCTGGCGGCCGCCTCGCCGTACATGCAGGGCACCGACACAAAGTTCTCCTCGTCGCGGCTCAACATCTTCTCCGGGTTCCCGGATAACGGACAGATGCCGTGGGTCAACAGCTGGCAGGAGTTCGAAGGGCTGTTCCGCCGCCTGAGCGCCACCAGCATGATCGACAGCATCAAAGATCTGCACTGGGATATTCGCCCCAGCCCGCATTTTGGCACCGTGGAGGTGCGGGTGATGGATACGCCGCTGACGCTCGGCCACGCGATTAACATCGCCGGGCTGATTCAGGCCACGTCGCACTGGCTGCTGACCACGCGGCCGTATAAGCATCAGGAACGGGATTTTCTGCTCTACCGTTTTAACCGTTTTCAGGCGTGTCGCTACGGGCTGGAGGGGATCCTGACGGACGTGCACACCGGCGAGCACAAAACCGTGGCGGAAGATATCGCCTGGCTGCTGGAGCAGGTGGCGCCGTCGGCCGAGAAGCTCGGCGCGACAAGCGCAATCAATGAAATTGCCCTGCTGTTAAAGCAGGGCAAGAGCGAGGCGCAGCGCATGCGGGACTTTATCGCCGACGGCGGCTCGCTGATTTCTCTGGTGCAGAAACACTGCGAGCTGTGGGCGACGAGTCCGTAAGGCCGTGGCCCCACTCCCGCAGGCGCTGGAACAGCACGAACAGCGCGGGGATGAACAGAATCCCCACCACGGTCGCCACCAGCATGCCGCTGAAGACCGTGGTGCCGATGATGCGGCGGCTCTGGGCGCCCGCCCCGGTCGCCAGCATCATCGGCAATACGCCGATAATGAACGACACGGCGGTCATCATCACCGCCCGGAAGCGGCGCGAGGCCCCTTCCCGCGCGGCATCGACAATCGCCATTCCGTCCATACGCCGCGCGCGGGCGAACTCGACGATAAGAATCGCGTTCTTGGCCGCTAGCGCGATCAGCAATACCAGACCAATCTGCACGTACACGTCGTTGGCGTAGCCCGCCAGCCACAGCCAGACCAGCGCCCCACCGAGGGCGAACAGCACCGAGAGCATCACGCTTGCCGGGAGCGTCCAGCTCTCGTACTGGGCGACGAGGAACAGCCACGCCATCACCACCGCCGCCAGCACGATCCAGATCGCCTGATTGCCGGTCTGCTGTTCCTGGTACGACATGCCGCTCCAGGCGTAGTCGTAGCCGGCTGGTAGGCTCTGCGCCAGAATCTCGCCCATCGCCGCCATGGCGGTGCTGCTGCTCACTCCAGCCGCTGCCGAGCCGCTCACCGACACGGACGGGAACTGGTTGTACTGCTGGAGGAACGGCGCGCCGACGGTTGGCGTGATGGTGACGAGGTTGCTCAGGCGCACCCGCTCGCCGCTGTTGCTGCGCACGAACAGCTCGCCGATCTGCTCGGCGCGCTCGCGCCACTGCATCTCGTTCTGCATTACCACGTGGTAGACGCGGTTGTTGATGCTGAAATCCCCGGCGCGGGTGCCGCCAAAGGCGGTTTGCAGGCTGCTGAAGATGCGCGATACCGGCACGTCGAGGCGGGCGGCGCGCTCGCGGTCAACGGTGAGCGTCATCTGCGGCACGTTGCTGCTCCAGGTGGTGAACACGCGGCTCAGCTGCGGGTGCTGGTTGGCTTTCGCCAGCACCTCACGCGTCACGCGCTCCAGCTCCGCCGGGCTCTGCCCCGCCTGAGACTGGATACGCAGGTCAAAGCCCGAGGCGTTGCCCAGCCCCGGCAGCGTCGGCGGCGCGAAGGTCATGATGGTCGCCTCCGGCAGGGCCAGCAGCTGGCGCTGCAGGGTACCCATCACCTCATCCAGCGGCGGACGCTCGCTCCAGTCTTTGAGCATGATGGAGATAAACCCGCCGTTGGAGGCGCTGGTGCCGTTGAGGATGTTAAACCCGGAGACCTGAATCACGTCTTCCACCGCCGGATTTTGGGCGATCAGCTCCCGCGCGGTGGTCATCACCGCTTCGGTGCGCTCCAGCGAAGCCGCTTCCGGCAGCTGAACGCTGGCGAAGAAGTAGCCCTGGTCCTCCTGCGGCAGGAAGCCTTTTGGCATCGACATAAAGCTGAACAGCACGACGGCCGCCGCGCCTGCGGTGGCCAGCAGCGCCAGCCACGGGCGCAGGTTTAAGACCTGCACGATACGGGTGTAAAAACCGCGCGTGGCGTCCAGCCCGCGGTTGAAGGCGCGGTAAACCGCCGCCGGTTTCTCCGGGCGCGGACGCAGCAGCATCGCGCACAGCGCGGGCGTCAGGGTCAGCGCCACCAGGCTTGAGAGCGTCACGGCCGTCGAGAGGGTCACCGCGAACTGGCGGTACAGCTCGCCGACAATCCCCGGCAGCAGCGCCACCGGCACAAACACCGCCAGCAGCACCAGCGTGGTGGCAATCACCGGCCCGGCAATCTGGCGCAGCGCCAGCGCGGTCGCCGCCGTGCGGCTCTGCCCTTCCGCCATCAGCGTTTCGACGCTTTCCACCACCACGATGGCGTCATCTACCACCATGGTCAGCGCCAGAATGATGGCGAACAGGCTCAGCGTATTGGCGGAGTAGCCGAGCGCGTAGAGCACCGCAAAGGTGCCCACCAGCGACACCGGAATGGCAAGCGCGACAATCAGCGTCGCGCGCCAGCTTTGCAGGAACAGGGAAACGACCACCACCACCGCCAGCATCGTGAGCGCCAGCGAGACGCCGATCTCTTTAATGGTGGCGGCAACGAAGGTGGTGGTGTCGAATTTCACCTCATAGACCAGGTCGTCCGGGAAGCGCGTCGAGAGGCGCTCCAGCTCCCCGCGCACCGCGTCGGCCACGCGCAGGGCGTTGGCGGACGGCGTCGGGTAGATACCCAAATAGGCGGAGTCGTGCCCGTTCAGCTGCGCGCCGGAGCTGTAGCTGCGCGAGCCGAGCTCGATGGTGGCGACGTCCTTCAGGCGCACCAGCTGGCCCATCTCCCCGGCGCGAATAATGATGTCGGCAAACTCGTCGGCCTGGCTTAAGCGCCCTAGCCCGTTGATGGTCAGGGTCTGCTGCTGGCCGTTAAACACCGGCGGGGTGCCCACCTGGCCGGCCGCCCCCTGTACGTTCTGCTCGCGCAGCGCCTGCGCCACGTCATCGGTGGTGACGTTCAGGGCGTTCATGCGGTCCGGGCGCAGCCAGATGCGCATGCTGTAGTCGCGCGCGCCGAACATCTGCACCTGCCCGACGCCCGGCAGACGCGACAGCGCCTCGCGCACCTGGGTGCTGGCGTAGTTGCTGACGAACAGCGGCGTGTGGGTGTTATTCGGTGAGTAAAGACTTACCCCCATCATCAGGTTAGTGGCCCGCTTGCGCACCTGCACGCCGTTTTGCTGCGCCTCGGTGGGCAGCTGCGCCACGGCCTGCGCCACGCGGTTCTGCACGTCGATGGCGGCAAGATCCGGATCGGTCCCCGCCGCAAAGGTGATGTTCAGGCTGTAAGTGCCTTCGTCCGAGCTGGTGGACTCCATGTAGAGCATATGGTCCACGCCGTTCAGCTGCGTCTCCAGCGGCGTGGCGATGGCCTCCGCCACGTCAGCGGAGCTGGCCCCCGGCCAGCTGGCAGAGACGTTCACCACCGGCGGCGCGATCTGCGGGTACTGCTCCACCGGGATAATCCTCAGCGCGATGGCCCCCAGCAGGGTGATGACCAGCGCAATCACCATCGCGAAGCGCGGGCGTTTGATGAAAAACGTCAGCATGATGGCTCCTTAATTGAGTATCTGGACGGCAGCGCCGGGCTTCACGCGCTGCGCGCCGTCAGTAATCGCTCGCTCGCCGGGCTTCACGCCAGAGGCAATCTGGAACTGCTGGCTAATCTGACCAGCCACGTTCAGCGGGCGCATTTCGGCGTTGCCGTCGGCATTAACCACCCAGGCAAAGAAGCCGTCGCCGTTCTGCTGGACTGCGGCGGCGGGGAGGGTCAGCACCGGCTGCTCGCTTGCCGGGCGCAAAAACACGTTCACATTGCCGCCGGGCAGGAGCTGATGGCGCGGATTGGCAAACTCGGCGCGCAGCATCACGCTGGCGGTACGCGGGTCAATGCGGTTATCCACTGACGTCAGCTCGCCGCTGATGCGCTGGCCGTTGCTGTCGATCAGCGCCTGCCAGGCACGCTTCATGGCGTTAATATCCGCATGCTGTCCGGCTTTGGCGGCAAACGCCCCCTCTTCCAGCGCAAAGGCGATGCGGATCGGGTCAAGCTGCACCACCTCCACCAAAACGCCGCTCGCCGGGTTGACCAGGCTACCCACGTGGAAGCTGCTGTGCCCCACGCGGCCGTCAATCGGCGAGGTGATGCGGGTGTAGCTCAGGGTGACGCGGCGGGCGTCGAGCCGGGCCTTCGCCTGATCGAGAGCGGCGCTGGCGACGTCGCGCTGCATGCGGGCGTTGTCCACGTCGTGACGGCTGATGGCGTTGCTGCTGCCGAGGCTTTCAAAGCGGGAAAGCTGCTGCTGCGCCTGGCGCAGCGTGGCTTCGGCGCTTTTCACTTCGGCCTGCGCCAGGCGCAGGGCGGCGCGCGGCTCGGCGTCGTCCAGCTCAAACAGCACGTCGCCTTTTTTCACGTACTGCCCGTCGCGGAAGTGGATTTTGGCGATCGCGCCTTCCGTGCGTGCCCGTAGCTCAACGGTGTGAATGGCTTCGATGCGGCCCGGGATCTGGCGCTCGGCGGCGTGGGCGGTTTGCTCCACGGTGGCGACGCGAACGGGAATGGCGGCAGCGAATGCGGGTGGCAGAGTGCAGGCGAGGAGCGCGAACAGGAGTGGGAGTTTCATGGGAGTACCTCAGGGTTGTTGCCCTCACCCCGGCCCTCTCCCACAGGGAGAAGGAGGTCAGAGTCCCCTCTCCCCGTGGGAGAGGGTTAGGGTGAGGGCAAAAGGTTATGCAGCCTTACGGAACCTGCGGGTCAGCCGCTTCTCGATTTCGACGACGAAGAACATCACGCCTGCAACGGCCAGGGTCACAAACCAGTAGCGCAACGGCAGTGCTTCGGTGCCGAACAGCATCTGCATAAACGGCAGGTAGATAATCGCCGCCTGGAGCAGGAACAGCACGCCCGTCACCAGCCAGATCCCTTTGTTCGCCAGCAGGCCGCGGTTGAGGGAGAACCCTTCGGTGTTGCGGCAGTTAATCATGTATACCCACTGGGCGCAGACCAGCATCTGCAGCAGCACGGTGCGGATGAACTCCGCGCTGTGGCCGCGCGGGGCCAGCCAGGCTTCCAGCGCAAAGGCGGCGATGGCAATCATGGTGCCGACGAAGGCCACGCGCCAGACGGCGTAGGCGTCCATCACGTGCTGCCCGGTCTGACGCGGCGGACGGCGCATGATGTTGCGCTCGGCGGCTTCAAAGGCCAGGCCGAAGGAGAGCGTGGCGGAGGTCGCCATGTTCATCCACAGAATCAGCACCGGCGTCAGCGGAATGATGTTCCCCGCCAGCAGCGCAATCACGATCAGCAGCCCCTGCGCCAGGTTGGTCGGCATGATGAACAGGATGGTCTTCTTCAGGTTGTCGTAAACGCGACGCCCCTCTTTCACCGCGCTGGCGATGGTGGCGAAGTTATCGTCCGTCAGGACCATGTCCGCCGCCTCTTTGGTCACTTCCGTGCCCTTAATGCCCATCGCAATGCCCACGTCCGCCTGACGCAGCGCCGGGGCGTCGTTCACGCCGTCACCGGTCATGCCGACAATTTCACCTTTGTCCTGCAGCGCTTTCACCAGGCGCAGCTTATGCTCCGGGCTGGTACGGGCGAAGATGTCATACTTCACCGCGGCTTCCGCCAGCGCGGCGTCGTCCATCTTCTCCAGCTCATAGCCGGTGACCGCCTGCTCGCTGTTGCTGATCCCCAGCATCTGCCCGATGCTCATTGCCGTCTGCGGGTGATCGCCGGTGATCATCTTCACGCGGATCCCCGCCTGCTGGCAGGCGTTAATCGCGTCAATGGCTTCCGGGCGCGGCGGATCCATCATCCCGGCGATGCCGAGGAAGATCAGGCCGTGGCTCAGATCGTCGTGCGTCAGTTCCTGCTCGCCGTTCGCCGGCTTGAACGCCGCGGCGACCATGCGCAGCCCCTGACGCGCATAGCGCTCCATCTCACTTTCCCAGTACGCGCGGTTGAAGGCTTCCGCACCGTGACGGGTCTGCTGCTGCGCGCAGAGGGCGAAAATGACGTCCGGCGCCCCGGTGATCAGGATCTGCTCCTCACCGCCAATCTGGTAGTGGGTGCTCATGTACTTGTACTGCGAGTCGAACGGGATTTTGTTAACCAGCGTGGTCGTGACCGGCTCAAGGTTGGCCTTCGCCGCCAGCACCTTCAGCGCGCCCTCGGTCGGCCCACCGGTAATGCCCCACAGCCCGCGATCGTCCTGAATCAGCTGGCTGTCGTTACACAGGTCGATGGTGCGGAGGTACTGCTCCAGCACGGTACCCGGCTGGATCTGCACCGGCTCGTCGCTGCCTTCCAGGTATATGTTACCCACCGGCTCGTAGCTGTTGCCGTCCACGCAGTAGCAGGCGTCGGCGGTGATGATGGCTTTGACTGTCATCTCGTTCATGGTCAGGGTGCCGGTTTTATCCGAGCAGACCACGGTCATCGCGCCAAGCGTTTCCACCGTCGGCAGCTTGCGGATAATCGCCCGCTTGCGCGCCATCGCCTGCACACCCAGGGAGAGGATGATGGAGATAATCGCCGGCAGACCTTCCGGTACGGAGGCGACCGCCAGGCTGATCAGGGAGAGCAGCAGCTCGCCCATCGGGATCTCGCGGAACGCCAGGCTGAAGACAAACAGCGCGGCCATCATCGCCAGAATAATCGCAAAGATCGCCTTACCCAGCTTGTCCATCTGCACCAGCAGCGGCGTGCGGTGCTTCTCGATCCCCGCCATCATCTGGTTGATGTGGCCGAGTTCCGTATCCTGACCGGTGGCGGTGACCACGCCGACGCCGCCGCCCGCGCTGACGGTCGTTCCGGAGAAGACCATGTTGGTGCGATCGCCCAGCGGTAATTCGCCGCTCAGCGGATTAACGTGTTTATCCACCACGGTGGATTCACCGGTCAGAATCGCCTCTTCCACGCGTAAATTATGCGCTTCAGTTAAACGCATATCCGCCGGAATACGATCTCCCGCGCGTAATACAATAATATCGCCCGGGACTATTTCAGTTGTGGGAATTGTTTCATGGTTGCCGTTACGAATAACGCGCGCCTCGCTGGCGAGCATATTACGAATACTCTTCAGGGATTTTTCCGCGTTGCTTTCCTGAATATGGCCAATTAAGGCATTGATTACCGCCACGCCCAAAATAACCAGCGTATCAACCCAGTGGCCCATTACTGCCGTTAATACGGCGGCGGCCAGCAGGACATAAATCAGGACATCATTAAAATGGGCCAGGAAACGCAGCCAGGCGGGTTTCCCTTTTTTCTCCGGCAGCGCGTTCGGCCCTGTTTTTTGCAGACGCGCCTGCGCCTCTGCACGATCCAGGCCGCTGGCCTGGCTCTGCGCGTGTGCAAGCACCTGCTCTACGGTCTGCTGGTATGCCAGCCCGCCGGAAGGCGGCACGTTCGGAATCACTTTTTTTTCAGTCATCGTATTTTTCCTTCAATTTCCGGTGAACAGAAGCCTGAATTCCTTTCGGGCTTAAATAAATTCATTTTAAAGTCTTCCGGGTAAAATTGATCTACCGCAATATAATGACTTCTCGGTTATTCAAAACTGATTAAAACTATTTCGATGATCTGATTTTTACAAAATATTTCTAAACCAAAACTAAACGAGGGGGAACCATGTGGGGTATTTATCGCGGGCGCAGACTGGTGTTATACGTTATCGCGGCCATTGTTATTGCCACGTTAATTGGTTATAGCACCTATACATTTGTAAAATTATTTTCCTGAGACGGACGTTTATTTACACTACGCGATAATTATTTAATCGCGTCTGGGATATTTATCTTTTTCTGTTAATTATTCACAGAATAGCGCATTCGTTTTATCCGTAAACGTGCGCCGGGTTTATATTGCTTTACGTTCCGGGATGCCGGACAATGACATTTTTAACTGACGATTAACATTACGATGAAACACCCGCTAGAATCGCTGCTCACGGCAGGCGGCATTTTATTGCTGGCACTGCTTTCATGCCTGCTGCTCCCTGCGCCTTCGCTTGGGCTGGTACTGGCGCAGAAGCTGGTTCAGACCTTTCACATGGTCGATCTTAACCAGCTCTATACCATTCTGTTCTGCGTGTGGTTTTTACTGCTAGGGGCGATTGAATTCTTTGTGCTGCGTTTCGTCTGGCGACGCTGGTTTTCACTGGCGTCGTGAGCCCATAAAAAGGCCGGGTGGCGGCTACGCCTTACCCGGCCTACACGAGACAGGTTAATGTGTCTGGCTATGGTTCTCTTTACGGTACGCGCCAGGCGGCTGGTTGAACGTGCGGGTAAAGATGCGAGTAAACGTCTGCTGCGAGTCAAACCCGTAACGCAGGCAGATGTCGTACACCCGGGCGTCGGATTCACGCAGATCGCGCGCCGCCAGCAGCAGCTTGCGTTCACGGATATAGCGCCCCAGACTCTCCCCTTTGTACTGCATAAACAGCCGCTGCAGGTGCCACTTCGAGTAACCCGCGTGGCGGGCAATCTCTTCTATTCGTAATGGCTGGTGCAGATTGTCGTCGATCCATTCGACGATAGTGTCGATGACTTGAGCGGAAATGGTCATACTGCTGTCCCCCTCTGCTTCTCGCTTAAACATTATTCCCACCACGCACGAAAGGTTTGCGCGGTGTCGCTTACCCGGACGGGCTCGCCCAGTTCCGGCGTCAGCAACCGATAATTTTTATCCTGGCTGGCTTTTGCCAGCTGGATCAGCGGATCGTTCCAGGCGTGTTTCGCCAGCACGAAGCGTCCGTTATGCCCGGGCACCACGGCTTTCGCGTTCAGATCCGCCGAGGCCTGCGCCGTTTCCTCCGGCAGCATATGGATGTACTTCCAGTCCTGGTCGTACTGGCCGTTTTCCATGATGGCGACGTCCACTTCGCCAAACTGTTCACCGATGGCCCTGAAGTGCGGGCCGTAACCGGAATCCCCGCTGTAGTAAACCTTCTGCTCTGGCGTGACGAACATAAAGCTGCCCCACAAGGTGCGATCGCGTTTGATGCCGCGGCCGGAGAAGTGACGCGCCGGCAGAACGTGCACCGTCAACGCATCGCTGATGCGCACCGACTGGTTCCAGTCGCGTTCGTCAATAATCTCGGGCTTCATCCCCCAGTAACGCAGGTGGGAGCCGACGCCCAGCGGCGTCACCACCCGCTTCACCTTCGGCAGTAGCGCCCTGATGGTGGCGTAATCCAGATGATCGTAGTGATCGTGCGAGATAATCAGCAGGTCGATCGCCGGCATGATTTCTGCCCGCCACGGATACTCGCCGGCAAAAGCCTTATTGAGGAACGAGAACGGCGCGGCATAGTTGCCAAGAACCGGATCAATCAGGATGCGTTTGCCCGCGAGCTGCAGATACCACGAGGAGTGACCAAGCCACACCAGGGTGTCCTGCTCCAGCGGCAGGCTCGCAAGATCGGTTTTCACCAGCGGCAGCGGCTGGGCCGGGCGAGCGTTTTCGGTTTTTTTGGTCAGAAACTCCCACATCGCGACCAGCATATTTTTGTCACCGTTATAACCCGGCGTCGGCAGCGTATTGTGGAATTTCCCCTCGCGATACTGTGGAGAGGCCTCCACTTCAGTAAGCCGTTCACCCTGCGGCGGCTGGCCGAATCCGGCATTCAGAACAAACGGTAAACTCGCGGCTGAAGCAATAATCATGATTAACACCACGCAGATGAAGAGAGGTTTTTTCATATCCTGACCCGAAAACGCGCCCCATCCGATAGCGTGCGCAGGGTAAACTTGATTATGAGTGAGTAAGCACTCATTATAGATATGATGATAAAGTCGTCAAGACGTTTTCGATCTTTGACATTCCGCGTTGCAGCGTGTCAAAGCACGTGTTTCAATCAGGGTTTTTATAATTGACAGGAGGAAAAATTTAGTGGCACGTCCGAAGAGTGAAGATAAAAAACAGGCCTTACTGGACGCCGCAACCACGGCGTTTGCACAGTCAGGTATTGCCGCCTCAACGGCGCTCATTGCCCGTAAGGCGGGCGTCGCCGAAGGCACCCTGTTCCGCTACTTTGCTACGAAAGACGATCTGCTGAATGCCCTCTATCTGCACCTGAAGCAGGATCTCTGCCAGACCATGCTGGCGAACCTCGATCGCACCATCACGCTGCCCAAAGAACATACCCGCAATATCTGGAACAGCTATGTGGACTGGGGTATTCGTAACCCCGTTGCCCATGCGGCGATCCGCCAGATTGGCGTCAGTGAAAAGCTGAGCGCCGAAACGGAACAGGCGGTGAAAGAGATGTTCCCGGAGCTGCATGAGCTCTGCCGCCGCTCGGTGCGTCAGGTGTTTATGTCTGATGAATTTAAAACGTTTGGCGATGCGCTTTTCTTATCGCTGGCCGAAAGCACGATGGAATTTGCCACCCGCGATCCGTCCCGCGCCTTTGAGTTTAAAGCGCTCGGCTTTGAGGTAATGTGGCGCGGGCTTGCCCAGGAAGAGAGCGATGGACAGTAAAACGTTGCAGGAACACGCAAAACGCGTGGCGCTGGAACTGCCGTTCACCGAACACTGCTGGCCGTTTGGGCCGGAGTTTGACGTGTTTAAAGTGGGCGGGAAAATTTTCATGATTGTGGCCGTCGCCCACGGGCGGCCGCACGTTAGCCTGAAGTCAGACCCGGAAAAATCGCTGTTAAATCAGCAGATTTATCGCGGCGTTGAACCGGGCTATCACCTCAACAAAAAGCACTGGATTTCCCTTTACGGTACGGACGACGTGACGCCGGAACTGGTTACCGATCTCATCAATGATTCCTGGCATCTGGTGGTGGATAAACTGCCGAAAAAAGACCAGAAGTGGATCCGGCCGGTCTGATTGTTCGTCTGAGACGAACAGATTAAGCGCTCGAATTGCCCTTATCTTTTTCCGCGTCCCGCTGTAATCTGCTCACCTTTCGCGCCCGCACGCGGGCGAATTTCATCATCAGGAGTTGTTATGGATATCATTTCTGTTGCGCTGAAACGCCACTCCACCAAGGCGTTCGACGCAAGCAAAAAACTGACCGCTGAAGAAGCGGAAAAAATCAAAACCCTGCTGCAGTACAGCCCGTCCAGCACCAACTCCCAGCCGTGGCACTTTATTGTCGCCAGCACCGAGGAAGGAAAAGCGCGCGTGGCGAAATCCGCGGCGGGCACCTATGTGTTCAACGAACGCAAAATGCTGGATGCTTCTCACGTGGTGGTGTTCTGCGCGAAAACCGCGATGGACGACGCCTGGCTGGAGCGCGTTGTCGATCAGGAAGAAGTCGATGGTCGCTTTAATACCCCGGAAGCGAAAGCGGCAAACCATAAGGGCCGTACCTACTTTGCCGACATGCACCGCGTGGATCTGAAAGATGACGACCAGTGGATGGCGAAGCAGGTTTACCTGAACGTCGGTAACTTCCTGCTGGGCGTGGCTGCGCTGGGCCTGGACGCGGTACCGATTGAAGGTTTCGACGCCGCGATCCTCGACGAAGAGTTTGGCCTGAAAGAGAAAGGCTTCACCAGCCTGGTGGTGGTGCCGGTTGGGCATCACAGCGTGGAAGATTTCAACGCCACGCTGCCGAAATCTCGCCTGCCGCTGAGCACGATTGTGACTGAGTGCTAAACAAAACGGGCCGCTCTGTGCGGCCCGTTACGCTTTACTGATGACTAACCTGCGATGTGGGTGCACATCACGATCGTGTCCCCAGGCAAACGCAATCCAGCGCTCTTCCAGCTCGGCATATGAGCTCACCGGCGTTAAGTGCCACTCTTCTCCTACCGTACCGTCAGCCACGCTTATCCGATAATTCATGCTGAACGCCCAGTCTATCATGCGTAACCAAAACCGCTGTCCGTCGCCGGTTTGTTCGCTGTCAGACACAACAATGTCGTATTCGCTTAGCACCCATTGAAAGAAGGATTGTGGTAAACCACTTATAACCCGCTGATGGACAGCGCGTGGCGTACGCCACACCATGACCTGTGTCGCAGCACCGTGGGGGAACGTAATTTCTTTATGAAACGTCAGCTTGACCGCATACGCCGTATAGGGTTTTCCGTCCTCGGTGGTCACGAGACGGTATTCATCGCCGTAGCGCGATTTTAACAAGCGATATCCCACAGGCAGCATAAATCCGGGCAGATGAAAATCCACCGTACCCCGCGCAAGAAACGCTTCGGTATGTTCGACGTTTCGGGAGATAAGGCCTAATTTTTGGCTGAAATCTGCGAAATCAATCATCAGTGGCGACATGGTGGTTTCTCATGACGTGAGTATAGACGACTTAACACCCCGTCGAAATGATGTCGATTCAGTGATGGGTTTAAGTTAATCCCCACATTACGCCAGTCTTCTCCACTTAACAGAGACGGCTTTTATTCCCTGAAAACCCCTCGCAAAAATTATTTCCCCTGCGCCGCCAGCCACGCCATCGCCCGCTCTCCCGCCTCATCCACCGGCAGATACACCAGCAGCCGCGATCCGTTTCGCGGCGCGGAATACCAGTACATCTGCTGCAATGTAAAATCCCCCAGCTCGGGATGGGTAAACAGCTTGAGCTGGTTCTCCACGCCGCGCACGTCGTTGCGCTGGTGCCACAGGGTTTTAAACTCTTCGGACACTGCAAAGAAGCGCGCCAGCTTGGCCTCCCAAAGCGGATCGCCCCGGTGTTCGGCCATCGCCGCGCGGAAATAGGAGACAAAGATGGGCAGCACGTCGTCGCGTCTGCCGAGGCGCGCGCGCCACGCCGGATGCGTGAGGAACAGATAAATACAGTTGCGATCTTCGGGAGGGATGTCATTGAAATCGACACCCATCAGATGCCCGAAGCTGTCGTTCCACGCCACGATATCGAAGTTCGGTTTCTGAATGCTGGCGGGTTTCGGCATCAGCGTATCCAGCAGGCGTCGGGTGCCTTCGCTAATGCCCTCGCAGCAGACCGCCTGCGGCGCTTCACCCGGCGGTAAACCTGCTAACACAAACAGATGTCGGGCCTCGGTCGGGGTACATTGCAGCGCTTTTGCCACGGCCGCCATCACCGCGCTGGACGGATTGACGTCCCTGCCCTGCTCAAGCCAGGTGTACCAGGTGACGCCCACATCAGCGAGCATCGCCACCTCTTCCCGGCGCAGGCCCGGCGTGCGGCGGCGACCGCTGCGCGGCAAACCTAAGCGCTGCGGATCGAGACTTTCCCGCCGGGCGCGTAAAAATGCCCCGAGCTGTTTTCGGGTGTCATCCTGACGTGAAACGACCGGTTCAGACATCAGCGCCATAAATCCCCCTGCATGGTAGTGCCAGTACCAGTATAAGCAAGAACTGGTACCCGTTTATCTGATGGTAGATGCTACGACCATCTGTTGAATGACGCAATGGAGTTACCATGAATACGTCAGTTGTTTCACCGGGTCGCGCTGGCCTGATACTGCTGTTAACCGGCCAGATGCTGCCGATGATTGATACCTCAATCACTAACGTAGCGCTGGACGCCATCACCCATTCACTGCATGCGACCGCTACCGAACTGGAGCTCATCGTCGCGCTCTACGGCGTGGCCTTTGCCGTCTGCCTCGCGCTCGGCAGCAAGCTGGGGGATAACTTTGGCCGTCGTCGTCTGTTCATGTGGGGTGTGGCGAGCTTTGGCCTGGCCTCGCTGCTGTGCGGAATGGCGGGGAACATTGAACAGCTGCTCGCCGCGCGCATCGTTCAGGGCGCGGGGGCCGCACTGATCGTGCCGCAAATTCTTGCCACGCTGCACGTCACGCTGAAAGGCACCGCCCACGCCAAAGCCATCAGCCTGTTCGGCGGCATCGGCGGGATTGCGTTTATCGTGGGGCAGATGGGCGGCGGCTGGCTGGTATCGGCGGACATCGCCGGGCTGGGCTGGCGTAACGCCTTCTTTATCAACGTGCCGATTTGTCTGGTGGTGCTGGCGCTGAGCCGCCGCTACGTGCCGGAAACCCGTCGCGAGACGCCGTCACGCATCGACTGGCCGGGTACCGCGCTGCTGGCGGTCATGCTTTGCTGCCTGCTGTTCCCGATGGCGCTCGGCCCCCAGTGGCACTGGTCGTGGCCGCTGAAGACGATGCTGCTCGCCCTTGTCCCGCTGGCCTGGCTGATGGCGCTGAACGCGCGCAAAAAAGAGCGTGAGAATGCCCACCCGCTGATCCCGCCGCGCCTGCTTGCGCTTCGCAGCGTGCGCTTTGGCGTCCTGATTGCGATGCTCTTTTTCAGCGCCTGGTCCGGGTTTATGTTCTGTATGGCGCTGACCATGCAAACCGGTCTGGGGATGGCGCCGTGGCAGTCCGGGAACAGTTTTATCGCCCTTGGCGTGACCTACTTTGTTTCGGCGTGGTTCGCGCCGCGGCTGATTGCCCGCTACAGCACCAGCACTATTCTGCTGACGGGTCTGGCGATCCAGATTACCGGCCTGCTGGCGCTGATCGCCACGTTCCGCGTTTGGGGCATGGAGAATACCACCCTGACGCTGGCACCCGCGACCGGACTGGTGGGCTACGGGCAGGCGCTGATCGTGAACAGTTTCTACCGCATCGGGATGCGCGACATTCAGCCTGACGACGCGGGAGCCGCGAGCGCTATTTTAAGCACCCTGCAGCAGGCCGCACTGGGCCTTGGCCCGGCCATTTTTGGCGCCATTTTGCTGCACGCGCTTCAAAACCATCACGGGGATTACACCCAGGCGGTGAACGTCTTCCTGATGGTGGAAACAGGTATGATGGGGGTACTTGCTCTGGCGACGCTGCGTATCCGCCATAGCCTGTGCCTGCCGGTGGCGAAGATCTGTCAGGCCGCCAAATAAGTTCGTGAATTTGCATAATAGATCCGCAGCCGCCATTATGGGGCTGCAAAAATACAGGAGACGTTATGCAGGAATTGATTGCTCAGGTTGAAGAGTTAGGCATTGAAATTAATCACACCACCTCTTTAGTGATTATCTTTGGTATTATTTTTCTTACCGCCATCATCGTTCATTTTATTCTGCACAAAGGGGTACTTCGCGCATTCGAAAAGCGCGCGCAGGCCAGCAGCCATTTATGGCTGCAGATCATCACCCAGAATAAATTATTTCACCGTCTGGCCTTTACCCTGCAGGGGATAATCGTCAACGTCCAGGCGGTACTGTGGCTGCAAAAAGGCAGCGAAGCGGCGGAAATACTCACCACCTGCGCGAAGCTGTGGGTGATGGTCTATGCCCTGCTCTCCTTCTTCTCGCTGCTGGACGTGATTTTCAATCTGTCGCAGAAAATGGCCACCGCGTCGCAGCTGCCGCTGAAGGGGATTTTCCAGGGCATCAAGCTGGTGAGCGCCATTCTGGTGGGGATATTGATTATCTCCCTGCTGATTGGCCAGTCTCCGGCGATTCTGATCAGCGGTCTGGGCGCCATGGCCGCCGTGCTGATGCTGGTGTTTAAAGATCCGATACTTGGACTTGTAGCGGGTATCCAGCTTTCCGCCAACGATATGCTCAAGCTCGGCGACTGGCTGGAGATGCCGAAATACGGTGCCAACGGCACGGTGACGGATATCGGCCTGACCACCGTGAAAGTGCGCAATTTCGATAATACGATTACGACCATTCCGACGTGGGCGCTGGTCTCCGACGCCTTTATCAACTGGAGCGGCATGTCGGCCTCCGGCGGACGACGCATTAAGCGCAGCCTGAACATTGATACCACCAGCATTCATTTTCTCGACGAGCAGGAGCAGCAGAAACTCATTCAGGCGAAACTGCTGAAGCCTTATCTGGCCGCACGCCATGAGGAAATTAGCCTGTGGAATCAGAAAAACGGTGAAGGGGAATCGGTATTAAACCTGCGCAAGATGACCAATATCGGCACCTTCCGCGCCTACCTGAACGAATATCTGCGCAACCACCCGCGCATTCGTAAAGATATGACGCTGATGGTGCGTCAGCTCGCGCCTGACGCGAATGGCTTGCCGATCGAAATATATGCCTTCACCAACACGGTGGTCTGGGCGGAATATGAGGAGATTCAGGCCGACATCTTCGACCATATTTTCGCGGTGGTGGATGAATTTGGTCTGCGTATTCACCAGTCGCCGACGGGGAACGATATTCGCTCCCTGACAGGCGTTATTGCCATATAATCAGGTGCTGGCGCGGGAAATAAAGCGCCAGTCCATCATCACCCTTTCCGTGGGCGCGTCCGGGTTGTCGATCTTATTTAAGAGCAGATCGACCGCCTTGCGCCCGATATCCCGCGACGGCTGTTCGATGGTGGTGAGCGAAATCATGTCCGCCAGCTCCGTACCGTCAAAGCCGACCACGGCAATATCCTCTGGCACCCGAAGACCTGCCTGCTGAATGGCGCGCAGCGCGCCCGCCGCCAGCGTATCGGAAACGGCAAATACCGCATCCGGCGGATTATTTTTTAACAGGTTTTGCATCGCCGCCATGCCCGCCCCGGAGCTGAGATCGCTGGCATACTCCACCGCCTGATAGTCCAGATCCCGCAGGTGGATCACGCTCTTGTAGCCGCGTTCGCGCAGGCGGGCATATTTGTAGCTGAGATCGTGGTTGATCATCGCGATACGCTTGCGGCCGCCGTCGGCCAACTGGCTGACGGCATGCTGTGAAGCGTCCACATCATTGATGCCGACGCAGGAGACCGCACCCGCATCGGCATATTCGGCGCACTGCACCCACGGTGCAGAACCAATCAGCGCGGCAAGTTCCGGCAGCTTCGAGAAGGCGTCCATGGTGATAATGCCGTCGACGATTTTGCCGGAGAGCAGGCTTAAGCCCGAGCGGGAGCGCTCGATGTCCGAGCCGGAGTTGCACAGCAGAATGCGGTAGCCGTTTTTCTCCGCCTCGGCTTCGATGCCCTTCACCACTTCGGCGCAGAACGGGTTGGCAATGTTGGACACCATCACCAGGATCATATAGCTGCGGGCGGTGCGCAGCTGACGGGCGAGCAGGTTTGGCTGGTAGTTGCTCTCCTGAATCGCCTGCAGAACGCGCTCGCGGTTTTTCGCCTTCACGGTGTCGCTGTTATTCAGCACGCGGGAGACCGTCGCCACGGAGACCCCGGCCAGCTGAGCGATTTTCTGAATTGACATAGCGACGACACATCCTGCGGTTAGCGTTTTGTGCAGGCTACCATAAATTTATTGCCCGGCGAACCGGGCAACGCGTTATTGTTCCACGCGCACCCAGCGCTGCTGCTGATGGCTTTTCACAATAGCATCAATGATATACATCACGTTTGCGCCATCGTGAAACGTCGCAAACTGCGGCGTATCCGGCATCGCGCCCGCCTGCACGGCGCGGTAGAACTGCGCCATCATATTTTTGAAGGCGTCCGGCCAGCCTTCGATATGTCCGCCGGGGAAGTGGGCGCTGTCGGCCACGTCAGGGTTCATCAGGCCCGGATCGTCGGTGAGCGTCTGGTTGGCCTGCGCGCGATGGCCGATCCACAGCTGCTGCGGCACCTCCTGGTCCCACGCCAGCGAGCGCTCGCTGCCGTTGATCTCAAACGTCAGGCGGTTTTTACGCCCGGCGCTCACCTGCGAGATGCTAAAGCAGCCCTTGCTGCCGTCGTCAAAGCGGAACAGCACCGAGCCGAAGTCTTCGGTCGTGACCGGTTTGTCTACATACTCCGCCTGCTCGTCGTGGGAGAAGGTTTGATTCCCGACCTTGCTGGCCCTGCGCGTCGGCCAGACGATGGATAAATCAGCCATCACCTCGGTAATGCGCCGCCCGGTAACGAACTGCACCGTATCGCACCAGTGGGAGCCGATATCCGCCACCGCGCGCGATGCGCCGCCGAGCGCGGCATCCACCCGCCAGTTGTAGTCGGTTTCCAGCAGCATCCAGTCCTGTAGGTAGCTGCCGTGTGAGGCAAAAATCCGCCCGAGGCTGCTTGCGCGCATCATGCTCGCCGCCTGACGCACCATCGCAAACTGGCGATAGACAAAGCTCACGCCATGCACCACGCCCGTCTGCTCCGCCAGCGCCACCAGCTCGCGCGCCTCCTCAGGGATCATGCACAGCGGCTTTTCGGAAAACACGTGCTTGCCCGCGCGCAGGATCTGGCGGTTAATCTGTGCATGCAGGTGGTTCGGCGTGCAGTTGTGCACCACGTGCAAATCAGGGTGCGCGAGCAGCTTCTCAACGCTGCCGTACGCGTGCGGTACGTTTAGCAGGCGCGCCTTTTCCTGCGCTTTAACGAGCGAGCCGTCGCACAGCGCGACCACCTGAACAAACCCAAGGCGCCTGAGCGCCTCGATATGTGCCGGGCCAATAAACCCGCTGCCGACGATCCCGACGTTAATCATGGCTGCCCCCTGCGGCGAAATCGTCAAACGCGCGCCCGGCAACCGGAATGATGTGGCGGCGGATAAATTCGCTGCCTTCACTCGCCCCGGTATCGCCATCCTTCAGGCAGCACTCCCACTCCAGCACCGCCCAGCCGTCGTAGTCGTACTGGGTCAGCTTGCTGAAAATGCCCTTAAAGTCGATCTGCCCGTCGCCGGGCGACCGGAAGCGTCCGGCGCGGTTGATCCACGGCTGGTAGCCGCCGTACACGCCGCTGCGCCCGTTCGGGCGGAACTCCGCATCCTTCACGTGGAACGCTTTAATACGCGCATGGAAGATGTCGATAAAGGTCAGATAGTCCATCTGCTGGAGCAGCATATGGCTTGGATCGTAGAGAATGTTGCAGCGCGGATGGTTGTCCACCAGCGCAAGAAAACGCTCGAAGGTGACGCCGTCGTGCAGATCTTCCCCCGGATGCAGCTCAAAGCAGACGTCCACGCCCTGCTCGTCGAAGGTATCCAGTATTGGCCGCCAGCGGGTCGCCAGCTCCCCGAACGCTTCCTGAAAACGCTGTTCGTTATGCGGCGGCCACGGGTAGAAAAACGGCCAGGCCAGCGAGCCGGAGAAGGTGGCGTGCGCTTTCAGGCCTAATCTGGCCGAGGCGACCGCCGCCTGTTTCAGCTTCTCCGTGGCCCACGCCCGGCGCGCCGCATCGTTACCGCGCACGGACGTGGGCGCGAAGTGATCAAACGCGTCGCTGTAAATCGGGTTTACCGCGACAAGCTGCCCTTCCAGATGGGTCGACAGTTCGCTGATAACCAGCCCGTGCGCGGCCAGCTTAGCGGTGATGTCATCGCAGTAGGCCTGGCTCTCAGCCGCTTTCTCGACGTCAAAAATATGCGGATGGTTGCAGGGGATCTGCACCGCTTTATAGCCCTTTGAAGCCGCCCACCCTGCAAGCCCGTCGAGCGTGTTGAACGGTGCTTCCTCGCCGATAAACTGCGAGAGAAAAATGCCGGGTCCTTTTATCGTCCTCATACCACCTCCTGAACGTTACGCCTTGTCATCGTCATACTTAAACGTGAGAAGGAAAATCAGCGCGATCGCCGCGGCAGCTACCGCCGGGATCCACCAGAATGTCACCCACGCCTGCGGCACGGTCTGCCCTGCCACCAGGCGGTTATAGAGCGCGCCGGAAATCTGCGAGCCGAGCAGCATGCCGATGCCGTAGGTGAACATCACGATCATGCTCTGGGCCTGGCCTTTCACCTTTTCGCCCGCCACGCGGTCGGTGTAGATAAAGCCGACGACAAAGAAGAAATCGTAGCAGACGCCGTGGAGCAGGATGCCGAGATACAGCAGGATGCGCCCCTCCTCGCTGACGCCCAGCGCGAACATGGCGTAACGCACAAACCACGCCAGCATGCCGATCAGCAGCATGACCTTCACGCCCAGACGGCGGAACAGCAGCGGAATAACCAGCATGAAGACGATCTCGGACATCTGCCCGAAGGACATGGCGGTGCTGACGTCGGCAATTCCCGCATCCGCCAGATACGAGGCGGTGTAGGCGTAATAGGTGCCGAGCGGGACGGAGATCAGCATCGCGCAGACGGAGAAGACGAAGAAGTGGCGGGTTTTGAGCAGCGCAAAGGCATCCGCGCAGAAGAGATCGCGCACCTTCACCGGCAGGCCTTTCGCCGGGGCTGGCGTGTGCGGCAGCGTCAGGCTGTAAAGCGCCAGCAGCACGGAACTGGCGGCCGCCACCTGGAAAATGGTCACGCTGGACGCCACGCCGGTGACGCCGATGAAAATGCCCGCCACGATCCAGCCGATGGTGCCGAACACGCGCACCACCGGGAAGGTTTTATCCACGTTCGCCAGGCTGTGAAACGCGATGTTGTTGGTCAGCGCCAGCGTCGGCATGTAGCAGAGCGTGTAGCCAAACAGCAGGCCAATCAGCAGCGCGCCGTTCTCGGCAATCAGCGCCCCCGGCACGAACCAGAGGATCGCCGCGCCCGCCAGGTGCATCACCGCCATCACCTTCTGCGAGGCGAAGAAGCGGTCCACCAGCATGCCGAGCACGAACGGCGAGAGAATGGAAGCGATAGGCCCGGCGGAGAACGCATCGCCAATCAGCAGAGACATGTTGTGCTGGGTCATCACCAGGCCTAGCGTAACCGACCAGCTACCCCAGATAAAAAACTGCAGAAACATCATCAGCGACAGCCGCGGCACCAGCAGCCGATGCTGCGCTATCGTCTTTTCACTACTTTCAGTTGACACCATAATAAGCCTCACCCGGAAAAAAGTAATCGATTACAAATCAATTCAAATGAAAAAGTAATCGATTACAAAATAAAGATCCTGTGGATCGAAACAGATTTGGGAGGGGGGTCACGATAAAGATGAAGCAGTGTTTTGTAGGCCCGGTAAGCGCAGCGCCACCGGGCGTGAAGGCAGGTGCGGTCTGGTTTGGTGCGGTCTGTTGCCCTCACTCCGGCCCTCTCCCACAGGGAGAGGGAGAAAAACGGGCTACTTTTTACGTGAGAGCTTAAACGCGATAAACAGGAACACCACCCACACCGGCAGCAGCATCGCCGAGAGTCGCATCTCATCCATGGTGCACATCAGCACCAGAATCAACGCCAGGAACGCGATACAGAGGTAGTTCCCCGCCGGATAGAGCAGCGCTTTGAACTGCGTTTCGCGCCCCTTGCGGCGCATCGCGGCGCGGAATCGCAGGTGCGCGAGGCAGATCATGATCCAGTTCAGCAGCAGCGTAGCGACAACCAGCGCCATCAGCAGGCCGAAGGCCTCTTTCGGCAGCAGATAGTTGATCAGCACCACCAGCGAGGTAATCGCCCCGGAAAGGAACAGCGAGTTCACCGGCACGCCGCGACGGCTGACGCGGGTGAGGAATTTCGGCGCGTTACCCTGCACGGAGAGACCAAACAGCATGCGGCTGTTGGAGTAAACGCCGCTGTTATAGACCGACAGCGACGCCACCAGAATGACGAAGTTCAGCGCAGAAGCCACCACGTTGCTGTTCAGATCGTGGAAAATCATCACGAACGGGCTGCTGTCGGATTTCACTTCTACCCACGGGTAGAGCGCCAGCAGCACCACCAGCGAGCCGATATAGAACAGCAGGATACGGTACACCACCTGGTTAACCGCTTTCGGAATGCTTTTATGCGGGTCGCGCGCTTCCGCGGCGGTGATGCCAATCAGCTCCAGCCCGCCGAAGGAGAACATGATCACTGCCAGCGAGAGGATGAGCCCTTTCCAGCCGGTCGCCAGGAAGCCGCCGTGCTGCCACAGGTTGTCGATAGTGGCCCGCTCGCCGCCGTGGCCGGAGAACAGCAGCCACAGGCCAAAGCCGATCATGCCGATAATTGCCAGCACCTTGATCAGCGCAAACCAGAACTCGGTTTCACCATACAGGCGCACGTTGACGAGGTTAACGGCGTTAATGATGATGAAGAAGGCCGCCGCCCAGATCCACGTCGGGACATCCGGCAGCCAGTACTGCATATAGATGCCTGCGGCGGTCAGCTCCGCCATCCCGACCAGCACGAACATCACCCAGTAGTTCCAGCCGGAGAGGAAGCCTGCGAACGGGCCCCAGTATTTATAGGCAAAATGCGCGAAGGAGCCTGACACCGGCTCTTCAACGACCATCTCGCCAAGCTGGCGCATGATCAGGAAGGCGATAATCCCGGCGATACCGTAACCCAGCAGCACCGCCGGACCGGCCATCTGAATAGCGGGGCCGATGCCGAGAAAGAGCCCGGTACCGATTGCGCCGCCAAGGGCAATTAACTGAATATGTCGATTTTGCAAACCACGTTGCAGCGTCGGATTCTGATCCGACGAGGCTTCAGCGCTACCATGGCCTGAAGCGGATGACGCGTCTTTCACGTCCTACCCCTGTCTCTTTTTTAGAAGGGGCACGTTTTAACACTTCATGCTGGCGGTAGCAAGTTTAACGCCGGGGGCACGGCATGCCCCCGGCGATGCAAGGTTATGAGCCGATGATCCCGCCGTCCGCTTTGACGATGACCACCGTTGAGGAACGCGGGCGTCCGTTCGGGTTCACGTCTGGCCAGTTGGAAACAGCGCGAGGGTTAGCAGGGTCGGTGATATCATCCCCGCCCTCCCCCGGATGCTGAATGTTGATGAACAGCGTCCGGTTATCCGGCGTAAACGCAATCCCGGTAATTTCACACCCGCGCGGTCCGGTCAGGAAACGGCGGTACTCGTTGGTGCCCGGAATGGTGGCCACCATCTGGTTATTGCCCATCCCCTCGTAGGCTTTCTTATTGATGGTGCTGGAAGAGACGTCGGTCTGGATCCACAGCACGCCCTGATGATCGAACGACAGGCCATCGGGGCTGCCGAAGGCCGCCCCCTGCATGGAACCTTTAGCCTTCGGATCGTCGCTGTCGGTCCGCCCGCCCATCACCAGAATATCCCACTTAAAGCGAGCGGCAGCAGGATCGGCCCCCTCTTCGTGCCAGTGCATAATATGACCAAACACGTTATTAGCGCGCGGGTTGGCGGCATCAACCGGTGCCTTACCCTCCTTCCCGCGATCGCTGTTGTTGGTGAGCGTACAGTAGACGCTGCCGCTGGCGTGCGGGTCGACCGCTATCCACTCGGGGCGGTCCATCTTCGTTGCCCCCACGGCGTCTGCCGCCAGGCGGGTTTTAATCAGCAGATCGCCCTGGTTTTCAAACCCGTTGCTCTTATCCAGGCCATTTTGCCCGAAGATCAGCGGCAGCCAGTCGCCGCTCCCGTCTTCGTTGAAGCGGGCAACGTACAGCGTGCCGGACGTCAGCAGCTGCATATTGGCTTCACGGTTCGCGGGATCGTATTTTTTGTCCGAGACAAACTTATAGATGTACTCGAACTTCTGGTCGTCCCCCATATAGACCACCACGCGGCTATCGGCGGCAAGCGTGACGGCCGCCCCCTCATGCTTGAAGCGGCCCAGGGCGGTGTGCTTGCGCGGCGTGGAGGTCGGGTTGTAGGGATCGATCTCCACGACCCAGCCGAAGCGGTTAGGTTCGTTAGGGGTTTTATCAACGCTAAATCGCTCGTCCACCTCGTTCCAGCGGTAGGATTCATCGCTGTCGCTGATTCCGTAGCGTTTTTCCAGCGGGTTGAGATCGGTTTTTTTGACAAAAATATCCGACCAGTTCTCCTCGCAGGTGAGATAGGTGCCCCATGGCGTATGGCCGTTGGCGCAGTTCTGCATGGTGCCCAGCACGCGCTCCCCCTGCGGGTCGGCGGCGGTTTTCATTAAGTCCTGATGCCGCGCCGGGCCGGTAAGCTGCATCGGCGTATTGACGGTAATGCGGCGGGCATACGAAGACGGGCGAACCACCTGCCAGTCGCTGCCCGCTTTTTTCACTTCCACCATCGACACGCCCATCGCGTTCTGCCCCTTGCGGGCCTTGTCGAGGCTCCAGTTCGCCGTACCGTCGGTAAACAGCATCCCGTTGTCGATGTATTCATGGTTCATTGCCAGCAGGCCATGCTCCGGGTTTTGCTCCCCCTGCGGCAGGCTAAACCACGCCATGCCGTCATGATGCATGCCCGCCTGCGCAGCCTGTTCGTCCGCGGTGTTGCTGGCATCCGGCTTAAAGGCCGGCATGTTGTTTTTGAGCCCCGTCGGATCCCCCCAGCGATAAAACGGGCGGGCGATATAGCCTTCCGGCACCCTCACCGTATCTTCCGTGGAGACGTCGATGCTGGTAAAGCCCAGGGAAACCGCTTTTGCCAGCGCGGAAGGCTTTGATACCGCGGCAATCGCATTTTCGGGTTTGATCAGAAAGGGGAATGAAACGGCAGCGCCCGCCACGGCGCCCATCTGGAGAAAACGACGGCGGGAGAGGAACACCTCTGCAACCTCGGAGAATACCGGGTTCGCGCTGCGGTTAGCGATGTCGTCGCGATGTTCTTTTTTAAAAACGGATTTGAGGGGTCTGCCCATAGCGGCTTCCTGTCATTGGCCAAGAGGTAAGGAGTCGGCGACCAGTCTAAGAAGCTTTTATTACAATTTTATAACACAACGGCGGAGGTGTGGGGCGTCCCTGCCCCGGATAACGAGGTGGAACGCTTAGAACTCGTAGCCAACCGAGACCTTAAAGGTACGCGGCTCGCCCTGCGTGATGTAGGTGCCGGAATCGTCCACGCTGGCCCAGTAGTTTTCATTGGTCACGTTGTCGATGCCCGCGCGCACCGTCATCTGGTTTGCATTGTGGTTCACCGCGAAGCGATAGCGCATCCCCAGATCCAGCGTGGTGTAGCTGTCGATCTTTTTGGTGTTGGCAAGATCGGCGTACTGCGCGCCAGAGTGGCTGACGCGGGCGGTCGCCGTCAGGCCATCAATCGGCTTGATGTCATACTCTGCCCCCAGCACGGCGTAGACGTTCGGGACACCAATGGCATCGTTGCCCTGATTTACGCCGTTTTTGGTTTTGGTCAGCTCCGCCTGCAGCCAGGTGGCGCTGGCGTTGAGGCGCATCCCGAGCATCGGCTCGCCGAAGACGTTCAGCTCCACGCCGCGGTTACGCTGCTCGGCGTCCAGGCCGTAGTGATTGTTGCTGTCGAGGATCGCCGACGGCATCTTGATCTCAAACAGCGCAAGCGATCCGCCCACGCGGCCAAAGTCCGCCTTCACGCCCACTTCGTTCTGCTTAGAGTGAACGATACCGGTGCTCTGGCCGTAGTTGGTGGCGGTGTTAGGCGCGGTTTTGCCCGGCTGCAGCGCTTCGGTGTGGTTGGCGTAAAGGGAAATTTCTTCCCACGGTTTGTAAACCACGCCGTAGGTTGGCATCCAGCGGCTGCCGTCGAAGCCGTCTGCCGCGTTTTCCGCACCGGTAACTTTGTTATACCCGCGAATGACCACCTTCTGATGGCGCGCGCCAGCGGTGAACAGCAGTTTGTCGTCCAGCACGCCCAGGGTATCGCTCAGCAGCCAGCCCTGGGTGCGGGTGCGCCCGCTGGTCAGCGGATCGCTGTATTTGCCGCCGGAGCCGTTGAAGTTAGTGCTGTCCGGCATATCGACGCCGGTGTTGTGGTAGATGTTGGTGGTCGGGTTATCCTTCGCCGCCGACATTTTCCACGCGATTTTTTCGTTTTTAGTCATCGCGGAGTACCCGACGTTCACCTTGTGCGAGACGAAGCCGGTAGTGAAGTTACCGCGAATGCCCGCCATGCCGCTGACGGAATCGCTGATGCGGTTGGTATCCAGACGGCTGACCGTCGCCTTGCCGCTCTTGTCCACCAGCTTCGGCGCGCTGTAGATCCCTTCTTCATGCGCGTGCTGCGCGCCCAGGCCGGTATAGGCGGTCCAGCCGTCGGTGATGTCGTACTCGCTGCGCCACATCCCAAATTCGTTTTCGATGTTGCTGTAGGCCCACTTCTGCGAGAAGTTACGATCGTTTTTCGGCGGCTCGGGCACGAAATCCACCGCCGAAATATTGACGCTGGTCGGGCTGCCGTGGAAGGTTTTCTTCTGATAACCCAGATCCAGCGAGGTGCGGAAACGGTCGCCTTTGTAATCCAGACCGGTGGAGAGCAGCGTGGTGCGGCGGCGGTCGTTCGGTATGCCGGTTTCCCCTTCGCGGTGGACCAGGTTCACCCGCGCGCCAAACTGGTCGCTGTCGCCGTAGCGACGGCCCGCATCCAGCGTGGTGCCAATCTGAGAATCGGAGGTGTAGTCCAGGCCCACTTTCGCCTGCGGGAGTTCGCCCGCGTGTTTTGGCTCAAGGTTGATCATCCCGCCCACGCCCGAGCTCGCCGCGCCGTTCATCAGGGCGTTTGCCCCTTTGAAGATCTCAATGCGCTCAACCATCTGCGTATCCACCACCTGACGCGGCAGCACGCCGGACAGACCGCCAAAGGTCATGTCGTCACCGTCGAACTTCAGGCCACGGATGCGGTAGGTCTCCGCGCTGTTGCCGTACCCCTGAACGAACTGTACGCCCGCGTCGTTGGCGATCACATCAGCAATGGTTTTCGCCTGCTGATCTTCCACCAGCTTCGAGGTATAGCTGATGATGTTAAACGGCACGTCCATGGCGTTCTGCTGACCGAGCATCCCCATACGCCCGCCGTTCGCCACCTGTCCGTCAAGGAAGGCCGGTACCAGCTGGTCGCCACCGGGTTTGAAATCGTTGACCGGTGCAGAGTGCACAACGAGGGTATCTTCTTTTTGATCGTCCGCCGCGAAGGCGGAATGCGTTACCGCGCCAACGGCGAGCGCCAGCAGCGTTTTGTGTATTCTGGTGTTGTTCATCGTTAGCTCATTTGAAAGTGCGCGCAAAAATAGCCCGTTGTCAGGCCTTAGAATGTATTGATAGCAATGCAAATGAGAACTATACGCATTATCCATGCGTTAGCAAGCGTAACCGCGAACAACAGGAAGAGATGGGGAGACAGGATGAGGAACAACCACCCCAAAATGGGGTGGCTGCAGTGACGTTATTTTTTCTTGTAGATATTAGCCGTACCGTGAATTTTATTGTTGGTGTTCCCTGAGGTGAGCACCAGAACATCCGCGCCTTGCTTATCGGCTTTCTCAATCAGTTCTTTTTTTGCATCATCAACCGATACTTCATTTGAGGTGCTTACCGTACCGATTTTTTGATACTGAGACTCGACTTTCTTGAACTCATTTTTAGTCAGCAGTTGGGCAGCAAAAGCATTGGTCGTAAACAGTAACGCCGTTCCCAACAAAATAGCAGTCGTCTTTTTCATAACCTTTTTCCTTGAGATTAATCAGCAACTACGAAAAACCTCACACATGATGGTGAGGTTTTATGAGCATGGTAGAGAATCTCAGGAAATGCCATATATTCTGGAAAATTCTTTTATAACAGTCCATTGCATGAAATTATTAATGAATATTAAGAATAGTCGAATACACGCGCGGTGCCAGCAATATCAATGCGAACCGCCGTGCCCGGGTTCCATCCTGGCTGGCTGACGGTCTTGAGGGTGACGGGCTGCGGCTGTCCGGTAAGCCCAAGGGTGAGCGTCGACAGGTGACCGGTAAAATCCACATCAAGAATGGAGATCGGGCTTTCATGTGAGGCGCATGCCGTCACGCTCAGCTGCTCCGGGCGCAGCATCACTCTGCCCTGCCCTGTCGCCAGCGGGTTGTCTGTGGGCACCTTACCCAGCGCGCAGAGGGCGTAGCCCGCGGTGAGCTGCGCAGGCAGGATCAGCGCATCACCAAGAAACAGCGCCGTCTCTTCGTCAACGGGACGGGTGTAAACCTCATAAGGCGTCCCGACCTGCGTGAAGCGTCCGGAACGCATGACGGCAACCTGCGTGGCAAAGGAGAGCGCTTCGTTCTGATCGTGGGTAACCAGAATCGAGGCCACGCCCGCTTCGGCCAGCAGCTCGGCCGTGGCCTTACGCGTCATGGCGCGCAGGCCAGTATCCAGCGCCGAGAACGGTTCATCCAGCAGCATCAGTGAAGGACGCTGGGCCAGCGCACGGGCAAGGGCCACGCGCTGCTGCTGTCCGCCGGAAATCTCGTGAGGCCAGTGCGTGGCGAGCTGCCCGTCCAGCGAAACCATCTCCATCAGCGCCTCAACGCGCTGGCGTTTTTCGTGGCGGGTCCCGTCCAGCCCCCAGGCAATGTTGTCTGCCACGTTGAGGTGGGGGAACAGCGCGCCCTCCTGCGGCACAAAACCGATCCCGCGCTGGTGGGCAGGGACAAAACGGTTTTCATCAAACAGGGTTCTCCCCTGCATAACAATACGACCGGTGTCGGGCGTCTCAAACCCGGCAAGAATACGCAGCAGCGTGGTTTTACCTGACCCCGACGGCCCGACAATGGCCGTTCTGCTCCCCGGCGCAACGCTCAGGTTTAAGCTGTCGAGCACCTGCACATCAGCAAACGATTTAGAAATGGCGGTTAATTCAAGCATGTCATAGCCCTGCAATTTTCTTCGACTGCATATAGAGAATGGCGGTCAGCGGGAGGGAAATCAGGATCATCAGCATCGCGTAAGGCGCGGCGGCGACATAGTCAATTTCGCTGGTCAGCGCCCAGAATCCGGTAGAGAGCGTGCGCGTGCCCAGGGGAGAGAGTAACAGCGTGGCGGTCAACTCGTTGCTGACGCCGAGGAACACCAGCGCGGCCCCCGCCGCCGCCCCCGGCGCGGCCAGCCGCATCGTGACGCTCCAGAGCGCCTTCGCGGGCGTGCTGCCAAGGCTGCGCGCCACGTTTTCCAGCTCAACCGGCGCCTGCGCAATTCCCGCCCGCAGGTTGATGAGCGCGCGGGGCATAAACATCAGCAGGTAGGCAAGGAACAGGGTAATTTCCGTCTGGTAAATGGGACGGGCGTAATGAATGGTGACGGTGACCAGCGCCAGCGCCGTGACAATGCCCGGCAGCGAACTGGTGATATAGATGCACCCTTCCAGCATCCGGAAGATACGGTGCGGGTAGCGGATACCGAGCCACGCAATGGGGATCACGCACGTCGTCGTCAGCAGCGCGCCGCCCACGCCGAGCATCAGCGTCTGGCGCAGCGAGTGCCAGAGATCGGCGCTCATCCAGTTTTCCACCCCGCCGAGCCAAATCCAGCGACACAGAACAGCTAACGGCACGCCCAGCGCCAGGACGATCAGCGCCATGAAAAACAGCTGCCCCAGCGCGGCAGCCGCAGGCTTCAGCGGCCAGCGTTTCTGCTCGCGCGCAGCCCCGGCGCCAATGCGCGCGTAGCGTGCTTTTCCACGCGTCACACCTTCCAGCATCAGGATAGCGAGGCAGCACAAAGCCAGCACGCCCGCCAGCATGTTTGCTGCCGGGCCGCTGAAGGTTGACTGAAACTGGTCATAAATGGCCGTGGTGAAGGTATCAAAGCGGATCATCACGTACAGACCATATTCCGCCAGCAGGTGCAGCGCCACCAGCAGCGCGCCGCCGCAGATAGCCAGCTTGAGCTGGGGTAGCACCACGCGGAAAAAGACCTTCCACGGCGGGGTGCCGAGCGACGCGGCGACATCTTCGAGCGTCGGGTCAAGGCGGCGAAGCACCGCCGCAACCGGCATGTAGATAAAGGGATAGTAGGCCAGAACGGAGAGAAACACACCCGCGGAGAGCCCGTGCATCGACGGAACCACGCTCACCCAGGCATAGCTTTGCACAAACGCGGGGATCGCCAGCGGGGCGACCGCCAGTGCAGACCAGATCCCTCGCCCGGCAAGCTGCGTGCGCTCTGTGAGCCAGGCTATCGCCACGCCCGTCACGATACACAGCGGAACCGCTAAAGCCGTCAGCCACAGCGTGTTGCTGAGCAGCTCAGCCACACGCGGGCGAAACACCAGCGCCTTTATCGTTTCCCAGCCCGTCTCAATGCCAATGGCAATGATAAAACCCAAAGGCAGAAGCGCCAGTAATGAAAACAAGACAGCTAACGCAACCATCGGCAGTGCAGGACGCCTGCGGGCAGGCTCCTGCACTCTGTTTTTTCCGATGTCGAGACTCAGACCAGACATAAGACGTTCACTTCACTCTCAGGATCACAGCAGGCCGGCTTGCGTCATCAGCTCGATAACTTTTTTACTGTTGAGCGTTGAAGGTTCAACTTTCGGTGCATCAAGATCTTTCAGCGGGACCAGTTTCGGGTTTGAGGCCGCGTTCACGCCCACGGCGTATTCAAAGGCGTTGTTGGTACGCAGGCTTTCCTGACCTTCTTTGCCGGTAATGTATTTGATGAAGGCCTGCGCCTGCGCTTTGTGCTTGCTGGACGCCAGCACGCCACCGCCGGAGAGGCTCACAAACGCGCCCGGGTCCTGGTGCTTAAAGTAGTAGAGCTGAGTGTTTTTGCTGTTTTCACCGGTTTTGGACTGATCGACAAAGCGGTAGTAATGGTAAATCACCCCGCCATCAATCTGACCCGCATTGACCGCTTTCATCACGGTGCTGTTGCCTTTATAGGCCACGAAGTTGGCTTTCATCGCCTTGAGCCATTCCAGGGTGGCCTTCTCGCCCTTCAGGGCCAGCATCGCGCTCACGATAGCCTGGAAATCCGCGCCTGACGGTGATGCCGCCCAGCGGCCTTTCCACTCGGGTTTCGCCAGATCCATCAGCGATTTAGGCAGCTGCTGTTCGCTCAGTTTCGCCGGGTTATAGACGAACACCGTGCTGCGGGCAGCAATGCCGATCCAGCGGCCGTGCGCCGGACGATACTCTGCCGGTACCTGCTTCAGGGTGTCTGAATCCAGCGGGGCAAACAGGTTGGCGTTATCCACCAGCACCATGGACGGCGAGTTTTCCGTCAGGAATACGTCTGCCGGCGATGCGCTGCCTTCCTGCACCAGCTGGTTACCCAGCTCGCTGTCATCACCATTACGCAAAGTGACTTTAATCCCGGTTTCTTTGGTAAAACCGTCAACCCACGACTTCACCAGGTTTTCATGCTGCGCGTTATAAACAACGATACCGTCGTTGTTATCGGCGGCAACAGACTGTGTGGAAAGGAAAAGGGATGAGGACAACAAGGCAAGCGAGAAGCAGGACAGCAGGCGAGAATTCATGAACATATCCTTAATAGACCAACGGGAGTAACCACTCATAGCTTTGTGGGACAGGATTAAAGCATACAACAACGCTAATGATAATTAGTATCAATCCAGTTTACGCGTAAAAGTGTAAAATTTCTTTTTAGCCGATTTTGTAATGATAAAAATCCAAATTTTAATGCGAGATAATTTCTAGATTAAGAAAACCTTAAGCCTGCCAACAACGAAATTCATTAGCCTTCTATTCATTATAGCGCGAAGGTAAAACTGTTATTCGCGCCCGGCAGATATAAAAAAGCCCCGATAGTGCGGGGGCTTTTTATGCTTATCCGGAGGTAGCTAAATTTATTAGGCTACTCATTTAAAAAGCCTCACATAGCCGCATGAGGGGCATACACAGGATAGGTGAAGAACAATAAATGCACGCAGTTCAGCCCAAAATGGAATAACGTTGCAACCCAGAGCCTGCCGCTCCACATCCACGCCAGGCCGTAAATAATGCCGGAGAGGCTGGCAAAAATAATCAGCAGTAAACCGCCGCTATAATGCATCAGCCCAAAGAGGACTGAGGCAATCAACAACGCGACAACAGGATGAACGATCCGGGACAAGCGCTGCTGCAGGTAGCCTCTGAACAGGGCTTCCTCGGCCAAAGAGACGAAGAAAATATTCGCAAGGGCAAATTGCGCGAACCATTCTGGCGCATGTGGCTCAATTCTCAGCCCGCCCAACGCCACAGCCAGAAGTAACAGCGCGGGTACCGCAAGTACCAATATTACCCAGCCGAGCTTGCCAATTTTATAGAGGGGTTTTGCTACGAATAGCGTTGGCATGCACGTAATTAAAAAGAACGGCACCACCGCCTTGTCCATATTAAAGTACATACTGAACGGTATGCTTTGCGGACCAACGACGACAGCATCCAGCACTTTGGGATTATGGAAGCCCGGGAGCACATGCATAACCAGGGTAACGGCGATGATCACACACAGGCCTTCAATCAGATAAGTATATTTATCATCCTTATTACGTAGCCATTCAACAACAGACCAGCCAATAACGATTGACGCAATAACCAGCAGCGCCGGGGCGTCAAGAATGCTCTGTTTCCAGCCGAGAAATGCCGTTAATCCCAGCAGCAGGTAAGCCAGGCTTTTATTAAGGGAAAGTGCGGCAAGCGAAATTGCGAGTAGATACCACATAAATGTCCTTCATGACCGATAAATTTTAGGGTCGATGTCCCAAATATGTCCCACAACGGAAATCAGGAGGATGTGAGTGAGGCGTAACTCTATGAAATGAAATGGCACGCCCTGTAGGATTCGAACCTACGACCTACGGCTTAGAAGGCCGTTGCTCTATCCAACTGAGCTAAGGGCGCACTGAGAAGCGTGTACTTCGCGGTGGTGAAACGCGAAGAATTATACGGTCAATGGCAGGTGAGTCAATGCCTTTTCCGTTTTCAGGGCCAATTACCGCTAGCCGATTGTAAATACGGCTATTTTCTCAACATTCCTCCCTGTTTTACCGTAAAATTTAGCGCTGCGAAAAGGCTTAGTTGCATTTAAGTAACGCCTGCTGTTTTCCTGAACGTCAGCTCGTCACACTAGAGCCAGGTATCCCGGCCGCCTGGAGGCTGACAGACAACAGGACAATGGAGTGACAGCGCAAAACCTGATCGATACGCCCCCCCGGTTACAGTACCTCTCTCAGGACATCGTCGGCATTAAGCTTGAGCCTATCGTCGCCCTCGCCTCTTTGCGTCAGGTTGGCGTCGAGGTCCTTAGCGTCCTGGCCGATACGCGGCACAGTGAGGATTTTTTTTGCGATCGGTCCGCTGGCTGGTCGCTAACGCTGCTTGAGGCGCAGCTTGCTGCGTTAAAAAATACGCCGCACGGTCATAACCTTTTTATTAATCTGCCGATAACCGTCCTGACAGAGCCTGCGTCCTTCCAGCGGCTCATCAGACTCCCCTGCGTGCCGCTAAATATTGAGCTTGTCGACCTTGCGGCTTTTTTGGCGCTGTCCGTCGCGCAGAAGCAGCGCGTGGTTCAGAATCTGCAGCAGCTGAGCAGACAGGGGCACACTATCTGGCTGGATGACATTGATGATGTCTTAGTGCAGTCGTTTTTATCCTGTCGACTTCCGTTAAGCGGCATCAAAATAGATAAGGAAGCATTCTGGCGTTTACGCGACACCCCTGCGCTGAGGCAACTGGTTTCCCTTTGCTTTCAGCTTGCCGGGAAAGTGCTTATCGAAGGTATTGAGACTGAACGCGATCGTACCTGGGCACTGCAGGCAGGCGCAGACTTCGGCCAGGGATATTACTGGCCGTCCTGGACATGGCCGGAGGATTAAAACGCCATTTCCAGGAGGGAGACCATGCGAATGACAGTGCGCCGTTACCGGCGGCGGCGTACAGGAAGTGATGCACTGGGATTTACGCGCTCACCTTTTGCTCCCCCCTTTTTCGACCGGCTCGAATTTTTGAGCCAGTCCATCAGCCAGCCCCGCAAAACAGACGCCCCGTTTATTCTCCTGGTGACGGAGGATCATTTCCTGCGCACCGGTTTTCTCAACGGGCAGTTTCCCCTGAGCAGCTGCTGCGATTACGCCACGCTGGACGACGCCCTTATCGCACAGACCCAATGGCCCTCCGCCCGTCTGGTCGTGGATATTGAAAGCCGGTCAACGGGGCTTCTGGAGAAACTGGATCAGTTGAGAAGGCATAGCCTGTTTCCTCCGTTCCTGACGCCCTGGCTGTTAGTCCGGGCCGATAATTACGACACCCGCCTTTTCTGCAAAGCGGCAGGTCCCTTTCATGTGCTCGAGCGCCAGCTGAACGCCGCGGCACTCCAGCACAGCCTGCTGGATGCCCGCCCGCCACAGGGCTCCGACAAAGACTGGTTCAACCGCAATGAATGGCCGATCCTGCAGGAACTCTCCCGGGGCAAGACGTTACGTCAGATTGCCCTTATGCAGAATCGTCCGTATAGCCGCATTATCTATCGTCTTAGCTGCATCCTGGTGAAGATGGGGCTGAGTCATCGACAGGAATTGTTGCATCTTCTTAATAACCTCTCAGACTGCACGTTTTCACTCACGTCCTAACCCCTTATTTCCTAAAGCGCTTTAAGAATTTACTTACCATTCGTGTTTCAAAAATGTTAATTTTTAACAATAAAGTCGAAATTATAACTATTCCTAATTTATGGGCGAGAACCTTGTGAAATGCCACAAATTGAACGAACGGCAGCACTTTCCTCCATCCGTTAAGTGAATGCAGACAGCGTTAACAAGATGATAATGATGTAAAAACAAGCAGCTTAGCGACTGCGCCCTGGAGGGAAAAGCGAAGCAGATAGCATGTTCTCCTGTGCAGGAGTTGCGGAGCTGAAGGTCAACCTTCACGCTTTCAGATGAAGGTCTGACGGCCTGCGAGGGCAATTGTTCACCTCATCAGACCGGGCGAGTCCCCCAAAATGATGCGTATTTTTGTTAACAATTGATCAACATACAGAGATATCTGTTATTTTTTGTTATTACATAAAGATGAAAATATGCGGTAAATGGGATAACAGGATATTTCCGCTAAATTTAAAATAATAGCGATTCAGATCCAGAAGATAATACAAACCAATATCCTGTGATTAATTTACAGGGTTTTCGGAAAAAACTTACCCTGTATAATAAGAAGCGTACCAAATCTGAATAAGAAAAACCTTTTTGCCAACACCAGCCAAATGAGATGACCGCGCTGAGGCATAGTTCTTTTCATTACGTAAACAAGGATGCTTTCGCTCTTTCCAGGGAAATACTACGGTATAGGGATCTGCACATTATATCCTTCCGGCATTTCGAGAGTTTTACCAAACTCTGCATAACGCTTTTAACAATCTGAGGCATTAAAAATGAAACCGGCATCCGTTATCATTATGGACGAACATCCTATCGTCAGAATGTCGATAGAAGTCCTGCTACAGAAAAATAAGAATATCACAGTCAAGCTCAAGTCTGGCGATAGCCATGAAGTCCTTGACTGTATCCGTAATCACCCTATCGATCTGGTGATCCTTGACATTGAACTCACGGGCACGGATGCTTTCGCTTTACTTAAGAGAATCAGAAACTTAAACAAAGACATTAAGGTTCTGTTCCTCTCATCTAAATCAGAGTTATTTTACGCGGGTCGCGCCATTCGCGCCGGGGCAAATGGTTTCGTCAGTAAACGAAAAGATTTGGGTGAGATCTACAACGCCGTAGAAATGATCCTGATGGGCTATTCCTTTTTCCCATCGGAAACGCTGAACTTTATAAACCATTTGGGTTCAGGGAAAGGGATGGCAGTCGATATGCCATTATCAAATCGCGAGGTCACGGTATTACGCTATCTGGCGAATGGATTATCCAATAAGGAAATTGCTGAACAGCTACTATTAAGCAACAAAACCATTAGCACGCATAAATCCAATATTTATTCCAAGCTGGGCGTGCAAAGCATCGTGGAATTAATTGATTACGCCAAAGCGCACGAGCTGCTTTAACCTGAATTCACTCCCTGCAGCTTATCTGAGCTGCAGGGAGTGCGGTCAGTGCTAATTATAGTTAATCATAAAGGTGGCATCCGCATCGGCTCGTCCGGGCTGAGGGTTATCTGCAGTGGCAATATAATTGGCATAAAACGACAATGTTGCATTCCCCTGCGCATCAACCGAGACCGGCTGGCTGGCCTGCTGGAGAGCCAGACGCGTTTTATCCGCATCCCTGATCTCTACCGCGACACGGCTCGCTGTACTGGCGTCGTTCAGCGCCAGCAAACCGTTATTGCTCCCGTCGGCTTTACCCGAAAACGTTATCGACGCGGCGCCCGGCGGACAGTCGGTCAGCTTCAGCGTAAACGGCATGGGCTGCGTGCGGCTCCCGGTGGTGCTGAGCTGTTTCGTGGGCCAGGTGCCCAGCGTGACGGTCTTGTCGCTGTCGCTGCCTTCCGCAACGCAGGTAAAATCGACAATATTGCCGTAGAGCCGAATGTTAATTTCACCCAACGCGGTGTCCGCCTGAGCCTGTGTGCAAAGCGCAAAGAGCGCCACGGTGAGAAAACGGATCCCTTTTCGCATATCGGCTCCTTAGTCGTAATCCACGCGCAAATACCCGCGCGAGGTGAAACGCCCTTCCGCTGGCTTGTTGCCCGTCACGCTCACCGGCCAGACGCGGATCCCCACCTTTGCCTGCGCGCTGTCGTCGAGGCGGAACGGAATTTTGCTTGTCAGGTTGTTAGGCGTCAGCGGCGCACCGCTCTCGTTGGCAATGATGAACCCGACGTCGGGGTTATCCGACACCAGCACATTATCAGAGACTTTCTCCGCCTCTACGCGCATCGTCAGCATGGCGTTCGCCTCGACGTTGGTGCATTTGATCGCAATGGTTTTGCTTTGCGATGAGACGCCCTCCGGTTTGTTACCTACGCCCGCCTTGCTGAACAGGGAGGCGCCAATGTCGCCGAAATCAAACTCCACCACGTTCCCGGCGTTGATAGCGCAGCTTTGCGGCACCTGAATGGTACCGCTGTAGCTGATGGTATAGACCGGCGTGGTGAGCGGATCCGAGGAGGTGGTGGTGACGTAAACGCGGAACATGGTGGCGCGCGGGATCACGACCATATTAATAAAACGTCGGGTTACCTTAAGGCGGAAGACAAGGCTGGAGTCCTGAACGCCAAACGGTCTGTTTTTGGAGACGTTAGGATGGCTCCCCATCTGGATATAGTTTTTTGGCGGATAAAACACGCCAGCATAGCTGTCCGTGATTTTCATGGCCCCGTCCAGATAGTCGTTCAGCTTCAGATACTGATAGCCATCGCTCGTTCCCGTAACCTGATAATCGGTCACGTAGCTACGCTTGGTGGTATTCCCGACCGTGCCCTTCGGGCAGACGGCATTGACCCCTACCCACTGCGACTTCTCGCTGAGCGTCACGACCTGTCCAATCTGGTTATTCGAGCTATTGAATTTGTCCGTCAGGTCGTAATGCACTTCCGTCGGCACGCCTTTTTCATTGACGCACACGGTGGCGAATGCGTTTGCCGCAGGCAGTAGCGCCAGAAGCGACAAGCCTAAGATGTGGGTTTTATTCACAGCGAATCCCCTTCATTGTGATTGCCTGTTGCAGGCTCTTTTCAGGCAAGCTGTAAGGCGCGCGACACTGAGACTGCGCCCCGTCGCCCCACTGGATCAGCAGCTCGCCTTCCAGCGGCAGCCCGCTCAGGTAAATTTGCCCGTCGTCCCCCACCATGCTGGTGACACCGCTCCGGGTCTCACGGACCACCGCGCCGAACGGCACGGGCTGGTTGCCGCGCGTTACCGTCAGCAGGGCGCGCACGCCAATGCGGGTATCAAAGCTGGCGCGCACCAGCGCGCCTTTGGTCGGCACCACGCTGCTCACGTTGTTTTCAATGTCGGTGTTGTTGCTCATGGTGTTGGTATCCAGCGCCACGCGGTTATAGCGGTAGACGGTGGCATACGGCATCACCGCATAGCCTCGCCAGTCGGTTCTCACGCCGGTCTGGTTTTCCACGCTGACGCCGGATGCCCCCGGCGCTTTGATCAGCACGTTGGTGTCGCCCAGCGGCTGGCTGAAGGTCACGCCGTCGGCATGACCGACGACCCCGCCGGAGAGCTGCCAGTTGAGATCGTGCTGATCGTCGCTGTAGTTGTAACCCACGCCCAACGTGCCGTAGGTCGCCTGCCAGTTGGCGCTGGCGCTTCCGCTTGACCCGTTGGTGCTGGTGTGTCCCTGAGTCACGCTGTAGTTCAGGTTGCGGTCCTCCAGCAGCGTGCCGCTGACGCCGGTTTGCCAGCTCGTGTCGCCATCGCTGTTCCGGCTGGCGGATGCCGTGGCGTAGGCACGGTCAATCGCGCTGTCCCGGCGGTAGCCCTGACGGGTAAAGATACTGAACGGCACGGAGACGTTAAACGACGCGATCCGGTCGGTGCCGTCGATCCCGACGGATTTGTTCCACGACCACGAAACGGAGTAGTTGATCCCCTTCATGCCCCCCGCATACCCCAGCTGGTACCAGAGGTTCGACTCGTCGGTTCCCCAGTAGGTCTGCTCGCTGCCGGAGATATAGACCGAGCCGTAATCCCCCAGCGACTGAGAAACGTTAAGCTGGAAGCGGCCTTTTTTATTCCACGTCAGGTTGTGATAGCTCTGCACGTCCGGCACATCGTTATCGTCCTGGCTGTCGGCATACTGATAGCCTTCCATTGAGCGCCATGCCACATCGTCCAGGGTGTAAAACCCTTTTGTGGAGTAGCGGTAGCCCAGCAGCTGGAAGTTGGTGCCGAAACCGTTAAGGGATTTCGCATAGAGGAAGCGCAGGGACTGTCCTTCATGCTTGCTGTCGTCCGCGAGCTGGCTGCGGGCGTGGGTGATATCGAGCGAAACCGCGCCCCAGTCGCCCAGGTTTTTTCCGGCCCCGACGGCGACCGCGGTATAGCGTGACGCCAGCTGCGTCCCGCCGTAGAGCGTAAAGCCGTTGGCAAGCCCGGTAATCAGGGTGCCCTGGGTGAAAAACGGCGTATCCTGATCGCTGTTACCGCTGCGGTAATCCCCCGCGACGAGGTCATACTTCCAGCGCCCTTCACGCTGCAGAAGCGGCACGGTGGAGTACGGCACGGTATAGCGCTGCTGGGTACCGTCTTTCTCTTCTACCGTCACTTCCAGGTCACCGCTTGAGGAGGTGGGGTTGAGATCGGTAATCGCAAATGCGCCCGGCTGCACATAGCTTTGATAGATCACGTAGCCATTCTGACGCACCACCACTTTGGCGGGCGTCCGGGCGATCCCGCGCACCGTGGGCGCGTAGCCCTGCAGGCTGTCCGGGTACATGCTGTCAGACGAGAAGAGCCGTCCGCCGCGGAACCCCATGCTGTCGAAGACGTCATTACCGGTATTGCTGTCGCCCAGGACCAGTTCGCTTTTCAGCGGGATCACGGTGCGCTGCGCCCAGGTGCCAATATTCTGCCACTCGCTGTGCCGCTGCCCGTTGGTCTGCGTGTATCGCCATGCGCCGTTGTTGCGCAGGCGCCAGGCGCCATAGTTCAGCCCGCTCTGCAGGTTGAGGTAATAGCTGTCGTCTTCGCTGCCCCGGTTGCCCGTAAAGCTGTAGTTCAGCAGCGCGGCGGGAATGCCTTCATCCCACTGTTCCGGCGGAATGTAGCCCCGGGCGCTGTTCTGCAATGCCACCTGCGGCAGGCTAACGTTCAGGCGCTGTGAGGCAAAGTTGAATACCGTTTCGCTACCGGGAATGGCCGTGGTCAACGGGACGCAGGCCTCACCCTGGACCTGAGCCAGCTCGGGAAACGCCGCGACGTTGACGCCAAAGCGGTCGAGCATCGCGCGCGTAATACACGGCGATAGCCCGCCCGCCACCGGCGGCGTGTTCTCCGCCTGCTCAAAACGCACGTCCTGAGTCCCGATAAATTCATCGTTACGCCAGATATCCACGCGATAAACGCCGGGTGCCTGCTGGTGTCCTTGTTCAAAACGCGACAAATCCGCCACGCTGGCGGTGTCGTCGGACAGGAAGGCCGGGTTGAAATAGCTTTCGCTCCAGCCAGCCTGCGGCCAGAGCGCAGCCATCAGCGCCAGTGCAACCGGGCAGTAACGTCCCTGATGGTTTTTCATCGCCCTGACTCTGCTCACAGGTTGACGCTACGCGCCGGCGTGATGGCACCGTAGTCATTCACGCTCTGCCAGGAGAGCGTGCCGCCGGCACCGGCTGGCAGCACCTGCTGTGCCGCGCTTTTCGGCGCCACCATCAGGTTATCCAGCGTCTTCCCGCCCAGCTTCAGATTGACGAGGGTGATGTAATACGGAGACGCGTTGCTGACTTTGAGATGGTTACCCGCGCGCTCAAACCGCAGCTGGGAAAGCGCCTCTTCAGGCTGCATTGCCAGGTTGTTCGGGCGCACAAACAGCTTGATGCGCGAGAGGATAGCCAGCTGCAGCACGTTATTGTTTTCCGTTTTGGCTTTGTTCACTGACGGGATCGCTTTCACGTTCATGTAAAACAGCGATTCACGGTCGGCAGGCAGCGCAGGCCCGGCGTAAATAATGCGCAGCGTGTTTTCACTGTCCGGCTCGCTAACAAACAGGGGCGGCGTGACGGCAAATGTTTTTTCTTTTTGCCCGTTCGCATTTTCGATCCACGCGTTAATTAAATAGCGCTCCTGTTTATTGCTGTTGGTGATCGCCAGCGACGTTTGCTTCGCGTCCGCCGGGTAAATAACGCGGGTGGCTCCCAGCGCAATACCGCCGGATGCATTCGCGCAGGCAGAAACCATCATTAAAATAAACGATAAAAAAAGTCCTGGTTTAATTAGGGTATTCATCACAACCGTACCTTTAATAATGTGTTCGCAGGTGTTATGGATAAATCAACGTAAACCAGACATCCGACTGAATTTTGCCTGGCTCGAGGTGTTCGGAAATAGCCCGATAGCGGGCGCTAAAATGGAACGCCAGCTCGCGGGTATCGATCGGCAGCCAGCTGACGGCCGTGGCATTTGGGATAATCTGACGCTGCTGCTCGTCAAAGAGCGCCAGCCCAACGCCGCTGCTGACAGGCGTTTCACCTGGTCGCGATGTCGCCAGAAAGACCTGAGGATCTTCTGCGGGTGTGGCCCCCTGAAACTGGATCCCCACGGTGCGCGAAACATCAACGCTGCAGTCCAGCAGCCGTACGGTGAAAGGCACATTCACCGTGGAAAAACTGCCCACGCCGGAAAATGAATTGGTTCGGTACTGCCCCATATCGATGCGCATATTCTGGCTGTCGGGCGCCACGGCGCAGCCGCCGTTCACCAGTTCACCTCTGAGATGAACCTTGCCGCCTTCGATCACCACGGTATGCGCCGATGCCGGGCAAGCCATCGCAAGGGTTAACAGCAGTAGTGTTCCTGTCCTTGTCATCCTTTGTTCCTGGCAATAGCGTATGACGGGCCTCGTCCCTGAGGCCTGAACATCCCTGTGCGGAGGAATTATTCGTATTTCATAACGAAGGTGGCGTCAGCGTTCGCCTGGCCTGGCTCGGTAGTCGCAGCCGTGGATTTATAACGCGCGGTGAACTTCAGGGTGTTCGTCCCTTCGATCAGCGTCTGCGCAGCAGAGAAGGTCGCACCGTCTGGCGTCAGAACGCTGGATTTGCTGTCGAGGATCTCAATACCCACGCCTTTCGCGGTGTTGTCGTTGCTGCCGGAGGTGACGGCCAGCAGGGTTTTGTCGGTTGGGTCGATCTGACCGGTGAACGCAACAGCGGCAGTTTTGGCCACCAGCGGATCGCAATCGTTCAGTTCAATGTTGAACGGAATATTAGAGGTGGTGTCGCCCACTTTGGTGAATTTCGCGGTACGATACTGACCCAGATTAACGGTCTGCTCGGAAGAATCAGTATTTACTGAACAAGCCGCATTAACCAGCTCACCTTTAAAATGTACGGTACCGCCATTTACGGAAACCGGCGCAGCAGGATCCGCTGCATTTGCGGCACCCGCAACCAGGGCCAAAGTTGCAATAACAGTAGAAGCAATGTTGCTGAGTTTCATGTCTATTCCTTTAAAATGTAAATAACCCTTCCCGCGAAAAATCGGGAATAAGAAATACGTTCAATTGAGTAATTGAAAGCTTATTTCGGAGGAGACAAAGTAGCTCAGGAGGTGATTTTTAAATATGTCAAAACGCTGCCATTTTACCAGGTCACATCCTAATCCCGCCTAAGAAATTGACCATCCCTTAAGAAGGGTTTTTGCGTCTTGCGGATAAAAACGCGCAAAGGGTGACTGACAGCGGGGCTCGCTTCTGACAAAATACACGCATCCCCCCTTTCGAACGTTACAGACGGAATCTTCTCTCTGATGGCAGCAAAGATTATTGACGGTAAAACGATTGCGCAGCAGGTGCGCTCTGAGGTCGCGGAAAAAGTGAAGGCGCGTAAAGCGGCCGGAAAACGCGCCCCCGGGCTGGCCGTTGTGCTGGTTGGCAGTAACCCGGCATCGCAGATTTATGTCGGCAGCAAGCGCAAAGCGTGTGAAGAGGTGGGGTTCGTCTCCCGCTCTTACGATTTGCCGGAAACCACCAGCGAAGCAGAACTGCTGGAACTTATTGACACTCTGAATGCCGATAAAGAGATCGACGGTATTCTGGTTCAGCTGCCGCTGCCCGCCGGTATCGACAACGTGAAGGTGCTGGAGCGTATCGCACCGGATAAAGACGTGGACGGCTTCCATCCTTACAACGTTGGCCGCCTGTGCCAGCGCGCGCCGCGCCTGCGTCCGTGCACGCCGCGCGGTATCGTGACGCTGCTGGAGCGTTATAACATCGATACTTACGGCCTGAACGCCGTGGTCATCGGCGCGTCCAACATCGTGGGCCGCCCGATGAGCATGGAGCTGCTGCTGGCCGGCTGCACCACCACCGTTACCCACCGCTTCACCAAAAACCTGCGTCACCACGTTGAGAACGCCGATCTGCTGATCGTCGCGGTCGGTAAGCCGGGCTTTATTCCGGGCGAGTGGATTAAAGAGGGCGCAATTGTCGTGGACGTCGGGATTAACCGTCTGGAAAACGGCAAAGTGGTCGGCGACGTGGTGTATGAAGATGCCGCCGCGCGCGCCTCTTACATTACCCCCGTACCGGGCGGCGTAGGCCCGATGACCGTCGCAACGCTGATTCAGAATACCCTGCAGGCATGCGAAGAATATCACGACGTAGAGGACGCGTAAGATGGCCACATTTTCATTAGGCAAACACCCGCACGTTGAGCTGTGCGATCTGCTCAAGCTGGAAGGCTGGAGCGAAAGCGGCGCGCAGGCGAAAATTGCCATTGCCGACGGGCTTGTCAAAGTGGACGGTGCGGTGGAAACCCGCAAGCGCTGCAAGATTGTCGCGGGCCAGACCGTGAGCTTTGAAGGCCAGAGCGTGACCGTGACGGCGTAAGCCGTTTGATGCCCGGTGGCGCTGCGCTTACCGGGCCTACGTACTGTCTCCGTTTGTAGGCCGGGTAAGGCGAAGCCGCCACCCGGCAATTTCTATCTCTATCGCCTCACACCCATCACGGTTATTTATCGATCCACTTCAAATAATCAGTATTTCGTCTGTTGAAAAGTGAAAATTCAGTTGCGCGTTTTTCACGCTTTGCCCACGATAAGTAGAACGTTCTACTAAAACGTTCTACTTACAATAACAGTGCCAAAAAAAGCGCTACTCGGGGGGAAATCAGCATGAGTCTGATATCAGGGTTTGTTAAATCGCTGTCTAAGTTATCGATGATTGGTCGCGCCTTAATGCTGCCAATTTCACTGCTTCCCGCTGCGGGCCTGCTGCTGGCCTTCGGCGATAAGTTCCATCTGCCGCTGATGATGAACGCGGGCGGGGTTATCTTTGATAACCTGCCGATGCTGTTTGCCATTGGCTCTGCCGTGGGCCTGGCGTCAGAATCCGGCATTGCGGCGCTGTCCGCGGCGGTGTCGGTGTTTGTCACCAATATCACCATCAGCACCGTGCTGAGCATCACGCCGGAAATGGCCTCCCAGGGCGGGAAATACGCCATGGTGGTGGGCATTCCGACGCTGCAGATGGGCGTCTTCGGCGGCCTGATCTGCGGTATTCTCGCGGCCTGGTGCTATAACCGCTTCCACACCATGCAGCTTCCGGAATTCCTTGGCTTCTTCTCCGGCAAGCGCTTCGTGGCGATTGCAACGGCGTTCCTCTCGTTCCTGATGGGGCTGCTGCTGCCGTACGTGTGGCAGCATATCCAGGCCGGTATCGACGCCCTCTCCGTGGTCGTTAACGGCGACAACCAGGCGGCCTCGACCTTTATCTTCGGTCTGGTGGAGCGCGCGCTGATCCCGCTCGGTCTGCACCATATCTGGTATCCGTCGTTCTGGTATTCGTTTGGGGATTACACCACCCAGGCAGGCCAGGTGATCCACGGCGACCAGACCATCTGGTTCAAGATGCTGGAAGAAGGGGTGAAATCCTTCAGCAGCGATACCTACCAGAACGCCGGTAAGTTCATGCAGGGTGAATTCCCGCTGATGCTGTTCGCGCTGCCTGCGGCGTGCCTGGCGATGTATCACGAAGCCCATACGAAGAATAAGAAAATCGCGGCCGGTATTCTGTTCTCCGCGGCGCTGACCTGCTTCCTGACGGGGATCACCGAACCGGTTGAGTTTACCTTTATCTTCGTGGCGCCGATTCTGTACGTCTTTAACGCCATCATGGCGGGTCTGGCCTACATGACCATGTACCTGCTGCATGCGCATATCGCCAAGTCGTTCTCTGCGGGCTTTATCGACTATCTGTCATTCGGGATCCTGCCGTCGTTTAACGGCTACCAGACCCACTTCCTGAGCGCCATTATCATCGGCATTCCAATGGGCCTGATTTATTACTTCACGTTCCGCTTTGTGATCCGTCGTTTCGACGTGAAAACGCCGGGCCGCACCGAAGTAACCGCCAACGCGGATGAAAAATCGGATTCCGAGCTCGCGACCGAGATCATCACCCTGCTGGGCGGCGCGCATAACATTGACTCCGTCGGCGCCTGTATCACCCGCCTGCGTCTGGAAGTGGCAAAAAGCGACGCGGTAGATAAAGACGGTCTTAACGGACTCGGCGCGCGCGGCGTGGTGTTTGTCGGCGACAACGGCATTCAGGTGATTTTCGGTGCCAGAGCACAGTTTATCGCCCAGACCATGTCCACCATGATCGGCAAATAATAAGATGCCTGAACGACACGTCTCCTGTACGCTGGGAGGCGTGTTTTATCTGGCTGATAATCGGTAAATTTCAGGGAGCGGTTTTGAAGAAAGTCAGCATTATTGATGTCGCGAAGCACGCGGGCGTGTCGGTTTCCACCGTCTCGCTGGTGCTGCGCCAGAAAGGGAAAATCTCAGAGGCAACGATCGAGAAAGTCAACGCTGCCATCAATACCCTGGGCTATGTTCATAACGTTGCCGCTGCCAACCTCCGCGCCAATACCTCTAATCTGATTGGCCTGATCCTTCGCGACTTTAGCGACAGCTTCTCCATCAAGGTGATGGCGAGCATTGTTCAGGATCTTGAAAAACAGGGGTATATGGTTTTTCTCGGTCAGCCCCAGAACGACCATGACCAGCTTGAGCGCTGCCTGCTGTCGTTTAAGCAGCAGGGCGTCGCCGGGGTGATCTATCTGGCCTCGGATACCCGCACCGCCACCCTGCCGGAAAAGATTCGCCACTGCCCGCTGCCGCTGGTGGTGGTCTCGCAGTCACTGCTGGATGAAAAATGCAATCTGGTGATGCGCGATAACCGGCAGGCGGCCAGTCTGGCGGTGCGTTATCTTATCGAGCGCGGTCATCGTAATATCGCCTACATAGGCGGACGGGAAGGCTGCCTTATCCGCGAGCAGCGCCTGCTCGGCTTTCGCAGCGCGATGGCGCAAAACGGGCTGGTCTGGCGCGATGAATACTCGCCGGCCTGCAGCGATGACACGCTGGCAGCGGGTTTTGCCACCCGCCAACTGCTGGAAAAAAACAATACCATCACCGCCCTGCTCTGCCACTCGCCGGATGCCATGATCGGCTCCATCTCCGGTATTCATCAGGTTGGGCGTACGGTGGGTAAAGATGTCTTTCTGACTCAGCAGGTCGCCCTGGTCGGTTTCGAAGATATGCTCCACGTGAACCTCACCTCGCCCTCGTTTACCTACGTCTCGTCCGCCAGCGAAGAGACAGGGCGTCAGGCGGCCGGGCTGATTATTCGCACGCTGAAGGAGCCGACGCTGCAAACCCAGCGTATTACGCTCTCCGGGCAGCTTATCGCACGCGAGTCGGCGTAAAATCAGAATTTCGCACAGGTTTTTAGCGCGGAATGACTGCTATATTTCCATGATTTGCCATGGATAATCACAATGCCTACCGTCATTACACACGCTGCTGTTCCGCTTTGCCTGGGGTTAGGCCTGGGGACAAAAGTTATCCCACCCCGCCTGCTGTTTGCCGGCATTGTTCTCGCCATGCTGCCGGACGCCGACGTGCTGGCGTTCAAGTTCGGCGTCGCGTACGGCAACGTTTTCGGCCATCGCGGCTTTACCCACTCCCTGCTGTTTGCCTTCGTGGTGCCGATACTTTGCGTACTAACTGGACGACGATGGTTCCGGGCCAGCCTGACGCGGTGCTGGCTGTTTTTAACCGTGTCACTGCTGTCGCACAGCCTGCTGGATTCGATTACCACAGGCGGGAAAGGCGTCGGCTGGCTGTGGCCGTGGTCTGATGAACGCTTCTTTGCGCCGTGGCAGGTGATCAAGGTCGCGCCGTTTGCGCTCTCACGCTATACCACGCCGTACGGGCATCAGGTGATTATTTCAGAACTGCTGTGGGTGTGGCTGCCGGGTGTGGTGCTGATGGGGTTGCTGTGGTGGAAAAGAAGGTAAAAAAAAGCCGGGTGGCGGCTGCGCCTTACCCGGCCTACTTTTGCCCGTTGGCCCGGTAAGCGTAAGCGTCACCGGGCGTTACAGACTTACTTACGGCGCCAGGTCGTTCCCTGCGGGCCGTCTTCCAGAATGATGCCCATCTCGGTCAGACGGTTACGCGCCGCATCGGCCGCCGCCCAGTCCTTCGCCTGACGCGCTTCCAGACGCGCTTTGATCAACGCTTCAATTTCCGCCACTTCACCGTCGTCCGCCTGCGCACCGCTCTGCAGGAACGCGTCCGGCTCCTGCTCCAGCAGGCCGAGCACGGCAGAGAGCTTACGCAGATGTGACGCCAGCGCATTCGCGGCCGCCATATCCTCGGACTTCAGGCGGTTCACTTCGCGCGCCATGTCGAACAGCACGGAGTAGGCTTCCGGGGTATTGAAGTCGTCGTTCATCACCTCAACGAAGCGCGCTTCGAAGGCTTCGCCGCCTGCCGCCGGAACAGACTTGTCGGTTCCGCGCAGCGCGGTGTACAGACGCTCCAGCGCCGAACGCGCCTGCTTCAGGTTCTCTTCGCTGTAGTTCAGCTGGCTGCGATAGTGGCCAGACATCAGGAAGTAGCGCACGGTTTCCGCGTCGTAATACTTCAGCACGTCGCGCACGGTAAAGAAGTTACCCAGCGATTTCGACATCTTCTCGCGGTCAACCATTACCATCCCGGAGTGCATCCAGTAGTTCACGTACTCGCCGCCGTGGGCGCAGGTGGACTGCGCGATTTCGTTTTCGTGGTGCGGGAACATCAGGTCTGAACCGCCGCCGTGAATGTCGAAGTGCTTGCCCAGCTGCTTGCAGTTCATCGCGGAACATTCAATGTGCCAGCCCGGACGGCCGTCGCCCCACGGGGATGGCCAGCTTGGTTCACCCTCTTTGGACATCTTCCACAGCACGAAGTCCATCGGGTTACGCTTCACGTCAACCACGTCAACGCGGGCACCGGCCTGGAGCTGGTCCAGATCCTGACGGGAAAGCGCACCGTAGGTTGGGTCCGTCGGCACGGAGAACATCACGTCGCCGTTGTCGGCAACGTACGCATGACCGCGGGCGATCAGCTTCTCTGTGATCTCGATGATTTCGTGAATGTGGTGGGTCGCGCGCGGCTCGCTGTCCGGACGCAGAATATTCAGGGCGTCGAAGTCTTTGTGCATCTCAGCGATCATGCGATCCACCAGCGCGACAAAGCTTTCGCCGTTTTCATTGGCGCGCTTGATGATCTTATCGTCGATGTCGGTGATGTTGCGCACATATTTCAGCTTGTACCCCAGAAAACGCAGGTAGCGTGACACCACGTCGAAGGCGACAAAGGTACGGCCATGGCCAATGTGACAGAGATCGTAAACCGTAATACCACACACGTACATGCCGACTTCCCCGGCATGGATAGGTTTAAATTCCTCTTTTTGGCGCGTCATTGTATTAAAGATTTTTAACATCGAAGATTCCATGTAAACACGTGTGTGGTTGAAAACCGGCTATTCTACCCGTAATTCAAACCCGAAGCAGCACACAATGCAAGGTGATCGCATCCTGTGGTTATGCTATAACAAGCCCCTATAGATGACCCGAAGGCGGGTCGACGTACCACAATAACGGAACAGGATGCAAAAATGGTTACTTTCCACACTAATCATGGCGATATCGTAATCAAAACCTTTGATGACAAAGCGCCTGAAACAGTTAAAAACTTCCTGGACTACTGCCGCGAAGGTTTCTACAACAACACCATTTTCCACCGCGTGATCAACGGTTTCATGATCCAGGGCGGCGGTTTCGAGCCTGGCATGAACCAGAAAGCCACTAAAGAGCCGATCAAGAACGAAGCGAACAACGGCCTGAAAAACACCCGCGGCACGCTGGCGATGGCACGTACTCAGGCGCCTCACTCTGCTACTGCACAGTTCTTCATTAACGTGGCGGACAACGACTTCCTGAACTTCTCCGGCGAAAGCCTGCAGGGTTGGGGCTACTGCGTATTCGCAGAAGTGGTTGAAGGTATGGACGTGGTTGACAAGATCAAAGCCGTCTCTACTGGCCGCAGCGGTATGCACCAGGACGTTCCAAAAGAAGACGTTGTGATTACCAGCGTGACCGTCAGCGAGTAATTGGTGGCGACACTCTTTATTGCGGATCTTCATCTGCAAACAGAAGAACCGGCGATAACCGCCGGTTTTCTGCGTTTTTTACGCGGTGAAGCGAAAAGCGCCGATGCGCTGTACATCCTGGGCGACCTCTTTGAAGCCTGGATTGGCGACGACGATCCTAACCCGCTGCACCGTGAAATGGCCGCCGCCATTCACGCGCTGGTGGATTCGGGCGTCCCCTGCTACTTCATTCACGGCAACCGTGATTTCCTGATCGGCAAGCGCTACGCCCGTGAAAGCGGCATGACGCTGCTGCCGGAAGAACAGGTGCTCGACCTCTACGGCCGCAAGGTCCTGATCGTGCACGGCGACACGCTCTGCACCGACGATACCGGCTACCTGGCGTTTCGCGCCAAAGTCCACACCCCGTGGATCCAGAAGGTGTTCCTTGCCCTGCCGCTCTTTATCCGCAACCGCATCGCCGCCAGAATGCGCGCAGGCAGTAAAGCCGCCAACAGCAGCAAATCCATGACCATCATGGACGTCAATCCGCAGGCGGTCGTGCGGGTGATGGAAAAGCATGACGTTCAGTGGCTGATCCACGGTCATACCCATCGTCCTGACGTGCATTCCCTCATCGCCAACGGCCAGCCCGCACACCGCGTGGTATTGGGTGCCTGGCACACCGAAGGTTCCATGGTCAAAGTCACGCCTGAGGGCGTGGAGCTGATCGCGTTTCCGTTTTAACCCCTCCACATCATTCTATTTTTTTGAACAATATCGGCAAATTGTTTCGATTTTAATCCGCCCGTGGTCGGCCTATTATTTATCACATCAGGGCAACACGCCCTATCCCAGACAAAACACTTAAGGAATACGACCATGAAATCCATCAAAACTTTCGTTGCAGTTGCGGTTCTCTCCCTGGTTTCTTTCGGTTCTTTCGCGCAGAGCGTGAGCGCAACCGCCTCTACCCTTGACCGCGCAGAAGCGAAAATCGCTGCACAGGCTGCTGAACAGGGCGCGTCTTATAAAATCACCAGCGCGAAGGTCGACAATCGCGTGTATATGACCGCTGAACTGACGAAATAATGATTGCCCCTCGACGAAAACAGACCGCCAGAATGCGGTCTGTTTTGTTATGAATTGATGGCAACAACGGCTCAAGATTTAACCGCGCAACCGTTTTCCTTGCCCGTATAACATGCTATTCTCTGTGCCCTCGAAAGCAGTGTGTTTCGCACCACAGGAGTTTTAAGACGCATGTCTTCCCGCAATAATCCGGCGCGTGTCGCCATCGTGATGGGGTCCAAAAGCGACTGGGCTACCATGCAGTTCGCCGCCGAAATCTTTGACATCCTGAATGTTCCGCACCACGTTGAAGTGGTCTCCGCGCACCGTACACCGGACAAACTGTTCAGCTTCGCCGAAAGCGCCGAAGAGAACGGTTATGAGGTGATCATTGCCGGTGCGGGCGGCGCAGCACATCTGCCGGGCATGATTGCCGCCAAAACCCTGGTGCCGGTGCTGGGCGTCCCGGTACAAAGCGCCGCGTTAAGCGGTGTGGACAGCCTCTACTCCATCGTTCAGATGCCGCGCGGTATTCCTGTCGGCACGCTGGCGATTGGCAAAGCGGGTGCCGCAAACGCCGCCCTGCTGGCCGCGCAGATCCTGGCGACGCACGATAAAGACTTACATCAGCGTCTGGCGGCGTGGCGTAAAGCCCAGACCGACGAAGTGCTGGACAACCCGGACCCGCGGGGTGCGGCATGAAGCAGGTTTGCGTCCTTGGTAACGGCCAGTTAGGCCGCATGCTGCGTCAGGCCGGTGAGCCGCTGGGTATTGCCGTCTGGCCCGTCGGGCTGGACGCCGAGCCAGAAGCCGTCCCATTCCACCAGAGCGTGATCACCGCCGAGATTGAACGCTGGCCGGAGACCGCTCTGACCCGCGAGCTGGCGCGCCATAACGCCTTCGTTAACCGCGACGTGTTTCCGATCGTTGCCGACCGCCTGACGCAAAAGCAGCTGTTCGACAAGCTCGGCCTCGCGACCGCGCCGTGGCAGCTCCTGTCCGATAAAAGCGAGTGGAACGACGTCTTCGCCATGCTGGGCGAGCTGGCGATCGTGAAGCGCCGCGTGGGTGGCTACGACGGCCGCGGCCAGTGGCGCCTGCGCGCAGGCGACACCGCCGAGCTGCCGGATGACTGCTACGGCGAGTGCATCGTTGAGCAGGGCATTAACTTCAGCGGTGAAGTCTCGCTGGTTGGCGCGCGCGGGCATGACGGCCGCACGGTGTTTTATCCGCTGACGCATAACCTGCATCAGGACGGCATTCTGCGCACCAGCGTCGCCTTCCCGCACGCCAATGCCGACCAGCAGGCGCAGGCGGAAGAGATGCTCTCTGCCATCATGCACGAACTCGGTTATGTCGGCGTCATGGCGATGGAGTGCTTTATCACCCCGTCCGGTCTGCTGATCAACGAGCTGGCACCGCGCGTGCACAACAGCGGCCACTGGACGCAAAACGGCGCCTCCATCAGCCAGTTTGAGCTGCACCTGCGCGCCATTACCGACCTGCCGCTGCCGCAGCCGGTGGTGAACAGCCCGTCGGTGATGATCAACCTGATCGGGACCGATCTGAACTACGACTGGCTGAAGCTGCCGCTGGTGCATCTGCACTGGTATGACAAAGAGGTCCGCGAGGGTCGTAAAGTCGGCCACCTGAACCTGAACGACAGCGACACGGGCCGTCTGAGCGCCACGCTGGAAGCCATGATCCCGCTCCTGCCGCCGGAATACGCGAGCGGTATTGTCTGGGCACAATCTAAGCTTAAATAGTTCTCCCTCCGCCGGGGAGTTGACCTCCTCTTTCCCCGGCGTACAATTCCCGCCCATTGCTGCTTAGCTTTCTTCTGGAATAACCATGAACGATGGAACGGACTATCGCGCGATCCTCGCGTCCGATACCCCTTTAATCGACGTTCGCGCGCCGATCGAATTTGCCCAGGGCGCGATGCCAGCGGCAGTCAACCTGCCTTTAATGAACGATGACGAGCGCGCCGCCGTCGGCACCTGTTATAAACGTCAGGGACCGGACGCCGCGCTGGCGCTCGGCCATCGCCTGGTGAGCGGTGACACGCGTGAGGCCCGCATCAACGCCTGGCGCGAAGCCAGCCTTGCCCATCCTGAGGGCTTTCTCTGCTGCGCGCGCGGCGGCCAGCGCTCGCATATCTCGCAGGCCTGGCTGAAAGAGGCGGGTATCGACTATCCGCTGATCCGCGGTGGCTATAAGGCCCTGCGCCAGACGGCGATTCAGGTGACCATCGAGCAGTCGCAAAAGCCGATGGTGCTTATCGGCGGCTGTACCGGGAACGGTAAAACCCTGCTGGTGAAGCAGCACGCGCAGGGTATCGATCTGGAAGGGCTGGCGCACCATCGCGGCTCGTCATTTGGCCGCACGCTCACGCCGCAGCTTTCTCAGGCCAGCTTTGAAAATCACCTTGCGGTTGAGCTATTGAAAAAAGACGCCGCGCGCTGGGTGCTGGAAGATGAGGGCCGGATGATTGGCTCTAACCACCTGCCGGCCTGCCTGCGCGACCGCATGGTTGAAGCCCCTATCGTCGTGGTCGAGGATCCGTTTGACATTCGTCTTGAACGCCTGCGCGAAGAGTATTTCGACCATATGTGGGCGGACTTTTCTGCCGCCTACGGCGAGGAAGCGGGCTGGAAAGAATACAGCGAGTACCTGCATCACGGCCTGTTCGCCATACGCCGCCGTCTTGGGCTGCAGCGCTTTGCGGAATTTACCGCGCTGTTAGACTCCGCGCTGCTGGAACAGCAACGCTCTGGCCGCACTGACGCGCACTTCAGCTGGCTTGTACCGCTCCTGAACGACTATTACGACCCGATGTACGGCTATCAGCTGGAGAAAAAGGCGGAAAAGATTGTGTATCGCGGGACGTACGAAGAAATTGCTGAGTGGCTTGATCGCTGAAAAATAAAGCCGGGTGGCGGCTACGCCTTACCCGGCCTACGCGTACTGTTGTGGCCCCGGTAAGCGCAGCGCCACCGGGGAACAGACGGCTTAGAAGTCGTAACGCAGACGCACCAGGTTCATGTCGCCCAGGTTGTCGGTGCTGGAGGTGAACACGTGTTCGTAATCCACGCGGAAACCGTAATCCAGCTGGAAGCTGATACCCACGCCGTTGTCGATGCGCTGGTAGTTACGGCCGTTCACGTACTCAATGCGGTCACCCATGAAGTAAGGCTGGATGGATTTAACCGCGTACTGACCGACTGGGAATTTGTACCCTGCGAAGTACTCAATACCCCACGCGTCGCCTGCAAAGTAGTCGTTAACAGACACTTTTTTGGTGGTCAGGAAGTTCTGGTACCAGCCGCCGCCTGCGGAGAAGGTCCAGTTGTCCGGGGTCCAGCTCAGCGCGGTACCGAGGATGTTCTGGTCGTAGGTTTTGCTGTCGCCGTTGTCCGGGTTACGCATGTCGGCGCGGGTGTAGTTCCACGCGGCGCCCCAGGTCAGATCGGTAGTCAGGTGGTAATCCAGACCCAGCGAGCCGCCGCCTTTACGCTTGTAGCGCAGGCCGTTGCCCGGCAGGAATTCGCTGTCTTCAAACAGGTAGGATGCATAAATGTCAGCATCGCCCACGGTTTTCTTATATTTCAGCATCTGGCGTGAACGGTAAGAACCGTCGTAGTCGCCGTTGATCCCGTTACCCGGTGCCTGAGCGATCATGTCGTAGTCCCAGATATCGGTTTTCGCGCCAACCACATCATAGTAAACGCTGTTCTGTTGACCGAAGGTCAGCGTACCCCAGGTGTCGCTCTTCAGACCGGTATAGAGCATACGACGCGTGGTGTCGTGTGCGCCTTCGGCGTAGTGGTGATCCCAGTTAAACTGCGCAGGAATATTCACACCCAGCTCGTAGTAGCTGATCCAGCTGATGTCATCAAACAGGTAGTAATCTGCCGCGAAACGGAAGCGGGTGCCGCCGTCAAAGCCGTTACGCTTGTAGCTGTTTTTCCCGTCGTCGCCGGTCATGTTCTGGAACTGAGGACGAATACTGCCGCCAACGGTGAAGTTCAGGCGGCTCAGCGGGTTACCCGCCTGAGGATCCTGCTTAAGAACGGTGATTTCCGCCTGAGAAGCGAAGGTCGTTAATGCCACTGCCGCGCCAATCGTTGCCGCCAGCGCTGATTTTTTTATAGTCATTATTTTTCCTTAATAGACACGCTGCTAAATATTTAGCGGGTGAATATTAACTGGAAATAATCGGGCTGTGTGGACGGGTTTTTAATGTTTTGTGCTACTAAATGAGTGGGTATTATCACTTTGTGCTATTTAAACACTACGCACCGGCATAAAAATCCGGTGCGTAATTATCACTATACTAAATCAACTCGCAAACTGACGGAACAGGGCTTTGCCCTTTAACAGCCGCGTGCCGAGCCAGCCTCCGCAGAGAGAAAGCAGCCCCGCGCCGCACAGAGGCAGAGTCAACCAAAGACGCCAGTCAGGCTCCCACGGGAAGTCGAAGACCTTTGTCTGCAGCACCGCCAGCGCCGTCTCTGCGCCAATGGCGGCCACCAGACCGGCCACCAGCCCCAGCAGCGCAAACTCGCTCCAGAGCGTCATTCGCAGCAGCCGCTTACCGGCCCCCAGCGTGCGGTAAACCACCAGTTCCTGATGGCGCTGGCGCATGCCCACCTGAACCTGGGCCAACAGCAACAGCACGCCGCAGATCGTCACCAGCACCACCATGACCTCCAGCGCGCGGCTCACCTGCTCCAGCACCTGCCCCACCTGTTTGAGGATCGCGCCGATATCCAGCAGGCTGACCGTCGGAAACTCCCGGTTGAGCTGGGTCAGCATGCCGTTGCCGTATTCCCAGCGGAAGCTGGTCAGCCAGCTCTGCGGCTGCCCGTCCAGCGCCCCCGGCGGGAAGATAAAGAAGAAGTTGGGCCGCAGGCTTTCCCAGTCCACTTTACGCAGGCTGGTGACTTTCGCGGTGAAATCCTGGGTATCGCCGGTGAAGGTCACGCTGTCTCCCAGCTTCACGTTCAGGCGCGTCGCCAGCCCCTCCTCCATCGACACCTCCCCCGCTTTTGGCGGCCAGGTGCCGGCGGTTATCGGGTTGTGATCAGGGCGTTTATCCTGCCATGTCAGATTCAGCTCGCGGTTAAGCGACTCGTCCTTATTCCCCTCCGTTGGCTGGCCGTTGATCTGCGTCAGACGCGCGCGAACGATGGGATAGAACGACTCGGGGATGATGTGATGCTCCGCCAGGAAGCCCTTCAGCGGCGTAACCTGCTCAGGGGCGATATTGATCAGGAAATAGTTCGGGCTTTCTGGCGGAAGCTGCTGCTGCCAGCGGTCGAGCAGATCGCCGCGCAGCACCAGCAGCAGTGCCAGCAGCATAAACGACAGCGAGAACGCCGACAGCTGGCTGAGCGTAGACCAGGGCTGGTGCAGCAGACGGTTGACCGCCAGGCGCACGGGCAGGGATTTTACCGTCACCCTTTTCAGGAGGTTGAGCAGTATCCAGCCCAGCACGCCGCACAGCAGCGCCAGCACAACCGCCCCGGCCAGCACCGCCCACAGCAGCGTGCTGCCGCCCATCAGCCACGCCAGCAGCCCCACCGCCACCGCAATAATCACCGGAAGGTAGAACTTCAGCGGCCAGACGTTCGCCACCACATCGTTGCGAAGCACGCGCAGCGGCTGCGTGGCGAGCAGCAGGCGGTAGGGCCGGAGCCCCACCAGCACCGAGATCACCGTCATCGCGCCCATCGCCCACAGCCACGGCCAGAGGCTGGCCGGCGGCAAGGCGGCCGGGAGCACCGGCTTCAGCATTACCATCAGCAGTTTTTCAAACAGCAGCCCCATTATTCCGCCGGTCAGCGCCGACAGGACCAGCAGCATCAGCCACTGGCCGACAATCAGCTTGCGCAGCTGCGCCCGCCCCGCCCCGAGGGTTTTGAGGATCGCCACCAGGTCGTAGCGGCTGCGGCAGTAGTGCCCCATCGCCACGGCCACCGCCGCCACCGCCAGCAGCAGGGTCAACAGGGCCGACAGCAGCAGGAACTGCTGAGAGCGCTCCAGAGATTTACCGAGCGCCCCCTCGTCCTGCTCCAGCCCGTACCAGCGGTGTTCCGGTTTGAGCTGCGGCAGAAGCCATTTTTCATACGCGGCAAGCTGGGCGGGCGTGCCGCCAAACTTATAGCGCCAGGTGACGCGGCTGCCCGGCTGTACCGCATGGGTGGCCGCGACATCCGCGGTGTTCATCAGCAGACGCGGCGCAAGCTGGAACGGGTTAAATCCGCCGTCGGGCTCCTGCACCACTTCCCCGGCGATTTTCAGCGTGGCGTCGCCGACGTCGATACTGTCGCCGGGTTTGAGGTTCAGCAGCGCCATCAGACGCGATGCCAGCAGCACCGTACCGGGCGTCGGCTTTAACCCCGGCGGACTGGTCTGTAAGTCACCGTACATCGGGTAGATATCATCGACGGCCTTGACGCTCGCCAGCTGCGGCATGTCGCCCGCGAAGGTCATGGTCTGGAAGGTGAGCTGCTCTCCCACCTTCAGCCCTTCTTTGCGCGCTGCTTCAATCCAGCCCGGCGGCACGGGGCGGGAGCTTTCCAGCGCCCTGTCCCCCGCCATAAACTCCCGGCTCTGCTGGCTGAGCCCTTTTTCCATGCGGTCGCTGACGCTGCCGAGCGCCAGCACGCAGGCCACCGCCAGGCTGAGCGCCAGCCAGACAATCAGCAGCGAGGGCGAGCGCCACTCGCGCCAGAACCAGCGGGTAATCATGCTTCCTCCTGCAGAACACCGTTCACCAGCCGCAGGCGACGGTCGCAGCGCGCCGCGAGCTGCGGATCGTGGGTGACGAGGATCAGCGTGGTGCCGTGCTCGCGGTTGAGCGAAAACAGCAGGTCGGCAATCCTGTCGCCGGTTTTACGGTCAAGGTTGCCGGTAGGCTCATCGGCAAAGAGCACCTCAGGGCGGCCGTTAAACGCGCGGGCCAGCGCCACGCGCTGCTGCTCACCGCCGGAAAGCTGGGCGGGAAGATGGTCGAGGCGCTTGCCCAGACCGAGCTGTTCCAGCAGCGCCTTCGCATGAGCGCGGCTTTCACGGCTGTTTTCACCGCGCAACAGCGCCGGGAGCTCGACGTTTTCCAGGGCGTTCAGGGTTGGGATCAGCATAAAGGACTGAAAGACAAAACCAACGTGACGCGCGCGCAGCGCGGCCCGCGCCTCTTCATCAAGCTGATGCAGCGGCTGCCCGACAAGGTGGACCTCGCCGCTGCTGCCGTCGTCCAGACCGGCTAAAATCGCCAGCAGCGTGGACTTACCGGAACCGGATTCGCCAATCAGCGCGATGGTTTCGGCGCGTTTGACAACGAGTTCAACTCCAGTAAGGATGGAAAGCTCGTGTTCCCCCTGACCGACGGACTTCTTAAGATGATGAACTTCAACACTGTTTTCCGCTGGCATTTGCCCTTCCTGTTTTTGATTCTGATGACCTTCCGCGCGGCGGCAGCGGACACGTTACTGGTTCTCGGCGACAGCCTGAGCGCAGGCTATCGCATGGCGGCTGGCGCGGCCTGGCCCGCTCTGCTCAATGACAAATGGCAGAGCAAAACGCCTGTAATCAACGCCAGCATCAGCGGCGATACCTCACAGCAAGGTTTATCGCGCCTGCCTGCGCTGCTCAAGCAGCATCAGCCGCGCTGGGTGCTGGTTGAGCTCGGCGGTAATGATGGCCTGCGCGGTTTCCAGCCACAGCAAACGGAGGATACGCTGCGCACCATTTTGCAGGAGATCAAGGCGGCAAACGCCCAGCCGCTGCTGATGCAAATTCGCCTGCCCGCCAACTACGGTCGTCGGTATAATGAGGCCTTTAGCGCGATCTACCCCAAGCTTGCCAAAGAGTTTGATATTCCGCTGCTGCCATTTTTCATGGAAGAGGTCTATCTCAAACCCCAGTGGATGCAAGACGACGGGATCCACCCCAATCGCGATGCGCAGCCGTTTATTGCCGACTGGATGGCAACGCGGCTGGCTCCTTTAGTTAAACATGACTCCTGATTAAGCGGAGATCCTGACAGGTAAAGTTATGCAAAAATCGGTCTTAATTACAGGATGTTCCAGCGGAATCGGCCTTGAAAGCGCGCTTGAACTAAAGCGCCAGGGATTCAGGGTGCTGGCAGCCTGTCGCAAACCCGACGATGTCGAACGCATGAACGGGCTGGGCTTTACCGGCGTGCTGCTGGATATGGACTCGCCGGAGAGCGTTGACCACGCCGCCGATGAGGTGATCTCCCTGACCGGTAATCGTCTTTACGGCCTGTTTAATAATGCCGGTTACGGCGTGTATGGCCCGCTGGACACCCTCTCCCGCGAAACGCTGGAGAAGCAGTTTTCGACCAACTTTTTCGGCGTACATCAGCTCACCATGCGTCTGCTCCCCGCGATGCTGCCGCACGGTGAAGGGCGCATCGTGATGACATCGTCAGTGATGGGGCTGATTTCCACCCCGGGCCGCGGCGCCTACGCCGCCAGTAAATATGCGCTGGAGGCCTGGTCCGACGCCCTGCGCATGGAGCTACGCCACAGCGGCATAAAGGTCAGTCTGATTGAACCCGGCCCGATCCGCACCCGCTTTACCGAAAACGTTAACCAGACGCAGGCGGATAAACCGGTCGAGAACCCCGGCATCGCCGCACGTTTTACCCTCGGGCCCGAGGCGGTGGTGGCCAAAGTGCGCCATGCTTTTGAGAGTGAACATCCCAAAATGCGCTATCCGGTGACGCTGGTCACCCACGCCGTCGGCTGGTTAAAACGCCTGCTGCCGGGCCGAATAATGGACAAAATTTTACACGGTTGAGTTGAAGCGACGACGCGCATCCCCATGTAAAGAACAAACCGACAAAAGAGAAAGCCGCATGTCCGTACAGAATATCGTCAATATCACAGAAGCTAACCTGCAACAGACTCTTGAACAGTCGATGACCAAACCGGTCCTGTTCTACTTCTGGTCTGAACGTAGCCAACACTGTCTGCAGCTGACGCCGGTGCTGGAAAGCCTTGCCGCCCAGTACAACGGTCAGTTCATTCTCGCAAAGCTGGACTGTGACGCCGAGCCGATGGTCGCGTCTCAGTTTGGTCTGCGCGCCATTCCTACCGTCTATCTGTTCCAGAACGGCCAGCCTGTTGATGGCTTCCAGGGGCCGCAGCCGGAAGAGGCTATCCGCGCCCTGCTGGATAAGGTGCTGCCGCGCGAAGAAGAGCTGAAAGCGCAGGAAGGCATGGCGCTGATGCAGGAAGGCAAATACGACGAGGCGCTGCCGCTGCTGAAAGAGGCGTGGCAGCTGTCAAAACAGAACAGCCAGATTGGCCTGCTGCTGGCGGAGACGCAGATCGCCCTGCACCGCTCAGAAGACGCGGAGGCCGTACTCAAGACGGTTCCGCTGCAGGATCAGGACACCCGCTATCAGGGGCTGGTTGCACAGATTGAGCTGCTGAAGCAGGCGGCGGATACCCCGGAAATTCAACAGCTGCAGCAGCAGGTTGCCGACAATCCGGCGGATGCCGCGCTGGCAAGCCAGCTTGCGCTGCAGCTGCATCAGGTGGGGCGTAACGAAGAGGCGCTTGAGCTGCTCTTCAGCCATCTGCAAAAAGATTTAGCCGCCGCAGACGGTCAGGCGCGCAAGATGTTCCAGGAGATCCTGGCCGCGCTGGGCACCGGCGACGCGCTGGCGTCGAAGTATCGTCGTCAGCTTTACGCGCTGTTGTATTGATAAAAAAGCCCGGTGGCGGCTTCGCCTTACCGGGCCTACAAAGACGATGTTACCCCGTCTTTTTCAACTGCGTCACCACCAGCTGGTGGCGCGCGTTGTAGAACTTCCGATAGGTCAGGTAGCAGGCAATGATGGTGGACAGGCTTGCCGTGGAAAGCAGCATAAACGTCACCATGATCTGATACTTAATCGCTTTTACCGGATCGATACCGGCAAAAATCAGCCCCGACATCATGCCCGGCAGGCTCACCAGCCCCACCGTTTTGGCGGAATCTACCGTAGGGATCAGCGATGAGCGAATGCTCTCGCGAATCAGCCGCGCCGAGGCCACTTTTGGCGTTGCCCCCAGGCTTAGTTTCTCCTGCAGCTGCTGCTGTTCGCTGCTGAAACGCTGGCCGAGATTGTTATAACAGAGCCCAACGGCCACCATCGCGTTCCCCGCAATCATCCCGGAAATAGGGATGACCTGCATCGGCGTAAACTCAATCGAGCCGGAAAGTACCAGCACCGCCAGCGTGAGCGCCGTTCCGGTGGTAATCGCAATAAACGATGAGACAAACGCCTTATCGATGTATTTACTGCGCTTTTGCGCATTCCACGCCGCGTTAAAGCAGATAAACAGCACCATCAGCAGCGTCAGCACCGCGTGGTTAACGTTGAAGATATACTTCAGCACATAGCCGACGATGATGAGCTGAATCACCGCGCGGCAGATACTCCACACGATATCTTTTTCCAGCCCCAGCTTTTCCCGGTAGCTGACCACAATCGCAATCAGCACCAGCACCATCGAAAAGGCCAGCGATTCGTTCGTAATGTTATGCTCACCCACGGTTTGCCTCCTGCATTTTCCCGCCGTGCGGCTGGAGCGTGATTACGTCATCCGCATGGGTTATTTCGTTAGCGTCGTGCGTCACCCAGAGCACGGCAATGTTCTGCTCCCGGGCGTAACGATGAATAATCTCGTTAACGTTGCGCTTGTTGACGTCATCGAGCGCGCTGGTGATTTCGTCCAGCAACAACACCTTCGGTAAAAACTGCAGGTTGCGGATCAGCGAGACCCGCTGCTTTTCGCCGCCCGACAGCGCGTTGATGGATTTGCTCAGCGTCTCCTGCGCCAGCCCAAAGCGGGCCAGATCGTGGATAAACTTTTCCGGCTCCGGCGTTTTATTGCGGATTTGCCACGGAAAAATCAGGTTGTCATAGACCGTATCGCCAAAAAGCACGGGCGTTTGCACGCAGTACGAGACCTGCTGGCGATAGCTTTCCGGGGAAAGCGAGGCGATATCCTCGCCTTCAAACAGAATGGCTCCTTCCGTCGGGCTGAGGAGTGACGCCACAATCTTCAGCAGCGTGCTTTTCCCACAGCCTGAGGGACCCGTGATTAATTTAAACTCGCCCGGCGACAGGCTAAACCCGACGTGCTGCAGGATCGTGTTTTCCCCGACTCGAAATCCGACATCCCTGAGCAGTAATACGTTTTTTTTATCGTTCATTGCGCTTCCGTTGACCGCTTTTTGTCATAACCGTCTGTAGCATAATCCTTTCGCCCGCGCAGCGCGAATAGCCTCACGCTGAAGCAAGTGTTAAGCTTTTTGTTTGTAAATTGTCACCACCATCACTACAGGAAGTATGCAGCATGGCACATATTTTTTATGAGTTTCCCTCCCTGAAGCCTGGTGTTCCTGATGTCGAAACATTAATGGACGTCATCAAATCGTCGGAACGCACGCGTTTTGTGATGGGTGAAGAGGTGGTCGATTTTGTTAAGAAGGCGCTCATCGTGAACACCACGATCGGCAGCTTCAAAAATTGCTATTTTGCCTTCGACAACGGGACACACTTCCTTGAATTTGACGGTAAAGGCAAATCAAAACGCTTCAATGAGGTGCCGGACTGGTTCGTCTCTCCGGCGGAATTTTCGCGCACCCAGTGGCTTATCAACCACAATCTTGCGGATGTGAAAGCCACCCAGTTCATTGACGTCCTGATGTCCTACCCGCTGAAAGCGCGCCGCGCGCACTGCAATTTGCTGTTCGGACTGGAGCTGGAAAAGGTGAACGCGGTTCCGGCCACGGCGTCAGCGGCAGGTAAAATCGGCAATAAAAACGGTAAAACCACCAAGCCCCGCGTCACCGATCTGGGCTCGTTCGAGCTGTTCAGCCAGTTCTTTGCGCGCATGAAAACCGCCGTGCAGGCCGATGAGTTCCCTACTCTGCAGATCCTGACGGGCATGGATAACCTGGCAAAAGCGCCGCATAATTTAAAGCAGGGCATCAGAACCTGGTTTAAAGCCATCGCGGGCGACCTTCCACCGAATAACAAACGCGTTGAGGCGGGAAATGCCGTTCTATTCTGCGCCCCCCTTCGCGAACAGATCCAGCGTATCGAAGCGCGGGGGCTGGAGCATTACTACCAGGGATTATCCAAAGCCATTGCCGAAGCGGGTGATGGCTTCATCTCTGACTTTACCTATACTTACGAGCAATAAACACACACTTTCACTCATCACGGCATGCAAAACAGGAGGTTTTTATGCTTATCGTTGTTCCCGTCCTTATTTTCGTTGCGCTGGTTATCGTGGGCGCTGGCGTCAAAATTGTCCCTCAGGGTTATCAGTGGACCGTCGAGCGTTTCGGCCGTTACACCAACACGCTCCAGCCCGGCTTAAGCCTGATTGTCCCGTTCATGGACAGGATAGGCCGCAAGATCAACATGATGGAGCAGGTTCTGGACATTCCGTCCCAGGAAGTGATCTCCAAGGATAACGCCAACGTCACCATCGACGCCGTCTGTTTTATTCAGGTGATTGATGCGCCGAAAGCGGCCTATGAGGTCAGCAACCTGGAGCTGGCGATCGTCAACCTGACGATGACCAACATCCGTACCGTACTCGGCTCGATGGAGCTGGACGAGATGCTTTCCCAGCGCGACAGCATTAACACCCGCCTGCTGCACATTGTCGATGAGGCCACCAACCCGTGGGGGATCAAAGTCACCCGCATCGAGATCCGCGACGTGCGCCCGCCGGCGGAACTGATCGCCTCCATGAACGCCCAGATGAAAGCCGAGCGAACCAAGCGCGCCTACATTCTGGAAGCCGAAGGGGTACGCCAGGCGGAGATCCTCAAAGCGGAAGGGGAAAAACAGTCGCAGATCCTGAAAGCGGAAGGCGACCGTCAGTCCGCGTTCTTACAGGCGGAAGCGCGTGAACGTTCCGCCGAAGCGGAAGCCCGCGCGACCCAGATGGTGTCCGAGGCAATTGCCGCCGGTGATATTCAGGCCGTGAACTACTTCGTTGCGCAAAAATATACCGACGCGCTGAAAGAGATCGGCTCGGCGAACAACAGCAAAGTGGTGATGATGCCGCTGGATGCCAGCAGCCTGATGGGCTCTATCGCGGGGATCGCCGAACTGATTAAGGACAGCGGAAACGAGCGTAAAAAATGATTGAGCTCATCGTTGCACATCCTCATGCCTTCTGGCTAAGTCTCGGTGGCTTATTGCTGGCAGCGGAGATGCTGGGCGGCAACGGCTACCTGCTCTGGAGCGGTGTGGCCGCCGTCATTACCGGTCTTCTGGTCTGGATCCTTCCCCTGGACTGGGCGTGGCAGGGGGCGCTGTTTGCCGCGCTGACGCTGGTGGCCGCCTGGCTGTGGTGGCGCTGGCTTAACCGGCGGGTTAACGAGCAGAAACCGGTGGACGCCCACCTTAACCAGCGCGGACAGCAGATTGTCGGCAAGCGTTTTACCCTCGACACCGCGCTGGTGAACGGACGCGGGCACATGCGCGTAGGCGACAGCTCGTGGCCGGTGGTGGCCGACGATGACCTCAGCGCCGGCACGCGGGTTGAAGTCATTGCGGTGGAAGGTATTACCCTGCGGGTAAAAGCCTGTTAAGCGTGGGTTTTGCGGTGGCAGCAGCCGGCAAGATTATCAATAATCGGGCAGTCGGCGCTGTCATCCCCCGGACAGGAGTCCGCGAGCTGCAGCAGCTGTTCGCGCATCGACTGTAGCTCGACGATGTGGCGTTCAATTTCGGCCACCTTTTCCAGGGTGCGTTTTTTCACGTCGGCGCTGTGACGCTTAGGATCGTTGAACAGGTTAACCAGCTCGCCGCACTCTTCCAGATTAAACCCGACCTGTCTTGCCTGGCGCAGCAGCGTCAGCTCATCGAGATGCAGCTGCGTGTAGCTGCGGTAGCCGTTTTCACTGCGCAGCGGCGGCGTTACCAGCCCCTTCTCTTCATAAAAGCGGATCGCTTTGCTGGTTAAGCCGGTTTTTTTTGCCACGTCACTGATATTCACATTTCCCCCTTGACCTTCCCCTTGATGGAAGGTTTACCTTCATAACAGTTAGCGAAAAGCGTTACTCCGGTCAACAACTGACCAATATATTATACGGGAGTTTTGTTATGTCTCACACTATCGACCTGACGCTGGACGGCCTCTCCTGCGGCCACTGCGTCAAACGCGTTAAAGAAAGCCTGGAACAGCGTCCTGACGTTGAAAGCGCTGAAGTGACTATCGACCATGCCGCCGTGACCGGCAGCGCCAGCGCCGACGCGCTGATTGATACCATCAAACAGGCCGGTTACGGGGCGGAGTTAAGCCACCCAAAGGCTAAACCGCTGGCAGAGTCATCATCCCCGTCGGAAGCACTGACAGCGGCCACTCCTGAGCTTCCGGCAGCGGATGATATTGATGACAGCCAACAGCTGCTGATCAACGGCATGAGCTGCGCCAGCTGCGTCTCCCGGGTACAAAACGCCCTGCAGGCGGTACCGGGCGTCGCGCAGGCACGGGTGAATCTTGCGGAGCGTACTGCGCTGGTGATGGGCAGCGCCTCCGCCGCAGAATTAGTGCAGGCCGTTGAAAAAGCGGGCTACGGCGCGGAGGCCATCGAAGATGATGCCGAACGCCGCGAGCGCCAGCAGGAAACGGCTATCGCCACCATGAAGCGCTTCCGCTGGCAGGCGATTGTCGCCCTGCTGGTGGGTATTCCGGTGATGGTGTGGGGCATGATGGGTGACAACATGATGGTCACCGACGACAACCGCACGCTGTGGCTGGTGATTGGTCTGATTACCCTTGCGGTGATGGTGTTTGCAGGCGGGCATTTCTATACCAGCGCCTGGAAGAGCCTGAAAAACCGCACCGCGACGATGGATACCCTGGTCGCCCTCGGGACCGGCGCGGCGTGGCTCTATTCCATGAGCGTGAACGTCTGGCCCCAGTGGTTCCCGATGGAAGCGCGGCATCTCTATTATGAAGCGAGCGCGATGATTATCGGCCTGATCAACTTAGGCCATATGCTGGAAGCCCGCGCCCGTCAGCGTTCCTCGAAAGCGCTGGAAAGATTGCTTGATTTAACCCCGCCGACGGCCCGCGTGGTCACGGACGAGGGGGAAAAGAGCGTTCCATTGGCCGAGGTTCAGCCCGGCATGACGCTGCGTCTGACCACCGGCGACCGCGTTCCCGTTGACGGTAAGATAAGCCAGGGCGAAGCCTGGCTGGATGAAGCGATGCTGACCGGGGAGCCTATTCCCCAGCAGAAATCCGACGGCGACGCCGTGCATGCCGGTACGGTCGTGCAGGACGGCAGCGTGCTGTTCACCGCCAGCGCCGTCGGCAGCCACACCACGCTGTCGCGTATTATCCGCATGGTGCGCCAGGCGCAAAGCAGCAAGCCGGAGATTGGCCAGCTTGCTGACAAAATCTCGGCCATTTTTGTGCCGGTGGTGGTCGGCATTGCCCTGCTAAGCTCGGCGATCTGGTACTTCTTCGGCCCCGCGCCGCAGATTGTGTATACCCTGGTGATCGCCACCACGGTGCTGATCATCGCCTGTCCTTGCGCCCTTGGACTGGCGACGCCGATGTCGATTATCTCCGGCGTAGGGCGCGCGGCCGAATTTGGCGTACTGGTGCGGGACGCGGACGCGCTGCAGCGGGCCAGCACCCTCGACACGCTGGTGTTTGATAAAACCGGCACGCTGACGGAAGGCAAACCGAAGGTGGTCGCCGTCACGACCGCAGGCATTGCCGAAGAGGAGGCGCTGCGTCTCGCCGCCGCGCTGGAGCAAGGCTCAAGCCATCCGCTGGCGCGCGCTATTCTCGATAAAGCCAATGCGTCTGCCCTGCCGCAGGTGAGCAACTTCCGCACCCTGCGCGGGCTCGGCGTGAGCGGTGAGGCAGAAGGCCACGCGCTGCTGCTGGGCAACCAGGCGTTGCTCAATGAAAACGGTATTGATACCGCCGCGCTGGAAAACGAGCTGAAGGCGCAGGCGTCTCAGGGCGCTACCCCGGTTCTGCTGGCGGTGGACGGCAAAGCTGCCGCGCTGCTGGCCGTGCGCGATCCGCTTCGCCAGGACAGCGTGGACGCCTTACAGCGCCTGCACCGTGCGGGCTACCGTCTGGTGATGCTGACCGGGGATAACCCGAACACCGCCAACGCCATCGCGAAAGAAGCCGGTATTGATGAGGTGATTGCGGGCGTACTGCCGGATGGCAAAGCGGACGCCATTAAAAACCTGCAACGCCAGGACCGTCAGGTGGCAATGGTCGGCGACGGCATCAACGATGCCCCGGCGCTGGCCCAGGCGGATGTGGGGATCGCGATGGGCGGCGGCAGCGACGTGGCCATCGAAACCGCGGCCATTACGCTGATGCGCCACAGCCTGATGGGCGTGGCCGATGCGCTGGCCATTTCGAAAGCCACGCTGCGCAACATGAAGCAGAACCTGCTGGGGGCGTTTATCTATAACTCACTCGGTATCCCAATCGCGGCCGGTATTTTGTGGCCGCTGACCGGTACGCTGCTGAACCCGGTGGTCGCGGGCGCGGCGATGGCGCTCTCCTCCATCACCGTGGTCAGCAACGCCAACCGGCTGTTGCGGTTTAAACCGAAGGATTGAACCTTGTACCCGTACGCGCTAGCATGAACCTTTCCGTTTATGGAGCGCGTATGGGTCTGTTTCATCGTATAAAAACATCGTTTCGCGCCCTTTTCCCTCGCCGTTACGCCTGGCCCGGTCTGGATATCTCGCTTCCCGGCGGGCAACACCTGCACCTGGTCGGCAGTATCCATATGGGCACGCAGGGTATGTCACCTCTGCCGCCCGGTCTGATAAAGCGCCTGAAGCGCGCCGACGCGCTGGTCGTCGAGGCGGACATCTCGGGCCATGAGTCACCGTTTGCCGGGCTTGAAAGCGATCTCCCGCTGGCGGAACGTCTGAATGAGGCCCAGCTCGCGGAACTGACGCGCGTCGCCGAGGAAACCGGCGTATCGCTCTCCATGATTGACACTCTGCCGCTGTGGCAAATCGCAATGGTATTACAGGCCACGCAGGCCCAGCGTCTGGGGCTGCGGGGTGATTACGGCATTGATTACCAGCTGCTGAACGTGGCGCGGGCGCGCCGTATGCCGATCATCGAACTGGAAGGTACGGACAGCCAGATTGCGCTCCTGCGAGAGCTTCCCGACGACGGTCTGATGCTGCTGGATGATACCCTCACCCACTGGCACACCAACGCACGCCTGCTGCAGACCATGATTGGCTGGTGGCTGGATACACCGCCCGCGGACGGCAGGCTGGCGTTACCGTCGACGTTCAGTGAATCGCTGTATGATGTGCTGATGAATGCGCGTAACAAAGCCTGGCGAGAGACGCTGCATGCTCTGCCAGCGGGGGAATACGTGGTGGCGGTTGGGGCGTTACATTTATACGGCGAAGGGAATTTGCCGTCGTTGCTGAAATAAAAAAATGGCCAATATCTCTATTGGCCCGTCAAAGAGGAATTTCATCGTTTTTATTATACCGAAGTGACCTTCGGCTGAGCCGATTGTCGCTCAAAGTGACCATCACTGCCAACACTATTGCGCAAGATGGTGCTATTTTTTAGACAAACGTCAGGCGTATGCTGGCTGCATGAATTGTCTGTCGTAAGAAGGATAGCTATGACTCCCGCCGTTAAATTACTTGAAAAAAACAACATTTCTTTCCGGATCCACACCTACGATCACGATCCGAATGAAACCAACTTTGGTGATGAAGTGGTGCGTAAGCTGGGGCTGAACGCGGACCAGGTCTATAAAACGCTGCTGGTGGCGGTTAACGGCGATATGAAGCACCTCGCCGTGGCGGTGACTCCCGTGGCGGGACAGCTGGATCTGAAGAAGGTCGCTAAAGCGCTGGGGGCGAAGAAGGTGGATATGGCGGATCCGATGGTGGCGCAGCGCACCACGGGCTACCTGGTGGGCGGCATCAGCCCGCTCGGGCAGAAAAAACGCCTGCCGACGCTGATCGATGCCCCTTCACAGGAATTTGAGACCATCTATATTTCCGGCGGCAAGCGCGGGCTGGATATTGAGCTGGCCGCGGGCGACCTGGCGAAAATGCTGGACGCGAAGTTTGCGGATATTGCGCGACGGGATTGAGAAAATTGCCCGGTGGCGCTGCGCTTACCGGGCCTACGATTCGAATGTAGGCCGGGTAAGGCGAAGCCGCCACCCGGCAACACAACCGCACTACTGCCAGCTCACCTCACCTTTCGGCTCATACGCATTCACGTCAATCGGCGAATTCTGCTCGATATACTGCTTCAGCACTTCTGCATCGATAAAGCCGGTGTTCACGTATCCCGGTTTATTATCAATATGCGGATAGCCGTCGCCGCCGGTGGCGTTAAAGCTTAACGTCGCCAGACGGTAGGTTTTCGCCGGGTCAACCGGTTCGCCTTTGATCTTCAGGTCGTTAAGCTTGCCGTCTTTCGCTACGAAGCTCACGTTGGCAAACTGCGGATAGGCCCCGGAATCCGGCTTCATCTGCGCCACGGCGGTCAGGTAGTCAATGACCTCTTTCCCGCTCATGTCGGCATAAACCACCACGTTACCGAACGGCTGCACCTTCAGAACGTCTTTATAGGTGATGTTTCCACCTTCGATGGAATCACGAATGCCGCCGCCGCTCATCACGCCAAAATCAGCCCCGGTGCGCGCCATTTGCGCCGCCAGCACCAGGTGCCCCATGTTGGTCTGCACGAAGCGAACTTTGCTGCGGTCCCCCTCCAGACGACCGTTCAGCGTGCCGATTTTCACGTCCAGCTGCGCCTTGCCTTTGTTCTGGAACGGCGTCAGCAGGGAGAGCATCTGCTGGTTTTCTGGAATCTCTGGGGTGTAAAGTACGCGCTCGCTTTTCCCGTCCGGGTAGGTGACCTTCTTCTTCAGGTTGACCGGAATGAGCTGATAATGAACCAGCTTCATCTCGCCGTTCCGGAACTCGAAGTCCGCCCGGCCTACGTATTTGCCCCACTCGTGCGCCTGCACAATCCAGATACCGTTCTGACGGTCTGGCGCACACGGCGTGCCCGGCACGTAGTCCACCTGCTTTTTATTCTCGGATGCCATGCAGACCGGATCCTGTGAGTGACCACCCACAATCATCGCCAGCGAGCCCGCCGGCAGGCTGCGCGCCATCTCCACGTCGCCCGGCGCATTGGAGCCGTGCTCACCGTTGTCGTAGTGCCCCATGTGCGTGGTGGCGATAATCACGTCCGGCTTTTCGTTTTGCTGCAGCTCCTGAATCACCAGCTTCGCTTCGTCTGCCGGTTTGCGGAATTCGATATCGGTGAAGAACTCAGGGTTGCCAATTTTCGCCGTATCGTCGGTGGTTAAGCCGATGACCGCGATCTTCAGATCCTGACGCTTAAACAGCGCCCACGGCTTGAACAGGCGTTCGCCGGTGCTTTTCTGGTAAATGTTGGCGGAGAGGAACGGGAATTTGGCCCATTTCTCCTGCTGACGCAGGACGCTCAGCGGATTATCAAACTCATGGTTACCGACGGCCATCGCGTCGTAGCCAATCAGGTTCATGCCGCGGAAATCGGGCTCGGCGTCCTGCAAATCGGATTCCGGCACGCCGGTATTGATATCGCCTCCCGACAGCAGCAGCACGCTGCCGCCCTGGGCTGCCACCTCTTTACGAATGCCGTCCACCAGCGTTTTTTGCGCCGACAGGCCATATTCGCCGTATTCACTGCGCCAGAAATGACCGTGGTGATCGTTGGTATGCAGAATAGTGATTTTATAGGTTTTGTCTTTTTCATACGCCTGCACGGGCAGGCTTACCAGCCCCCACGCCGCGATGAGCGCCAGCGCGACGCCCCGCTTCATTAACTTCATCTTCTCTCTCCCTGACCAATAGACAAAGGCAGAAATTACAGTGACTAATAAGAATAGACAAATAAGTTTTCAGAATTGCGACTTTCTTCAAATGTCCCGGGCGGGTATGTTAGTCGGATAATAATTACACCCTGCATCGCTAATAACTCAAGACGTGGTAATTCTCTCTATGGCAATCAGTGACTCAACCCAGCCCGTTCCGGGTGCGCCGACGTCGCGCACCTCCTTTAAAGTCTTAGGCGCAATCAGTCTCTCGCACCTGCTCAACGATATGATCCAGTCGTTGATTCTGGCAATTTACCCGCTGCTGCAGTCCGAATTTTCGTTAACCTTTGTGCAGATTGGGATGATCACCCTGACCTTCCAGCTGGCTTCCTCTCTGCTGCAGCCGGTGGTGGGCTACTGGACGGATAAATATCCTATGCCGTGGTCGCTGCCCATAGGCATGTGCTTTACCCTAAGCGGGCTGGTGCTGCTGGCCATGGCCGGAAGTTTTGAAGCCGTGCTGATTGCCGCCGCACTGGTAGGCACCGGCTCGTCCGTTTTCCATCCGGAGTCTTCCCGCGTGGCGCGTATGGCGTCCGGCGGGCGTCACGGGCTGGCGCAGTCCCTCTTCCAGGTAGGCGGTAACTTTGGTAGCTCTCTCGGCCCGCTGCTGGCCGCGGTGATCATCGCGCCGTACGGTAAGGGCAACGTGGCGTGGTTTGTGCTGGCCGCGCTGCTGGCGATTATCGTGCTGGCGCAGATTAGCCGCTGGTATGCCGCTCAGCATCGGGTGAATAAAGGAAAACCTAAAGCGAAGGTTATCAACCCCCTGCCGCGCAATAAGGTTATCCTGGCGGTTGCCGTCCTGCTGGTGCTGATTTTCTCGAAATACTTCTATATGGCGAGCATCAGCAGCTATTACACCTTTTATCTGATGCAAAAATTCGGATTATCGGTACAAAACGCGCAGATCCACCTGTTTGCCTTCCTGTTCGCGGTGGCCGCAGGGACGGTAATTGGCGGGCCGGTGGGCGATAAGATTGGCCGTAAATATGTCATTTGGGGCTCTATCCTCGGCGTAGCGCCTTTTACCCTCATTTTGCCGTACGCCAGCCTTGAATGGACGGGGATTTTGACCGTGATTATTGGTTTTATTCTCGCCTCCGCGTTTTCCGCCATTCTGGTTTATGCCCAGGAGCTGCTGCCCGGACGTATCGGTATGGTTTCCGGACTGTTTTTCGGTTTCGCCTTCGGCATGGGCGGGCTGGGTGCAGCGGTGTTAGGGATGGTTGCGGATCACACCAGCATCTTCCTGGTTTATAAAATCTGCGCTTTCCTGCCACTTCTTGGCATGTTGACCATATTCCTGCCTGATAACCGCCATAAAGCGTGAATTACGGGTAGCTAAACTTATGCTTTAGCTACCTGATACCCTTATACCATAAGGGTTTCCTCTTCATCCCCGCGCTGAATTTATCAAAATGCGCTTTTTTACGTGCATATTGCTTTTTTATTCAAACTTCAACAATTATTCATAAACATAAGGGTAAAAATTGTCATAAACTATTACCTGGTTTTTTGGTATTCACGCCAAAAATGGAACACTCACCACGAAAGGAGACGGAATGCACCACGCCACACCGCTTATCACCACCATTGTTGGTGGACTTGTGCTCGCTTTTATTCTCGGCATGATTGCCAATAAGCTGCGTATTTCTCCTCTTGTCGGCTATCTGCTGGCAGGTGTGCTGGCGGGACCGTTTACGCCAGGTTTTGTTGCTGATACCAAACTGGCCCCTGAGCTGGCGGAATTGGGCGTGATTCTGCTGATGTTCGGCGTCGGCCTGCACTTCTCCCTGAAGGATTTGATGGCGGTAAAGTCGATTGCCATACCGGGAGCGATCGCCCAGATAGGGGTGGCGACGCTGCTTGGGATGGCGCTTTCGGCCGTGCTGGGCTGGTCGCTGATGACCGGTATCGTATTTGGGCTGTGTCTTTCAACCGCCAGTACCGTGGTGCTGCTGCGCGCGCTTGAGGAGAGACAGCTGATAGACAGCCAGCGCGGGCAGATCGCGATAGGCTGGCTGATTGTGGAAGATCTGGTGATGGTCCTGACGCTGGTGCTGCTGCCCGCCGTCGCCGGCATGATGGAAAAAGACAATATCGGCTTCGCCTCGCTGGCGCTGGATATGAGCATCACCATCGGGAAGGTGGTGGCGTTTATCGCCATCATGATGCTGGTGGGTCGCCGTCTGGTGCCGTGGATCATGTCCCGCAGTGCGGCGACCGGATCCCGCGAACTGTTTACCCTCTCCGTGCTGGCGCTGGCGCTCGGTATCGCCTTTGGCGCCGTTGAGCTGTTTGATGTCTCCTTCGCGCTGGGCGCGTTCTTTGCCGGGATGGTGCTGAACGAATCCGAGCTGAGCCACCGCGCCGCACACGACACCCTGCCGCTGCGCGACGCCTTTGCCGTGCTGTTCTTCGTCTCCGTCGGGATGCTGTTTGACCCGCTTATTCTGATCCAGCAGCCGCTGGCCGTGCTGGGCACGCTGGCGATCATTATCTTTGGTAAGTCGCTCGCCGCCTTCTTCCTGGTGCGAATGTTCGGCCACTCTCCGCGGACGGCGCTGACCATTGCCGCCAGCCTGGCGCAGATTGGCGAGTTCGCCTTTATTCTGGCCGGTCTGGGCATGGCCCTTAACCTGCTGCCGCAGGCCGGACAAAACCTGGTGCTGGCGGGGGCGATCCTGTCAATTATGCTGAACCCGGTGCTGTTTGCCCTGCTGGAAAAATACCTCGATAAAACCGAAACGCTGGAAGAGCAGACGCTGGAAGAGGCCATCGAAGAAGAGAAGCAGATCCCGGTCGATATTTGCAATCACGCTCTGCTGGTCGGCTTTGGCCGCGTCGGCAGCCTGCTTGGCGAGAAGCTGATGGCGCAGGGCATTCCGCTGGTGGTAATTGAAACGTCACGCACCCGCGTTGACGAGCTGCGCGAGCGCGGTATTCGTGCGGTGCTGGGCAATGCGGCGAACGAAGAGATCATGGAGCTGGCGCATCTGGACTGCGCCCGCTGGCTGCTGCTGACCATTCCCAACGGCTATGAGGCGGGTGAGATTGTCGCCTCCGCGCGCGCGAAGTGTCCAAACATTGAGATTATCGCCCGGGCGCACTACGACGACGAGGTAGATTACATTACCGAGCGCGGTGCGGATAAGGTGGTGATGGGCGAGCGCGAGATTGCGAATACGATGCTGACGCTGCTGGAAAAACCGCCGGTTGAAGAGGCGGTGACGGGGTAGGTTTTGAGTGGCCTGATGCCCTCACCCTGGCCCTCTCCCACAGGGAGAGGGAACAAACACTAAAAACGGCAACCACAGGTTGCCGTTTTGCTTTTACCTGTCCCAGTACGCCTCTTCGAGGCTGTCTTCCCGTTCCGGCAGGCCACGCGTTAAGCGCGGTGAGTGCTGGTTCAGCACCTGATAGCTTACGCGGTTGGCGTACTTGCATACCTGCGCCAGCGACGAATAGGTCAGCCAGCTGAACTTGTGCTTGCTGGAATTTGGCACGTTGGTTTTGTGGTAGGCGTTAGCGGTGATGTCGTGCAGCAGCGCGGCCAGCGCGCCGTCGCCCGCGCCGTTGGTGTTCATGATCTTCTCCGGCCCGCCCATATACGGGGCGATGTGCGAGTAGATACGCAGCGGATTAACACAGTCTTTAAAACGCATGCCGCGGCTGAACTCGTACTGGTTGAACTCGGCAATCGCGCCGGGCAGCAGCGGGTGCTGGGTTTTGCGTTTGCTCTCTTCTTCGGTGAAGCCAGCCATATACAGCCCAACCGGACCCGCGGTGCAGAGCACCAGATCCACCCAGTCCAGCGCTTTGTCAGACGCCAGCAGCGGATCGCTTTCATCGGTCAGCGCTTCGGCCTCCTCTTCGTTCATCGCCAGAATCGAGACGTGCTCTTTCAGGAAGGCCTGCCACCATTCAGGATTATCGGCGATCACGAATTTGGTCCCCAGCGTTAGAACGACGGGCACGTCGTACTTCTTCGCGTACTCAATCGCCTTCATGGTCGCTTCCGGCATCGGCTCGCCCGGCTTGCAGCGCACCAGGTAGGAGGTCAGCACCAGCGCCGAGGCGCCCGCGATCACCTCTTCGGGAATGCTTTCCGCGCGCAGCTTGTTCATGTGGCCCGGGCTGATGGCAAAGGTCCGCTCGCCGGATTCACCGATCAGCGTAAAGCAGCGGCCAATCGGCCCGTCGACGCCCTGGAGATAGTTCAGATCGGTACGGCTGGAGGTGTTGCACAGGTAGCGATAGGCGTAGCCACCGATTTCGATATTGCTGCACATTACGCCGAGCAGGACAGAGCGGTCGTCCGCCAGCACGGAGTAGTTGTGCATGGTGTTGCCGATGGTGCCGCCGGCGAACTGATGGGTAATCAGGTTTTCGCGCACCAGCTCCTGGTACAGCGCTTCGGCAACATCATCTTCAATCACCAGCGAGTGACCGGCGCTCAGACCGTAACGGGCGACAAACGCATCATCCACTTTCGCTTCAATGTCCACCAGCGTCTGGTCGATACCCACGACCCACGCCGCGCTGGTTTCATTTTCTGGCTGGATTTGCTGCAGGAGCGGATCGCGGGCATCCACGGGGAAGTAGTGTTTGGATTTGCGTTTACCGGGAAATTTCATGGTCTGAACTGTACGAAGAATATGGGCCGGGAATGGTAGCACAAACCCGGCCCGGAGTGCGATCAGCGACCGTTCGTTACCAGCGAGACCATCATGTCGATATGCTCAGGGGAGTCGTTAAGCGCCGGAATGTACTCGTACTTTTCGCCGCCAGCCTCCAGGAAAAATTCCCGGTTTTGCACCGCGATCTCCTCCAGCGTCTCCAGACAGTCTGCCGAGAAGCCCGGCGACATCACCTGAATGTGCTTCACGCCCTTCTCACCCAGCATTTTGAGGGTTTCATCGGTATACGGCGTCAGCCACGGCTCGCGGCCGAAGCGCGACTGGAAGGTCATCATCACCTTCTCCGGCGGCAGGCCGAGGGCGGAAACCAGCTCGCGGGTGGTATCGCGGCAGCGCTGCGGGTAATCATCCCCTTCATTGGCGAAACGCTGCGGGATGCCGTGATAGGAGAGCAGCAGCAGATCCGGCTCGCCGTGTTTTTCAAACGACGCGCGCGCGCTGTTGGCGAGCGCCTTGATGTACAGCTCGTTATCCGCGTAGTCGCGAATAAAGGTTACGCCCGGAATGCGGCGGCGGGTCGCCAGAATGCGCGCCAGCTCGTCCCAGACGGCGGCCACCGTCGAGCAGGAGTACTGCGGGTAGAGCGCCAGCACGACGATATGGTCCACGCCCTGCGCCAGCAGCGAGTCCACCGCGCTTTCCAGTGACGGTTTGCCGTAGCTCATGCCGAGCGCGACGGGCATCTCCGGCAGGCGGGCGGCCAGCGCCTTCTCCTGACGACGGCTGTAGACCATCAGCGGCGAGCCCTCTTCCATCCAGACGGACTGATAGAGTTTGGCGACGCGCGGAGAACGGATCGGCAGAATGACGCCACGCAGCAGCGGCCACCACAGCAGTCGCGGAAAATCCACGACGCGCGTGTCGCTTAAAAATTGTCGCAGGTAGCGTTTTACCGCGTCTGATGTAGGTGCTTCTGGAGTGCCCAGATTGGCAAGCAGGATGCCGGTTTTCGCCTGACTCATTCACGCCTCTTAACCATTTGAATGGTTGTCAATTGTAGCGGAAATGCGTTTAAACGAAACCCATTGCTGTAATAGGTAAGATGAGAATTCTTCTCACCCGGTGGCCCGGGTGAGAGAGATGCGATTAGCCGAGGATTTTTTCCAGCTCAGCACGCACGTCAGCCACGGCTTTGGTGCCGTCAACTTTGGCGTATTTGGTGTTACCCGCCTGCGCTTCTTTGGTGTAGTAGCCGATCAGCGGCGCAGTCATCTGATGGTATTCCACCAGGCGCTTACGCACGGTCTCTTCCTGATCGTCTTTACGGGTGGTCAGCTCTTCGCCGGTCACGTCGTCTTTGCCTTCAACCTTAGGTGGGTTGAATTTGATGTGGTAAACGCGGCCAGAGGCAGCGTGTACGCGACGGCCAACGATACGGTCAACGATCAGCTCGTCCGGTACGTCGAACTCCAGAACGTAGTCCACGTTGATGCCCGCTTCCTTCATGGCGTCAGCCTGAGGAATGGTACGTGGGAAGCCGTCCAGCAGGAAACCGTTACGGCAGTCTTCCTGAGCAATGCGCTCTTTGACCAGAGCAATGACCAGCTCGTCGGTCACCAGCTTGCCTGCGTCCATGATGTCTTTCGCCTGTTTACCCAGCTCGGAGCCAGATTTAACAGCGGCGCGCAGCATATCACCGGTGGAGATTTGCGGAATACCGTATTTCTCCATGATGAACTGAGCCTGAGTTCCTTTACCCGCGCCCGGAGCGCCAAGCAGAATAATACGCATTGCGAAAATCCCCTCAAAAGTCGTTTCAATTTTTCAAAAGCGCTAAACAATACCACCAGAACGGGCATCGCTCAAGGAAGGCAGGAAGGCTGAAACGGTTAATGGGGGGAGATAATTTGGGATAGTGCGGTCTGGTGCCCTCACCCTGGCCCTCTCCCTCGGGGAGAGGGAGAAGACCAGGAGATGCGTGGTCAGTTACGCCAGCAGCAGCGCATTCACACGTTTAATGAAGAGGTTAGGATCTTCCAGCGTGCCGCGTTCGGCCAGCAGGGACTGATCCAGCAGGAGTTCAACCCACTCGGCAAAGCGGGCGTCGTCCTGGGTATCCGCCGCGCGTTTCACCAGCGGGTGATCCGGATTAAGCTCAAAGATATATTTCACTTCCGGTACCGCCTGGCCCGCCGCGGCGAACAGCTTCGCCATCTGGGTGCTCATTTCGTCGGCATCGGTGGTGACAATGGCCGGAGTGTCGGTCAGACGATGCGTGAAGCGCACCTCTTTCACGCGGTCGCCCAGCAGGGTTTTCACGCGCTCAATGAACGGCTCCAGCGCCTTCTCGGCTTCTTTCGCATTTTCATCCACTTCATCTGCCAGCTTGTCGATGGACTCATCGGCTTTGGCAACGGACTGGAACGCCTTACCGTCGAACTCGGTCAGGTAGTTCATCATCCACTCGTCGATGCGGTCGGAAAGCAGCAGCACTTCGATGCCTTTCTTACGCAGCAGCTCCAGGTGCGGGCTGCTCTTCGCCGCGGCGTAGCTGTCGGCGGTGATGTAGTAGATCTTCTCCTGCCCTTCTTTCATGCGGGAGATGTACTCTTCCAGCGATACGGTCTGCGCGGAGGAGTCGGTGTGCGTAGAAGCAAAGCGCAGCAGTTTGGCGATGGTTTCAACGTTCGCCATGTCTTCAGCCGGGCCTTCTTTCAGCACCAGACCGAACTGTTTCCAGAAGGTCTGGTATTTTTCCGCATCGTCTTTCGCCAGTTTTTCCAGCATCTGCAGCGCACGTTTGGTCAGGGCGTTGCGCAGGTTACGGGTGACGGTGCTGTCCTGCAGAATTTCGCGGGAGACGTTCAGCGGCAGATCGTTGGAATCGATCAGGCCGCGCACAAAGCGCAGATAGTTCGGCATGAACTGCTCGGCGTCGTCCATGATGAATACGCGCTGCACGTACAGCTTCAGGCCATGCTTGTGATCGCGGTTCCACATGTCCCACGGCGCCTGTGCCGGGATGTACAGCAGGCTGGTGTACTCCTGCTTACCTTCCACACGGTTGTGGCTCCAGGTCAGCGGGTCGGTAAAGTCGTGGGCGATGTGCTTGTAGAATTCGTTGTACTCGTCGTCTTTAATCTCAGACTTGTTGCGCGTCCACAGCGCCTGCGCCTTGTTGATTTTCTCCCAGGAAACCACGGTTTCACCGTCTTTCTCTTCCTGTTTTTCAATCTCTACCGGCAGCGCGATGTGATCGGAGTACTTGCTGATGATGGAGCGCACGCGCCAGTCGTTCAGGAAATCATCTTCCCCTTCACGCAGGTGCAGGGTGATTTCGGTGCCGCGGTCCGCTTTGGTGATGTCATCAACGGTGTATTCGCCTTCCCCTTTGGATTCCCACAGCACGCCATTCTCGGCGCTGTCGCCTGCCGCACGGGTGCGCACGGTGACTTTATCCGCCACGATGAACGCCGAGTAGAAACCGACGCCGAACTGGCCGATCAGCTGGCTGTCTTTCGCCTGGTCAGAGCCCATGGACTCCAGGAACGCCTTGGTGCCGGATTTCGCGATGGTCCCGAGGTGGTCGATCACCTCGTCGCGGTTCATCCCGATGCCGTTATCGGCGATGGTCAGGGTGCGGTTCTCTTTATTAAACGAGACGCGCACGCGCAGCTCGCCGTCGCCTTCGTACAGATCCGGGTTAGACAGCGCGCGGAAGCGCAGCTTGTCCGCCGCATCCGAGGCGTTGGAAATCAGCTCACGCAGGAAAATTTCTTTGTTGGAATACAGGGAATGGATCATCAGGTGCAGAAGCTGTTTTACTTCTGACTGGAAACCACGGGTTTCTTGTCCTTTCATCTATGTCGACCTCAACAATGCCATTTAATGGGGTTTTAAAACGTTGAGGGAGAGATGGGGATACGGGGGGAAATTTTCAAGCGGAGGCGGCTCGCGCAGCCTCCGTTTGGTCAGAAAATAATCTTGTGACGTCCGGCCAGAGAGTGCGACAGCGTGGTGCCGTCGACCATCTCCAGCTCGCCGCCGACCGGCACGCCGTGGGCGATGCGGCTGGCGTCAACGCCATACTGCGAGCACAGCTCGGCGATGTAGTTGGCGGTTGCCTCCCCTTCCACCGTGGGGTTGGTGGCGAGGATCACCTCTTTGATGGTTTCGGACTCGAGACGCTGTTCAAGGCGGTCAAGACCGATATCGTCCGGGCCGATGCCGTCCAGCGGGGACAGATGCCCCATCAGCACGAAGTAGCGCCCGGAAAACTGCCCGGTTTGTTCGATGGCGTAGATGTCCGCCGGACTCTCCACCACGCAAATCTGGCCGTTTTCCTGACGACGCGGGTTCGTACAGATGTTACACACGTCCTGCTCGGTAAAGGTGCGGCAATCCGCACAGTGACCAATTTCTGACATGGCGCGGGTCAGAGCCTGCGCCAGGCGCATCCCGCCGCTGCGGTCGCGCTGCAATAGCGTAAACGCCATGCGCTGCGCCGACTTCGGGCCAACGCCCGGCAGGCAGCGCAGTGCTTCCATTAACTGCGTGAGCAGCGGACTGGTTTGCATCAGAACGGCATCTTGAAGCCAGGCGGCAGCTGCATGCCGCTGGAAACGGAGGCCATTTTCTCTTTCTGGGTTTCGTCGATACGGCGAGCGGCATCGTTAAACGCGGCTGCAACCAGATCTTCCAGCATCTCTTTGTCGTCTTCGAGCAGGCTCGGGTCGATTTCCACGCGACGGCAGTTGTGCGCACCGTTGATGGTCACCTTGACCAGACCGGCACCGGACTCACCCGTGACTTCCAGCTGAGCGATCTCTTCCTGCATCTTCTGCATTTTTTCCTGCATCTGCTGAGCCTGCTTCATCAGGCCACCCAGACCGCCTTTTCCACCAAACATAGGCTTCTCTCTTCTTTCACGTTTAAGGATTACAACCGTAAGTCAGACTCACGATCAAATGGGGCGAATACTCTCTTCATCCAGATCGGCGTCGAAGAACCGGCGCAGGGTCTGAATGTTGTTATCCGCAATAATCGCCTCGCGCGCCTGCGCGAGCTTCTCTTCATAAATGGCCTGGCGCCACTCGAGCGGCGTTTTCACTGCCGGATTATCATCTTCAATGATAGTCAATTCAACCGGCGCACCCTGTAATGTGGCGAGCGCCTCGGCCAGCGCCTTTTGCGCGCCAGGGGAATTGAGGTGCCGCTGGCCCGGACGCAGGTGCAGACGCACCTGATTGCCGTCCTGCTCTTTCCAGGCGTTCAGCGCGACCTGCTCCACCAGCTTCGGCAGCTGGAGCTTACTGACCTCGGCGGCCCAGGCGTCGCGCGCAATGGACTCTTCGGCAAGCTTCGCGGCCAGCTCCGGCGTTTTTTCATGCTCCAGCGCCTTTTTCAGCGCTTTCGGCGTGGCAACCTCTTCCTTCACCGTTTCGGTGATGGTGGTTGCCTTCCAGCGGTAAGCCTCTTCTTTCACCGGGGCTTTTTGCTCGAGCGCGGACGGTGCCGGACGCGACTGTACGCGCTCCGTTACCGAGGCCAGTCGTTCAAGCGCGGCGTTGTTCACCGGCCGCGCTCTTCCTGGCGCTGCCGGTTCACTCTTTTTTGGTTTGGTTACTCCCTGAGCACGCTGCAGCTGGCTGCGCGCGGCAAGCACCGAACTGGTGGCATCCGACAGCGGTACGTTCTGCTGCGGTGGCGGCGTCGGCTGCGGCGGCACCTGCTGCGGTGACATCACCGCCGTCGGCGCAACCGGGGCGAAAGACTGTCGGGGCACGTCCGGCTCCTGCAGCGGCATGCGCGGGTGGAACGCCAGCGCGCGCAGCAGCGTCATTTCAACGCCCATCCGCGGATCCGGCGCAAACGGTAGCTCTTTGCGACCAATCAACAGCGTCTGGTAATAAAGCTGCACGTCGGCAGGCGGCACGGTGCGGGCAAGCTCACGCATCCGCTGTTCAATGGCGGCCATATCCGCACCAATGGCGGAGGGAGAAAGCTGCAGCATTGCCACCCGGTGCAGCAGGCTGAGCATCTCAACCAGCAGCCCTTCCCACTCAATACCGCGGGCAGCGGCCGCATTCACCTGCGACATCACGCGTTCACCGTTGGCGGCAATCATCGCCTCAATAAGCGATAGCGCCTGATCGTCATCCAGCGTGCCGAGCATGGTGCTGACCGCGTCAGTCGAGAGCTTGCCGTCACCGCTGGCAATCGCCTGGTCGGTGAGGCTTAACGCATCACGCAGGCTGCCGTCTGCGGCGCGGGCCAGCAGCTGCAGGGCGCGCGGTTCGTGGACAATGTTCTCTTCATCGAGAATGTGCTCGAGCTGCGCGCGGATCTGCTCGACGTCCAGCGCCTTCAGGTGGAACTGCAGGCAGCGCGATAAAATCGTGACCGGCAGCTTTTGCGGATCGGTGGTCGCCAGCAGGAACTTCACGTGCGTGGGCGGCTCTTCCAGCGTCTTCAGCAGGGCGTTGAAGCTGTGGCGCGAGAGCATGTGCACTTCATCGATCAGGTAGACCTTGAAGCGGCCGCGCGCCGGGGCGTACTGGACGTTGTCCAGCAGGTCGCGGGTATCTTCCACTTTGGTGCGCGAAGCGGCGTCGATCTCGATCAGATCGACAAAACGCCCCTGCTCGATCTCCCGGCAGTTATCACACACGCCGCACGGCGTGGCGGTGATCCCGGTTTCGCAGTTGAGACCTTTTGCCAGCAAACGGGCAATAGAGGTCTTACCGACGCCGCGGGTGCCGGAAAAAAGATAGGCGTGATGGATGCGACCTAGCGACAAGCCGTTCGCCAGGGCCGTCAGCACATGTTCCTGACCGACAACGTCAGCAAAGGTTTGTGGTCGCCATTTACGGGCTAACACCTGATAACTCATGGGCAGGCTCTGCAACGCTGGAAGGTGAATTTATGGAGGGGAATGCTATCACAACCTCACCCATTGAGCGAGGTTGTGAAAACCGGGATTAGTGACCCGGGAAAGGCACCAGGCTGTAGCTGGTAATGCCCTGTTTTTCCAGGCGCTGTTCACCGCCGAGATCGAACAGGTTGATGATGAAGGCCGCGTCGGTCACTTCCCCACCCAGACGGCGGATCAGCTTCACGGTCGCTTCAATGGTTCCGCCGGTTGCCAGCAGATCGTCGACCACCAGCACTTTGTCGCCAGGCTTGATCGCGTCAACGTGGATCTCCAGCTGATCGGTGCCGTACTCCAGCTCGTAGCTTTCTGCGATGGTTTCACGCGGCAGTTTGCGCGGCTTACGCACCGGCACAAAACCCACGCCCATTGCCAGCGCAACCGGTGCGCCAAACAGGAAGCCACGGGCTTCGGTACCTACTACTTTGGTGATCCCGGCGTTTTTGTAACGCTCGACCAGCAGTTCAATGCTGAGTGCGTACGCTTTCGGGTCTTCCAGCAAGCTGGTGACATCACGGAAAAGAATGCCAGGCTTTGGGTAGTCCTGGATGCTTTTGATGCTGTTTTTCAGATATTCAAGCTGCTGTGCAGTTGCGGTCATCGGTTTGTGCCTAAATGAAACAGTGTTACTCACAGCGCGCAACGAGTCGGCCAAGGCAACAATTGTTTAACCTTTGACCAGGCGCACCTGTGCTCGAAAACGGTCGAATTTACTGGCTGCGCGTGATAATTGCAACAGCCATGATGAGGCTTCAGTGCTTTTGTTGCTTTTCATCAACCACGGGGATCCGCCACATAAAGATAAGCAGGCAGGAGAGAATGATCAGCAGCAGGATCCGCACCCACATCATTTTCACCAGCCATAATGAAATGGCGAAGGTAATGAGGATCACCGCGATCGCGCGCGGCTTCGCACCAGGCGGCATGGCACGGTGTTTTTGCCAGTACCGCAGGTAGCCGCCGAACCACGAGCGGTAGAGCAGCCAGTGGTGAAAACGCGGCGACGAGCGGGCGAAGCACCAGGCCGCCAGCAGGATAAACGGCGTGGTCGGCAGCAGGGGTAATACTACACCCAGCGTGCCCAGCACTACCGCAAGCCAGCCAATGATGATTAAAATAGTACGCTGCATAATGCGAATCGTTATCAAACTGAACGGCTACTTTACCACTGGAGAGCGCCTTGAAAACAGCACTGCTTCTTGAGAGGCTGCAAAATCAGCTGATCGCTCTGCGGGCGCAGGCCACGCCGCTGATGGGGCACGCCACGCTGAAGCCGCGCTTTGACCGGCAGCTTTTTCGTACCCGCAGCACCGTCATTCAGGATTACCTGGCTGAAGCGCAGACGAACCTCGACGAGCTTCGCCATGCGGTTGAGAATGAACAACAGGAACAGGTGGCGTGGCTTGCAGAGCATCTCACCGAGCAGATCACCGCACTGCATCGCGAAATCGCCGCCTGGCCGCTGCGCGCCTGGGACAGCGCCTCGCCGGGGCTCGGCAAATGGCAGCGCAAGCGGCTCGAGAACCAGGAGTTTGAGCGCCGGCTGTTTGAGATGAAGCGTGAACGCGAGGTGCGTCTGAACAACAGCGAAACGCTGGAAGAGCAGCAGCTATTGATGCGCGAGATTAGCGCGCTGGAAGGACGCATCGTCCGCTGCCGTCAGGCGCTGGATGACATTGAACGCGTCATAGAACGTTTGACCCGTTAACAGGAGCCACACCCATGTCACTGGAAAATGCACCCGATGAGGTCAAGCTGGCCGTCGATTTGATTATGCTGCTGGAGAATCATGAGATCCCCGCCGAGACGGTGCTTAAGGCGCTGGAGATTGTGCGGCGGGATTTTGAGGGGAAACTTCCCCCTCACTCTAACCCTCTCCCACGGGGAGAGGGAAAATAGATTAAGCCGGAGTCGGGTCGTCGCCCTTAATGTCGCGCTTCACTTCCGTATGCTCATCACCTTTCTCGTTACGCAGGTGAACCTCAAGCTGGTTGAAGGCGATATTAATATCGTTTTCACGGCACAGACGATCGATAGAGCGGTTAAGCTCATCCACCGTGTAGCTGCGGTCACGCAGTTCACGCACGTATAAACGCAGCTCGTGATCAAGCGTACTCGGCCCAAAGGTGGTAAAGAACACCGCCGGAGCCGGATCGTGCATCACTTTCGGATGCTCAGACGCCGCCTTCAGCAGCACCTCTTTCACCTTATCCAGATCCGATCCATAGGCCACGCCCAGGCGGATCACCACGCGCGTCACCGTATCGGAAAGCGACCAGTTGATCAGACGCTCGGTCACGAACGCTTTGTTCGGGATGATCACCTCTTTGCGATCGAAGTCGGTGATGGTGGTGGCACGAATGCGGATCTTGCTGACCGTTCCCGAGAACGTGCCGATGGTGACGGTATCGCCGATACGTACCGGACGTTCGAACAGGATGATCAGGCCGGACACAAAGTTACCGAAGATCTCCTGCAGGCCAAAACCAAGACCGACCGAGAGGGCCGCCGCCAGCCACTGCAGTTTATCCCACGAGACGCCAAGCGAGCCAAAGACCGTCATCGCTCCGACAATGATGATGACGTAGTTGAGGATCGTGGTAATGGCGTAGGACGCCCCCTGGCGAAGATTCAAACGTGACAGGAGCAGCACCTCGAGCAGGCCTGGCAGGTTGCGGATCAGCGCCCAGGCCACCACCGACGACACCAGCGCAAACAGCAGGCTGCCCATGGTCACGCTTTTCATGACCGCCGCGCCGGCTTCGGTTCCGTTGTATTGCCAGAGGGTAATACTGTCGAGATAGGCGAAAACGGTAATAAGATCGGACCAGATCGCCCAGAACATCACCGCAAACAGGGCGATCATCACCAGCATGGTGATGCGCAGCGTCTGCTGGTTAACCTGCTCCAGCGCGATGGTCGGCTCTTCCTGCGGCTCAGCGCCTTCGGCCCCCTCTTTCACCTGATGCTGACGACGCGCGATGGCGCGGCGATAGGCAATGCGGCGCGCCGCCACGCTCAGGCCACGCAGTACGGTCTGATAGAGCAGGTTCCAGACGATCACCAGATAGACCGTTTCAATCCAGCGCCCGGACAGGCGCAGCGTGGTATAGAAGTAGCCCGTTGCCGTCAGCACCATCAGCGCCAGCGGAATGATCGCCAGCACCGTCACGGTGGCCAGACGAATATTGTGGGACTCTTTATCACGCCAGCTGTCGCGACACATCGGCCACATCAGGATCGCAATCAGCAGCAGGTTCAGCAGGATGACCAGCTGGCCCAGCACGTCATCCATCAGATGCAGCGGGGAAAGCTCAGAGACAACCGACCAGAAGTGCAGCGGCAGCAGCGCCAGGCTGATGCGCACGATCTGACGACGCCAGTGGCTGGTCAGCTGCGCTGGCATGTTGAAATGACGCACCGCCACGCCGTCTTTTTCCAGTACCTTCCAGCACAGGCCAAACACCAGCCAGAACAGCGCCAGTTTTTTACTGAACGCCCACAGCAGATCGCTGACGTTGAGCTGCATAGTGAGCAGAATCAGACCCACGGCCAGAATGATCAGGCACACCGGCAGGGCGCGAATAAGGTCAATCAGAATCGCTTTTGGCGTATGGAGCTGGCTATCATTGCGCAGCTGCCCTACTTCGGAGGCCAGCTTCGCCTGGTATTTTTTCAGCCAGCCCAGACGCCAGCGGATAAGACCAGCAATCAGCAGCAGCGGCAAACCGGCCAGGAAAGCAATCATTACCGCAGGCCAGGCTTTCTCCCAGTTTACGGTGATCTTCATGCTCTTAATCTGCGTTTTCAGCGTCTCAGGGAAGGATTTAACCCAGTCCCAGTCCATCGGCTTGTTGCTGTTTACCCAGAAAATCTGCTGGGTCAGGATCTCCTGCAGACTTTTCGAGACGCTCACCAGCTGCTGCTGGTTGATTTGCAGGTTAATGGCCATCATCAGCTGGTTACCCAGCTGTTTATTGAGCTGGTCCAGCAGCTCGCGACGCATATCCACGACCTGGAGCAGCGCGTCGTGCACTTCCGGGTTCACGTCGCTGGAATGCCCCTCTTCAATTTTGGCGACAAAGGTATCGCTCTGGAAAAGGGCATCGCGCTGCTGGTTGACGTCAAACTGCTCCAGACGTAAATCCGCAATGCGGTTGGTCATGTCCTCCAGCTCGTCGGCGGACGGAAGCGTCTGCTGCTGCTGGTAGAGAATACGCGACAGCAGGAGGCTGCCCTTCAGGACCGCGATCTGCTCTTTGATGTTGCGTTCCGCCTGCAGGGCGCGATCCAGCCAGTTCTTCACCTTGATATTTTGCTGAACCAGCGAGTTGCCGTTTTCCGTCGCCAGTATCAGGCGCTGACTGAGCTGATGGTTAGCCTCAAGCTCCTGTTTTACCAGCGGGTTGGCCTGAATACGGGCGGTTTCGTCAGGGGATACGGCCTCCTGGGCGGTTTTTTCCGTCAGGGTCAGGCGTTTGCTGTTAACCGCCTCCTGCAATAGCTGAAGCTGATGCTCCAGACGATTAATGTTCGCGGTGACGTAATCACGCTGTTTCTGCAGAGTGTCCTGCAGCACCGTATTCCCTTCCAGGCTTTTACGCTGCTGTTCGATCTGCGCATTGAGCAACGACTGCTGAACCAGCAGCAGGGTTTGCTGCGTCGGGCGCAGCGTGCCTTCGCCCACCGTCGTGCCGTTCAGGCGGTTGCGGATCTGCTGCAGCTGCTGAGATGCGGTATACATCGCATTTTGCACGCGCTCGGGCTGGGTTTGCAGGGAGACAAGCTGGCTGTTGTAGGTCGCGAGATCGGACTGCGCGGTTTGCAGATCGTCGAGCAACTGGGCAACGCGCGATTCCAGCTGGCGTAAGGAGAGCGTGGCGAGCGTTTTGCGCGTTTCGTTGTCGTTATCAACGTCACTCAGGGCATTCAGCGACTCCGTCGCTTTGCGCATGTTTTCAGGGGCCTGCGCCACCTTCTGACGAAGCTGGGCGGTTTCAGCCTTAACGCGTTCAATTTTATCCAGCGTTTCCAGCGTTTCCGTCAGATCCTGCTGCGTCAGTTTTTCCTGAGGAGAGAGTTCTTTTTGTTTGTTCAGCGTGTCGAGCTGCGACTGAACGTCAGCACGCGTGGGAATATCGTTGCTGTTATCGGCGCGGGCCCAGGTCAGCGGCGCCGTGGCGAAGAAAAACAGCATCGCAAAGAGCAATGCAAAAACAGGATGTTGCGAGCGATTGATGGGCAGCATAGTTGTGAATGATGTCAGAAGATGACCGAAAATAGTCCGGCGTGAAGAATATCACGCTCGTCAGATGCAGAATAGCGCGAACGTAAGCCTCTGAGATAAATCCTGGAAAGGGGTCAGGCCGTTAGCGAAGGCGCGTCGCTGCGCAGCGTCGGGCTAAGCTGTAGCATTTCCAGTAAAATCGCCACGTAGCTGCGAGCTTCCGCTTTAAGATCAAACGATTGCGGTGCAAAAAGCCAGTTTTCCATCAGACCAGAAATGTAGCTGCGCATCAGAATCGCCGCCCGACGGGTCAACAGATTGGCCGGTAGTAGTTTTGCCTCCATACAGAGGTTCAGGTTGTGCTCAATACGGTCATAGCTTTCCAGACTGAGGCTTCGTTGCGCCTGCTGCACGACCGCCATCTCGCCCACGAACTCGCATTTATGAAAAATAATCTCCATCATTAATCTGCGACGTTCTTCAACTACCGTTGCTTCAAGGATATATACTAATATTTCTCTCAATACTGAGAGTGGATCGTCTGGGAATTTTGCCCGATACTCACTCTCGAGATCGCTAATGCTGGACTCTGAAAGCTCCCAGATTTCACTGAACAGATCTGACTTGTTTTTAAAATGCCAGTAAATCGCTCCTCGCGTCACACCGGCGGCCTGAGCAATTTGCGCCAGCGAGGTTGCTGAAACACCTTGCTGCGAGAACAAACGTATCGCCACATCCAGAATATGTTGTCGGGTTTCCAGCGCTTGTTGTTTAGTTTTTCGTGCCATAGGTGAGTGAATTTACAGGAGTCAGATTTACATACATTTGTGAATGTATGTACCATAGCATGACGATAATATAAACGCAGCAATGGGTTTTAGACTCAGGACCCTTGATCAATTTGAAATCGGACACTCGAGGTTTACATATGAACAAAAACAGAGGGTTAACGCCTCTGGCGGTCGTTCTGATGCTTTCAGGCAGCTTAGCGCTAACAGGATGTGACGACAAACCGGCTCAACAAGGAGCTCAGCAGGCGCCAGAAGTAGGCGTTGTGACGCTCAAATCTGAACCTCTACAAATCACCACCGAATTACCCGGCCGTACAAATGCTTACCGCATTGCGGAAGTGCGTCCTCAGGTTAGCGGCATTATCCTGAAACGCAACTTCACCGAAGGCGGTGATGTGCAGGCCGGTGAGTCTCTGTATCAGATTGATCCCGCAACCTATCAGGCGTCTTATGAAAGCGCGAAAGGCGATCTGGCTAAAGCACAGGCCGCGGCTAAAATTGCCCAGCTGACGCTGAACCGCTATCAAAAACTGCTCGGTACCAAGTACATCAGTCAGCAGGATTACGACACCGCCCTGGCGGATGCCCAGCAGGCTAACGCCGCCGTGGTGGCAGCCAAAGCGGCCGTCGAAACCGCGCGCATTAACCTGGCCTATACCAAAGTGACCTCCCCTATCAGCGGTCGTATTGGTAAATCTTCCGTCACGGAAGGGGCTCTGGTGCAGAACGGTCAGACCACTGCGCTGGCGACCGTGCAGCAGCTCGATCCGATCTATGTTGACGTCACGCAGTCCAGCAATGATTTCCTGCGCCTGAAACAGGAGCTGGCTAACGGCACCCTGAAACAGGAAAACGGCAAAGCCAAAGTGGAGCTGATTACCAACGACGGTATCAAGTTCCCGCAGGAAGGGACGCTGGAATTCTCTGACGTGACGGTCGACCAGACCACCGGTTCCATCACCTTACGTGCGATTTTCCCGAACCCTGACAAAAATCTGCTGCCAGGTATGTTCGTTCGCGCACGTCTGGAAGAAGGAACGAATCCAACCGCCCTTCTGGTTCCACAGCAGGGTGTGACCCGTACGCCACGCGGCGATGCGAGCGCACTGGTTGTTGGGGCTGATAACAAAGTCGAAATGCGCAATATCACCGCCACCCAGGCGATTGGGGATAAATGGCTGGTGACGGAAGGTCTGAAAGATGGCGATCGCGTGATTGTTACTGGTTTGCAAAAAGTTCGTCCTGGCGCGCAGGTTAAAGCACAGGAAGTGAAATCTGACGATAAACAACAAGCTTCGGCCGCTGGCCAGTCAGAACAAACCAAGTCTTAACTTAAACAGGAGCCGTTAAGACATGCCTAATTTCTTTATCGATCGCCCCATATTTGCGTGGGTGATCGCCATTATCATCATGCTGGCCGGGGGACTTGCGATCCTGAAGCTGCCTGTCGCGCAATATCCAACGATTGCGCCACCGGCGGTGACGATTTCCGCAACCTACCCAGGGGCTGATGCAAAAACGGTGCAGGACACCGTCACTCAGGTTATCGAACAGAACATGAACGGTATCGATAACCTGATGTACATGTCCTCAAACAGTGACTCTACCGGTACAGTTCAGATCACCCTGACCTTCGAGTCAGGTACGGATGCTGACATTGCGCAGGTTCAGGTGCAGAACAAACTGCAGCTGGCGATGCCGCTGCTGCCGCAGGAAGTACAACAGCAGGGCGTGAGCGTCGAGAAATCGTCCAGTAGCTTCCTGATGGTTGTCGGCGTTATCAACACCAACGGCACCATGACGCAGGAGGATATTTCCGACTACGTAGGCGCCAACATGAAGGACGCCATCAGCCGTACGTCCGGTGTGGGTGACGTGCAGCTGTTCGGTTCTCAGTACGCAATGCGTATCTGGATGGATCCGAACAAGCTGAACAACTTCCAGCTGACGCCGGTTGACGTGATTAACGCGATTAAAGCGCAGAACGCCCAGGTGGCAGCCGGTCAGTTAGGCGGTACGCCGCCGGTGAAGGGCCAGCAGCTTAACGCCTCGATCATCGCGCAAACCCGTCTGACCTCCGCGGATGAGTTCAGCAAAATTCTGCTGAAAGTGAATCAGGACGGATCGCAGGTTCGCCTGCGCGACGTGGCGAAAGTCGAGCTGGGCGGTGAGAACTACGACATCATCGCGAAGTTCAACGGTAAACCGGCTTCCGGTCTGGGTATCAAACTGGCGACAGGCGCGAACGCCCTGGATACCGCCACGGCGATCCGTGCAGAACTGAAGAAAATGGAACCGTACTTCCCGTCAGGCCTGAAGATCGTTTATCCGTACGACACCACGCCATTCGTTAAAATTTCGATTCACGAAGTGGTTAAAACGCTGGCAGAAGCGATCATCCTGGTGTTCCTGGTCATGTATCTGTTCCTGCAAAACTTCCGCGCGACGCTGATCCCAACCATCGCCGTTCCGGTCGTTCTGCTGGGGACCTTTGCCATCCTCGCGGCCTTTGGCTTCTCGATAAACACCCTGACGATGTTCGGGATGGTGCTTGCCATCGGCCTGCTGGTGGATGACGCCATCGTCGTGGTAGAGAACGTCGAGCGCGTGATGGCGGAAGAAGGTCTGCCGCCGAAGGAAGCGACCCGTAAATCAATGGGTCAGATCCAGGGCGCGCTGGTTGGTATCGCGATGGTACTGTCTGCGGTATTTATCCCGATGGCCTTCTTCGGCGGCTCTACCGGTGCGATTTACCGTCAGTTCTCGATCACCATCGTTTCCGCGATGGCGCTGTCGGTACTGGTCGCATTGATCCTGACGCCTGCGCTGTGTGCCACCATGCTGAAGCCGATTCAGAAAGGCGGTCATGGCGAGCATAAAGGGTTCTTCGGCTGGTTTAACCGCATGTTTGATAAGAGCACGCACCACTACACCGACAGCGTGGGCAACATCCTGCGCAGCACCGGTCGTTACCTGCTGCTCTATATCATCATCGTGGCGGGGATGGCGATCCTGTTCGTTCGTCTGCCAAGCTCGTTCCTGCCGGATGAAGACCAGGGCGTGTTCCTGACGATGGCACAGCTTCCTGCGGGTGCGTCGCAAGAGCGTACCCAGAAAGTGCTGGACGAAGTGACGGACTACTACCTCACCAAAGAGAAAGACAACGTTGAATCCGTGTTTGCGGTTAACGGCTTTGGCTTTGCGGGTCGTGGTCAGAACACCGGTATCGCCTTCGTTTCTCTGAAAGACTGGTCTGAACGTCCGGGCAAAGAGAACAAGGTTGAAGCCATTACCGGCCGTGCGATGGGCACCTTCTCGCAGATTAAAGATGCGATGGTGTTCGCCTTCAACCTGCCGGCGATTGTTGAACTGGGTACCGCGACCGGCTTCGACTTCCAGCTAATTGACCAGGGCGGTCTGGGTCACGAAAAACTGACGCAGGCGCGTAACCAGCTGTTTGGCGAAGTGGCTAAGCACCCTGACCTGCTGGTCGGCGTGCGTCCAAATGGCCTGGAAGATACGCCGCAGTACAAAATCGACATCGACCAGGAGAAAGCTCAGGCGCTGGGCGTGTCCATCAGTGACATCAATACCACGCTGGGCGCCGCCTGGGGCGGTAGCTACGTTAACGACTTCATCGACCGCGGTCGCGTGAAGAAAGTGTACGTGATGTCCGAGGCGCAGTACCGTATGTTGCCAAACGATATCAACAGCTGGTTCGTGCGCGGCAGCAATGGTCAGATGGTACCGTTCTCGGCATTCTCAACGTCACGCTGGGAATACGGTTCGCCGCGTCTGGAACGCTATAACGGTCTGCCATCAATGGAGATCCTGGGTCAGGCTGCGCCGGGCCGAAGCACCGGTGAAGCCATGAACCTGATGGAAGAGCTGGCGAGCAAACTGCCTTCGGGTGTTGGCTACGACTGGACCGGGATGTCCTATCAGGAACGTCTGTCCGGTAACCAGGCCCCTGCCCTGTACGCGATTTCACTGATCGTCGTCTTCCTGTGTCTGGCAGCGCTGTACGAGAGCTGGTCAATTCCGTTCTCCGTTATGCTGGTGGTACCACTCGGGGTTATCGGTGCGCTGCTTGCGGCAACGTTCCGCGGACTGACCAACGACGTGTACTTCCAGGTAGGCCTGCTGACAACCATTGGCTTGTCGGCGAAGAACGCGATACTTATCGTTGAATTCGCCAAAGATCTGATGGAGAAAGAAGGCAAAGGTCTTATTGAGGCGACGCTTGAGGCTGTTCGTATGCGTCTGCGCCCAATCCTGATGACGTCACTGGCGTTTATCCTCGGCGTACTGCCGCTGGTTATCAGCTCCGGTGCAGGCTCCGGTGCGCAGAACGCGGTCGGTACGGGCGTTATGGGGGGTATGATCACCGCAACCGTACTCGCTATCTTCTTCGTACCGGTGTTCTTCGTGGTGGTTCGCCGCCGCTTCAGCCGTAAGAATGAAGATGTTGAACACGCGCATTCGGTAGAACCTCACTGATACCGGTTTCACATGATAAAAAGGCCGCATTAGCGGCCTTTTTCATTTTCAGAAAAAATCATAAATTACGCTTATTGTGATTCAATTTATTTTCTGCCATCTTAATTAGACATATCATAATTAACTGATAACTTAATCGGTGAATTCAGGATTTTTTTAATTTCATTTCCCCGCTTAAGCCATTAGGAATATTCCTAATAAGAAGTTCTGACAACGTGAAGTTCGAATCTGAACTTTTCTCGCCATTTTTGCTAAGCCAATGAAACGTAAGGAAGCGATAAAACAGCGCGTTAATTTGGATAAAAAAGGGGTGTCCAGGGTGGAACATTGCGTACATGCTCGCAGTCTACGGTTTTATTTGTAATTTTTCGTAATAGCGCGATGAAATCCAGGAAGGAGTGGCTTATAGTTAGGTTATCAGGAACACAGCACTCATGTAGCTAAGTCAGTTGTATCCATCCCGACAATGATGTTCGGTGAGTAAGAAATCACTCAGAAGGGGATGCGCTATGGACGAGTACTCGCCAAAAAGGCATGATATCGCGCAGTTGAAATTTCTCTGCGAATCCTTGTACCATGACTGCCTTGCCAACCTTGATGAAAGCAACCATGGCTGGGTAAACGACCCAACGTCTGCCATCAATTTACAGTTGAATGAGCTGATAGAGCATATCGCAACCTTCGCACTTAATTATAAAATTAAGTACAATGAAGATAATAAGCTCATTGAGCAAATTGATGAATACCTGGACGACACCTTTATGTTGTTCAGTAGTTACGGCATTAACGCCCAGGATTTGCAAAAATGGCGTAAATCGGGAAACCGGCTATTCCGCTGTTTCGTCAACGTGAGCAGAGCTAACCCGGTTAGCCTTTCCTGTTAAAATTATTACAATTACTAAGGTGAATTTATGTCTGATAAACCACTCACTAAAATCGATTATTTGATGCGCTTACGACGTTGTCAGTCAATTGACACCCTCGAACGCGTGATTGAAAAGAATAAATACGAGCTTTCTGATAATGAACTGGCCGTATTTTATTCAGCCGCTGACCATCGTCTTGCTGAGCTGACCATGAATAAGTTGTATGACAAAATCCCTACTTCTGTATGGAAATTTGTCCGTTAATCTTTGAAGGGTGTCTGTAGAGTTCTACGCCACGTTCTGAGTTTTTTACCTATCCCGTTATGTTCCCTGTGCCCAGGCCAGGTCTCCGTGTAAAACGTGTTCATCAGCAACAATGTTGTGACGACAGTCACATCGGCTTTTCGGGAACGTTCCCCTCTCGACCTGTTCCGATTACCCTGCGGTAATCATTTCCAGAGAGGTTTCCTATGAGCGTAGAAAAACAGAAGATGATTGCCGGTGAACATTATCGCCCCGGCGATGAGACGTTACGGGCCGACCGACTGCGGGCCCGCCATCTGGTTTACCGCTATAACCACACCGCGCCCGATGAAAAAACAGAACGCCAGAACATCCTGGCGGAACTTCTGGGGCAAAGCGAAGGCGCTTATATAGAACCGAGCTTCCGCTGCGACTACGGATACAATATTTATCTGGGCAAAAACTTTTACGCGAACTTCGACTGCGTGATGCTGGATGTCTGCCCTGTTCGCATCGGCGATAACTGCATGCTCGCGCCGGGTGTGCACATTTATACGGCCACCCACCCGCTGGATGCAGAGGAACGGAACAGCGGCGTGGAGTTTGGGAAACCGGTCAACATTGGGAATAATGTCTGGATTGGTGGCCGGGCGGTCATTAACCCTGGCGTCACGATCGGTGATAATGTGGTGGTGGCCTCCGGCGCCGTGGTGACAAAAGACGTCCCGGCTAACGTCGTCGTGGGCGGTAATCCGGCAAAAATCATCAAAACTTTATAAGGGCGCGGGGAGCCAACTGTTATGGTCTTTTAGCGCCTGACTGTTACTTTTTTCAGCCCGATGGCTCCCCTAAAATTGGCAGACACCCTGTATTGTCAACTCTTATGAAGGCAAAAAATGACCGAGATACAGCGCCTGCTTACCGCCACCATCGACGATCTTAACCTCCGCGAAAAGCGCGACAATCGCCCGCGCTTTAGCATTAGCTTTATTCGCAAACATCCTGGACTGTTTGTCGCCATGTATGCCGCCTGGCTGGCGACGCTGATTGTGATGCTGAAGTCCGAAACGCTGGTGGACTCCGTCTGGCTGCTGGTTGTGCTGTTTGTGGTCTTTAACGCCTTTTTCTTTTTCGACGTGAATCCGCGCTACCGTTACGAAGATATCGACGTTCTCGATTTTCGGGTCTGCTACAACGGTGAATGGTATAACACACGTTTCGTGCCCACGGAGCTGATCGACAGCATCATGCTCTCTCCGGCCGTTGAAACAGCGCAAAAAGAGAAGCTGCAGAAAATGGTCTCCACCAAAGGCCAGCTCTCTTTCTATGATGTCTTTACCCTTTCGCGCCCTGCTGCTGCGTAATTAACGCCTGCAGACGCCGGATCCCCGGCGCAAACTGCGAAGCAGAGGTGTTGCCGTAACCTAAAACCAGACCGGTTTGCCCCTGCTTCGCCTCCAGGTAATACCCGCTCAGTGCAGCGGGTGCCAGCTGAAACGCCCTCGCCTGCGCCACCAGCGTCTGGTCGTCAATATCGTCTATCGCCAGCGTCAGATGCATCCCGCCTTCACCGGCCAGTATACGGTGCGGCGTGTGAAGCTCTGCCCCCAGCACCTCCCGCAGCTGGCGGTATCGCTTACGATAGAGCCGACGCATGGCGGCAAGATGACGGGCATAGTGGCCTTCTTCAATGAACAGCGCCAGCGTACGCTGTTCGGCACGATGCCCGCCCCGCAACAGCGAGCCGATGGCCGGGCGAGCCGCTTTCGCCAGCGCTGGCGGCAAGACCATGAAGCCCATTCTGAGCGACGGAAACAGCGTTTTACTGAACGTTCCCAGATAAACCACGGGCGCGTTGTTGACCATCCCCAGCATCGCCGGAACAGGCTCACCGGCATAACGGAATTCGCTGTCGTAATCGTCTTCAATGATCCACGCGTTCTGCTGCCGGGCGAGCTCCAGCAGCGCCAGACGTCGCCGGGCACTGAGCACGCTTCCGTAGGGGAACTGGTGTGAAGGTGAGGTAAAAATCAGCGAGGGAGCAGGCGCATCCCGTCCTTCCCAGCACATTCCCTCGTCATCAACAGGGATTCCCGTCATGGTCAGGCCTGTTTTAACAAACGCGCTCTTTGCCCCGCTATAGCCGGGGTTTTCCACCCACGCGACATCGCCAGGCTCACTCAACAGCATGGTGCACAGGTTAACCCCCTCAAGCGCCCCTTCCGTTATCACTATCTGGCCGGCGTCGCAGTCGATACCGCGGGACAGGGCGAGGTGTCGGGCAATCGCTGCCCGCAGCGACGGTTCACCGGCCGGGTCGCCATACCCTAGCAGGGCACTTCCTTCCTCGCGCATCACGCGATCGTACAATCGCCGCCACAGCGGTAGCGGAAAATAGTTGATAGCCGGGGTTCCCGGGGTAAACGCCAGCACCGGCGTGTCCCGGGGCACGGGCGCTGGCAGCAGGCCGACCCGCCGGGCGAGCCTGATGGCAGGGTCCGGCAATGTCCGGGCGACAGAGCGGTGAGCGAGCTGTGCCACCCGCGTTCCCTGGCGGTTGCGCTGCAAATACCCTTCCAGCGTGAGCTGGTCCAGCGCCGCATTGACGGTATTGCGGGAAAGGGAGAGCTGCTGAGCCAGCGTTCGCGAACCGGGAAGCTGGCTGCCGGACAGTAGCCTTCCGCACAGTATGGCCTCCCGTAACGCAAGATAAAGCGCGCGCTGGCGCGTCTCTTCCCCACGTTTTTGCAGGGCAGCATTGAGCAAGGTATAAAATTCATCACCCGGTATATTCATCTCGCCTCCTCGTGGCACCATCAAAACATAGCGCAGTGGTTCTTTTTAAGGAACCAGCAATTCACTAGTCTGGAACTCTTTTCAACGTCACGGAAATTAAGATGAAGACATTCAATCAGTTCGGACAGCCCGTAGGCGAAGCGCTTAGCGACTGGCAGCCTCGTCAGCACCCGTCCCGGGTCGTGCTTCAGGGACGCTTTTGTCGGCTTGAACCGCTGCGCATGGAGCATGCCAACGCGCTGTTTTCCGCCTATTCCCTGGCTGAAGATACGCGCAGCTGGACGTGGCTATTGCGTGAACCCGATGCCACCGCAGAGGAGTTTGCCGAATGGGTGGCGAGCGTAAGTGAGTTATCCGATCCCATCCACTTTACCGTGATGGATAACCGGACTCAGTCCCCCGTTGGAACGCTGTCCCTGATGCGGATCGATCCTAAAAACGGGGTCGTGGAGGTGGGGCACGTTCACTTCTCGCCTCTTTTAAGCCGCACGCCCATGTCAACAGAGGCGCAATATCTGCTGATGCGATATGTGTTCGATACCCTGGGCTACCGGCGTTATGAGTGGAAGTGCAATAGTTTGAACGAGCCTTCCCGCAAAGCGGCACTGCGTCTGGGTTTTCAGTTTGAGGGGCGTTTTCGTCAGGCGCTGGTCATAAAAGGTCATAACCGGGATACCGACTGGTTTTCGATTCTCGACAAAGAGTGGCCGGCGCTGGCAAACGCCTTTGAAAGCTGGCTTGCCACCGACAATTTTACTGCCGATGGCAAACAGAAAAGATCCCTGGAAAGCTGGCGAGAAACGCGCGTTTAGCGTCTTTTTTTACGGCCCTGCACCGCCTTAAAGCGCGGATTGGATTTGCAAATCACGTACAGGCGTCCCTTGCGTTTGACTATCTGGCAATCCGGGTGACGCTGTTTTGCACTGCGCAATGAGTTAAGTACCTGCATGGTTAGCCCCGCTTCGCATTGAGAAAACCGCCAAAACGCTTGCGGAAGCGCGCTGCGCTGCCGTCCGTGGAGAACGTTTTCTGCTTACCGGTATAAAACGGGTGCGATTTTGAAGAAACCTCGATGGTGATGTACGGATACGTTTCACCGTCGAGTTCAATTTCGCGGTCGGTCTTAATGGTTGAGCCGACTTTGAAGTATTCATTCGCGCTGGTGTCGTGGAATACCACGGTGCGATACGCTGGATGGATGTTTGGTTTCATCGTAAATCCTTTGTGTTTTGTTATAACATAACAAAATAATATCCAGGCCAGGTTAAAAAAACAACCCCTTCCTTCTGACGATATTTTCTGGTTTACCTGAGATAAAATGAAAACCACGCCCCCCACGTGCTATAACTATATCATTTCGCGGTAAAATCTTTCTCTTCAGGCAGGGAACTCAGTGCTCAGGAACGGGTATACGAGGAAGGAAACGACAGCATGAAAACCCGACATCTGGTCAGTCTGGTGACTGGCATACTTATCTTTTCCGTGCTGGTCCCCATTTGCCTGAGCATCTGGCTGGCTCATCGTCAGGCGGAAGATAAATTTGTCGATGCGCTGGATAACTATGCCTCACGCGTGCTGATACGTACCGACAAGGTCGTGGATCAGGCGAAGGAAGCGCTCAATCATCTGCAGGCCTTTGAGGGTGTGCCGTGCAGCCCCCCGCAGTTAAGGGAGATGCGACGGGTCGCTTTCTCGTGGCGATATGTGCAGGAAGTGATTTATATCGACAACCTCAGGCCACTCTGCTCCTCTCTTGAACAAACCAGCCATGCCGCCCCTTTCCCCCCGCCGATGCGCGTTACCGAAGATGGTTACAGCGCATGGCTGACCACGCAAAACGATCTGGGGTTTCATCGCTACATGGCCGTACTGGGGCAAGGTCACTATCTTGTTCTGGTCGATCCGGCCTCGCTTGTGGATGTGATCCCCTTCGGCGAGATAGCGATTGATGCTGCCCTGGTAGGAAATACCACACGCCGCATCTTTGCCAGCAGCAATACGCTCGATCCGCATATCCGTGACATGATCATGGGTCAGGAGATGACCAGCATACAGTACGACGGTTCAATGTACGTTATGAAGCCCGTCCCTGAACTGGGGTTTACCGTCGTTGCATGGGCTACGCTCAAACCGCTGGCTGAAACCTGGCACCGGCAGCTGCTTTTGTGGCTGCCCTTCGGCATCCTGATAAGCCTGCTTGCCGCGCTCTTTGTCCTGCGAATACTGCGTCGCATCCAGTCGCCGCGCAACCGCCTGCTCGACGCCATTAACAGCCGCGATTTTGTGGTTCACTATCAGCCCATCGTGGCGCTGTGTAGCGGAAAAACTGTCGGCGCAGAGGCGCTGACGCGCTGGCCGCAGCCGGACGGAAGCAGCCTCTCACCTGATATTTTTATCCCTCTTGCTGAACAAACCGGGCTTATCTCCCAGCTGACGCAGCTCGTTATCGAAAAGGTGTTCGAGGATATGGGCAGCTGGCTGCATCTTCACCCCGATCAGCATATCTCCATCAACCTCGCGCCCGCCGATTTGACCTCCGGCACGCTGCCGCCGCTGCTGAGTCACTTGCTGAACAAATGGAAGGTCCACCCAGGCCAAATCGCCCTTGAGGTTACCGAGCGCGGCTTTGCCGATCCCAAAATCAGCGCGCCGGCTATCGCCGCATTCCGCCGTTCGGGGCACCCTGTCTATATTGATGATTTTGGTACGGGCTATTCCAGCCTGAGCTATCTGCAGGATCTGGATGTCGACACGCTAAAAATTGATAAATCGTTCGTGGATGCGCTGGAGTATAAAAACGTGACGCCGCACATTATTGAAATGGCGAAGTCGCTGAAGCTGGCGATGGTGGCGGAAGGCGTCGAGACCGCCGGGCAGCTCGCCTGGCTGCACCAGCACGGCGTGCAGTACGGGCAGGGCTGGTACTACAGCAAAGCGCTACCAAAGACGGAATTTATTCTTTGGGCAGAGAATAACCTCGGCACGCACGCTACTTAAGGTAGGATTTCATCACCTGCAGCACCACGCCAAGATCGGCTTCACGCTGCGCCTCTTCGGGCTCTTTCACCACGTGATCGGTAAGGTGCCCTTCAATCACCTGCATCATCATGCCGTTGACCGCTCCACGGATCGCCGCCAGCTGCTGTAACACCTCGGCGCATTCGTGTTCGCTGTTGAGCATTTTTTCGAGCGCGGTGCTCTGCCCCTGAATTTTCTTCAGGCGAGTCAGTAACATCTTCTTGTCGCGAACGGTATGTGACATCTCTGTCTCCCTCAGTTTTGGCTTTTAGAGCATATCACGCTCTACTCCCCCTGAGTATTTTTCTACTGGGGGGTAGTATTAAGCTACTGGGGGGGAGTACTATTTGCGCACGCTTCCATTCCGGAAATTTCAATGAACGATTTCGCCTCACTCCTGCAGCAGGGTAATGCCTGGCTGTTTGTTCCCAGCGCTATCCTGCTCGGTGCACTACATGGCCTGGAGCCGGGTCACTCAAAAACCATGATGGCCGCCTTTATCGTGGCTATCCGCGGCACGCTGAAACAGGCGGTCCTGCTCGGCCTGGCCGCTACGCTTTCGCATACGGCAGTAGTCTGGATTATCGCCATGGCGGGTTTATGGTTTGGTCGGGGATGGGATGCGCATACGTCTGAACCCTGGTTCCAGCTGATCTCAGGGGTATTGATCGTTGCGATCGCCCTGTGGATGGCGTGGCGAACCTGGAAAGAGAGCCAGCCACACGATCATCATCACGACCATGATCATCACCACCACCATGACCATGACCATGACCATCATCATGAACATCACCACCACGAACACCCGCTGGTTGAAGAAGAGTGGCAGGACGCCCACCAGCGCGCGCATGCGCAGGATATTAACCGGCGCTTCAGCGGCCAAAACGTCACCACCGGACAGATCGTGATGTTTGGCCTGACCGGCGGGCTTATCCCCTGCCCGGCGTCCATTACCGTTCTGCTGATCTGCCTGCAGCTGAAGCATTTCGCCCTCGGCGCGACGCTGGTGTTCAGCTTTAGCATTGGCCTGGCGTTAACGCTTGTCGCTTCCGGCGCGATTGCCGCCTTGAGCCTCAAGCACGCGACCAAACGCTGGCCCGGGTTTAGCGAATTCTCCCGTAAAGCACCGTGGATCTCCGCTGCGCTGATTACCGTGGTAGGGATTTATATGAGCCTGCATGGCCTGAGCGGCATTCTGGCGTAAGCCTGCGGCCACACTCTGTGGCCGCATCTCCAGGGTCAGTTAAGGGTTCTGCTGCCAGCTGAAGGTATAGCGAAGCTGGCGTGTCTGCAGGAGGAATTCCGGCGAGACGCTGGGGCTCCAGGAGTCGTCGCCACCCACGCCCATATGGAACGCATCGAGATTGAGCCAGCATCCCGGCTCTTTGCGCAGCAGATGGTGATGGGTTGTCTCCCGCAGCTGCTGCTGGCCGTAGCGGCTCACCGAGAAATGGAACCGGCCGTTCAGCTGATGCGTTCCCAGCGCCAGCTCCCGCGTATCACAGCGCAAACCATTTTCCGTCGGGAAGATATACGGCGTATGCATCTCCGCCAGGGGTAATGTCCAGCGCCCCTGCTGCGCCGCCAGCTTTCTGTCCGGATAGTTTTCATGCGGCCCCAGCCCAAGCCAGGACACGTTTTCCGGCGTTTCGGCGAGATGAACGCTCAGGCCAACGCGCGCGGGTTCCGGGATATCAGACGCAATATCCACCTGAATGTCGCCGTGCAGAACTCCCCGATCGTCCACCCGCCAGGTTTTACGACTCAGAAACAGCGCGTTGCCGCGATACTCAAGGACGTGCTGGGTTGTGACCACCACCTTGTCTGCGTGCTGCGCTGCCTCACAGTACAGAACGCGCGAGGTGAGATCGTACATGCCCGCCGCTTTCCAGCGCTCAACCCATGCATGCGGATCGATCTTCGTCGCTTCACTCACCCCAATATCATTGTCCAGCGGCGCACGGCTGACGTTATCCGTCAGAGGCGACATCAGCGTTTCCACGCCATTTCGCCACCATTGAGCCAGGTTTCCGGTTGCGCGATCGAATTGCCAGCGCTGTTGACCATGCGCGATCGCCAGGATGCGGTCGTTTTGCGTTAAAACCGGCGGCTCGCCCGCAGAGGCTGGCGGTGCGACAAACAGCGGAGACGGAAGCAGCCACTGCTCCCACGCGCAGCGATGGTCAGCCGGTGACCACGGCGTTGCCCGCGGCTGGCGCACTTCAACATTCAGCCAGACTTCCCCCGGCTCGGCTTTCAATTCCGGCAGAGCGATCTCCAGACGCTGAACGCCTTCAGGGGCTATCGCCAGCGTCACCTCGCCCGAAGCCAGTACCTTCCCATCCCGGGCAACCGTCCAGCTCAGCACTTCGTTATCGGTATGGCGGAACAGGTACCCGCTTTGCACCTCAATCACCAGCGGAGAGGTGCTGACCCGCGTAAAGCTGAAGAACTGCTGCGCGCGCTGCGCCTCGAACAGCGCCGGGTGCGGCGTACGATCGGGGAAGACCAGGCCGTTGAGGCAGAACTGTCGGTCGTTTGGCTTATCGCCAAAGTCCCCGCCGTATGCCCAGAACGTATTGCCCTCTTCGTCCTGTTTCGTCAGGGCCTGATCGACCCAGTCCCAGACAAATCCCCCCTGCAGGCGAGGATGGCTGCGAAACGCCTGCCAGTATTTCGCGAATCCGCCGAAGCTGTTTCCCATCGCGTGGGCGTATTCGCAGAGGATCAGCGGACGCGTTTCATCCGGCATGCCGATCCATTTCTTGATTGACCATTTAGGCACCGCCGGGAAGGGTTGATCCTGATCGACCCGGGCATACATCGGACAGACAATATCGGTCGCCGCCGTGTTCGCGCCGCCGCCTTCATACTGCACCGGACGCGTCGGATCCGTGGATTTCAGCCAGCGGTACAGTGCGTCGTGGTTTGCGCCGTGGCCGGACTCATTGCCCAGCGACCAGATGATAATTGAGGGATGATTACGATCGCGCTGCACCATGCGGGTCACGCGCTCGCTCATGGCGGGCAGCCAGCGCGGATCGTCAGCAAGGCGGCTCATCGGCACCATGCCATGGGTTTCGATATTGGCCTCGTCAACGACGTACAGTCCGTAGCGATCGCAAAGCCGGTACCACAGCGGATGGTTCGGGTAGTGCGAGCAGCGCACGGCGTTGAAGTTGTGCTGCTTCATGATCTCGATATCGCGGCGCATCGTCGCTTCGTCCATCACCTGGCCGTTTTCCGGATGATGCTCGTGCCGGTTAACCCCGCGGATCAGCAGCGGTTTACCGTTGAGCTTCAGCAGGCCGTTGCTGATTTCAATCCGGCGGAAGCCGACATCGCAGGCCTCCGTCTCCAGCACGTTGCCCTGCGCATCCAAAAGCGCGATCGTCAGACGATAGAGTTCCGGGGTTTCTGCACTCCATAACGCGGGGGCTGTAACCGGGATCGCCGCCGTTAACCGCTCGGCCCAGTTGCCGCGCTCGTCCACAATGGCAGATCCGGGCCGTTGGGTAGTACTGCCACACCGCTCACCGTTGCGCCACAGCGTGATCGCCACCTCGCATTCCGTGTAGTCTGCGCCTGCCAGCGCGACCTCAACGTTCAACACCGCGCGGTCCAGCTCCGCATTCAGATCGGTGACCACGTGAAAATCCGCAATGTGCGTCTCCGGCTTATGCAGCAGGGAGACATCGCGGAAAATGCCGCTCATGCGCCACATGTCCTGATCTTCCAGATAGCTGCCGTCGCACCAGCGCAAGACCATGACCGCCAGGCGGTTCTGCCCGGGGCGTAATGCCGCCGAGAGGTCAAACTCGGCGGGCAATCGACTGTCCTGGGAATAGCCTATCCACTGCCCGTTGCACCACAGATGGAATGCCGAGTTCACGCCGTCAAAAATAATTCGGGTTTGCCCACGCTGAAGCCAGGCGTCATCAACGTCAAATGTGAGCGAGTAACAACCTGTCGGGTTTTCCTGCGGCACAAAAGGTGGGTTAACGGGGATGGGATAGGTGACATTGGTGTAGACAGGCGTGTCGAACCCCTGCATCTGCCAGTTCGACGGCACGGGCATCGCGACGGCATCCGCGCAATCTTCGCTGACCCATGCCTCAGGAACCCGCTCGGGTGAAGAAAAATAGCTAAATCGCCACATCCCGTTAAGAGAGCGCCTGCTGATAGATCCAGCGTCATCCCTGGCGGAAGATTCATTACGCCAGCTGTCTAACGGCGCGTGTGCGGGCAGGCGGTTCCACTGGGTAACGCCGGGGTTTTCCCAGTCCCGACGGGCCAGAATGTCGCTGAGGGTCAGCGGGGATGTGTTGGACATAGTAACCTCTTTGCGAAGCGCTCACAATTTTGGTTAACATGCCCTGGCATTCTGCGACGGTAAAGCATTCAATCGCAGGCTAGCGAGTCCGATCACAAAAGTCTTATTTGCGGACAAGCTGCTCGGCCAGGAGAGCCAGGCTTCTGAGCTGCTGCGCCAGATCCTCGCGTTCGGCCTGCTGCGGCGCGCGGCGCGCGCTGGAATGGCGGGTAACCAGCGTCACCGGCAGCTGAACCTGCCAGCACGTCTCGCCTTCGGTGGGCGCCAGCAGCCACTCCACGCTACGCTCGCCCGCCTCGCGAAATGCCTGGCGAATGGTCGTCAGCGGCGGGGAAAACCAGGCGCTGTCAGCCGTATCGTCGAACCCGACCACCGACATCTGACCTGGAATCGCGATCCCCTTTTCCGCGCAGGCGCGCATTACCCCCAGCGCCATTTGATCGTTCGCCACCAGAATGGCATCCGGCAATGCGGTACCCGACAGCAGCACATGTCCTTTCTCATAACCGCTGGCCGCGCTCCAGTCTCCGTAGGCCACCGCAGCGGCTTCATGCCCCGCGCGGGCCAGAGCCGCTTTCCACCCCGCCAGACGCGCCCGAGCAGAGACCGAGCTTTCCGGCCCGCTCAGCAGAGCAATATGCTGATGCCCCAGCGAAAGCAGATGCTCAACGCCCAGATGCGCGCCCTGCCCGGCGTTAAACACAAGACTGTTTACCTGTGCTGAAGGCGAGACATCAAGAAAAAGCACCGGAACGGGCGACGCCAGCGCCCTCAGCTGTTCGGCGTGTTCATCATCAAGCGGAACATTCACCAGCAGCGCGTCCACCCGCTGTGCCAGCAGCGCCTGAAGCGCGGCCTGACACTGCTGCGGTTGATCCACCATGGAGATAAGGACGCTCGCCCCCTGTTCCGCCGCACGGGATTTTACCGCCGACACAATTTGCGAGGGCGCATGCAGGGCCAGATCGGTGGTGATGAGTCCCAGCGTGCGGGTGCGTTTACCCGCCAGCTGCTGCGCGCGCAGGTTAGGCACGTAGTGCAGCTCCGCCATCGCCTGCTGAACCTTTTCCCGGGTACGGGCAGAGACATGCTCCGCGTCGTTAATGACGCGAGAGACGGTCTGATAAGAAACCCCCGCAAGGAGGGCGACATCATAGAGAGTGATAGCTTTCATGCATTGTGGCATCGCGTGAGTCGGGGCCCATTATTGTGGCACAGCGACGCCGTTAAAACATGTGAGCGCTTCGCAAAATTAAACAACCCGCTCCGGCTGCGCGATTTCAGCAACCCGCGGCTTCTGGCGGAACCAGGGCAGACAGAGCTGGATAAGTGGACCAATGGTCAGAGCGTACACTACCGTTCCCACCCCAAACGTGCCGCCAAGCACGCACCCAATCAGCAGGACGGACACCTCAATGGAGGTACGCACGCTGCGAATGGACCATCCCAGCCGGGCATGAATGCCGGTCATCAGGCCGTCGCGCGGGCCAGGCCCAAAACCGGCGCCGATGTACATGCTGGTCGCAATCGCGTTCATCACGATACCCGACACCAGGAAAGCGATGCGCACAGGTAACGAGTCCAGTTCCGGGATCAGCGCCATGCTGGCATCCGCCGCCAGACCGATACAAATCACGTTGCTGATGGTGCCCAGGCCCGGCATCTGGCGCAGGGGGATCCACAGCAGCAGCACCGCAGCACCGGTTAAAATGATCACCGTCCCGATAGTCATCCCCAGCTGTATCCCCACCCCAAGGTGAAAAACATCCCAGGGATCGACACCCAAATCGGAACGAATAAACATCGCGGTGGACAGGCCATACAGTCCTAAACCGACATAGAGTTGTAGCAGACGACGTACCATTTTTATCTTCTCCAGTGAACCAGGCTTTCATCCTGGCCTAAAATGGCACTATGATTAATGTCCAGTTTTCAAATAGTGGACTGCATATGTCGTCACGTCGCTTCGGAAGCCAGTCGCTGGTACGCCTTTTAGGTCACTGGCAGCAAACCTCATCCCGCACGCCGCTCTGGCGGCAGCTGGCCAATGCGCTGCGCCTGTTAATCCTTGACGGACGTCTGGCATTGAATACACGGCTGCCGGGGGAGCGCGAGCTGGCCACGGCGCTGGACGTGAGCCGGACCACCATCAGCAGCGCCCTCGCCCATCTGCGCGAGGAGGGATATCTTGAAAGCCGCCACGGCAGCGGGTCACGCGTGATCCTCCCGGATACGCGCGCCGTTCCCACGCTTTCCGCGGCGAGTGCCGCACTGGATCTCTCCACTGCCGCCCTCAATGCCGGGCCGGAAATCCACCAGGCGTATACCCACGCGCTCACGGCCATTACGCAGCACCTCGCGCTGACGGGTTACGATCAGCTAGGGCTCCCGACGCTGCGGGAGGCCATCGCTGCGCGCTACACCGCGCGGGGCCTTCCCACCCGCGCGGACGAAGTGATGGTGGTCAATGGCGCCGTCAGCGGCTTCGCGCTGGTCCTGCGGATGATGACCGGGCCGGGAGATCGCGTCGTGGTCGATCACCCCACCTATCCGCTGGCGATTGCCGCCATTCAGGGCGCGCAGTGTCGGCCCGTGGGGGTGTCGCTGCCGGAAACGGGCTGGGATACGGACGGCTTCGCCGCCACGCTTGCCCAGACCGCGCCGCGCCTGGCGTACCTGATGCCTGATTTTCATAACCCCACCGGGCGCTGCATGGATGTCGCGACCCGTCAGGCCATTACCGATATTGCTGCGCAAACCCGTACGACGCTGGTGGTGGATGAAACGATGGTGGATCTCTGGTTTGACGCCCCTCCTCCGCCCCCGCTGGCCTCCTTTAACCCGCAGGCCACCGTCATCACCTTAGGTTCTGCCGGAAAAAGCTTCTGGGGCGGGCTGCGTCTCGGCTGGATCCGCGCGTCCTCGCGCACGATCGCCACGCTTGCCCAGACGCGCGATACGCTGGATTTAGGCTCGCCGCTGCTGGAACAGCTAGCGGCGCTGTGGCTCATCAACAACAGCGAGACGTTTCTACCCGCACGCCGCAAAATGCTGGCGGAACGACGCGATCGATGCGGTGAACTGCTGCGTGAACATTTCCCGGAGTGGACATTCCATGAAGCAGAGGGCGGGCTCTCATACTGGATTGAGCTTCCCGGCATGCTGGCGACGCAGCTTGCCGCGCGGGCTGAGATTCTGGGGATAAATCTGGGGACCGGTACGCGGTTTGGTTTATCGGGTGCGTTTGACCGCTATTTGCGGATGCCCTTCTCGCTCGAGCCGACAGAACTTGAACAGGCGCTGCTGAGGATTAAACCGTTATGGCTCGCCCTGAATAAAAACGTGCCACCTGTAAAACGCAGCGTGATTTAATAGCAAAAAGTTTGAAGCCGATCATAAAAAATAAAAACTGCTGACTGCCATGGATACAGTCAGCAGTTTTCACCAGTCCGGAATTAATGCTGAGCAGGAATAGGAAACCCTTTCAGTGAAATAACGAAGTTTTCACCGTCTTTCTTTATTTTTGCGCCAGTATCACACCAGTCAGACGCAATACGAAAGAACTCATCACTTCCGACATTCCAGCCAAGGCGTACATGCTTCACGTAGCCTGAACGCAACAAATCGCAGGCCTCTTTGTAGTCACTGGCAGTTGACAGTTGTTGTTTCATTTTCTCTTCTTCAGAAGTTTACGTAGAGCCTTGATTTCTTTAGGAGTAAATGGAGAAACATTCTCTTCTTCCGTATGCTGATTATCAATATCCTCTTCCGATACTCCCGCCTCTTCTACTGCCTCGAACGCCAGCAGCAGCAGTTTCTCTGTCGTCACGCTTAAATTCTCGTTATTCACTTCCGCATAGTGGCGAAGCCTTTCTTTTAGCGCGTCATCAATCTTAACGTTTAATACCGCTGTAGCCATGTTTATCACTTCCCTTCGGAATAAGTACTTTATTTAATACACGAAGTTAACAATGTTATCCAGATATATATTTTTTTGAGTTTTGCCAGAAAATAGACGGCCAAGGATAAAATGCCCGACTATTATTACAAGTTTATGACATTAATATTTCAGCGCGATGAAATATATATTACATGCTATAGGCATAATCTTATTAGGGAATAACGTCCAGGGAAGAGGCAAAAATCAGGGAAGAACGCAGAGGCTCAGAAATGGGTGGGGGCCCTGCCAGCTACATCCCGGCACACACGTCGTCTGCCCTGGCTGCTTCCTTCCGGACCTGACCTGGTGAACAGAGTAGCGTTGCGGGAGAACCAACAGAGCCCCCATTGAGAGCGTTGATAACCAACGCGCTGGCGCATTATCCCTGTGCGAAGGCCCAATTGCAAGCCGCCAGGAACCGGATGCTGGTTTCTTGCGCAAACAGGCGCAGCATTCATGGCGATCTTCGTTTACCATGGCTCTCCAGAAACTCCCCGCAGGTGAAGGTATGGACGAGCAGGACTCTTTTCCACAGCGCGTATGGCAAATCGTGGCTTCAATCCCGGAAGGCTATGTCACCACCTATGGTGATGTCGCGCGCCTGGCCGGTTCCCCGCGCGCGGCGCGACAGGTTGGAGGCGTCCTGAAACGGCTGCCGGAAGGCAGTACGTTGCCCTGGCATCGGGTGGTGAACCGTCATGGCGCCATCTCACTCACCGGGCCGGATCTACAGCGTCAGCGTCAGGCGTTACTTTCAGAAGGGGTGCAGGTGACAGGGTCGGGTCAGATCGATTTACAGAAGTACCGGTGGGTGTACTGACCCCTCTCCCGAAGGAGAGGGGAATAACCACATTACATCTGCGTCGGTGGGGTTGGCAGAGACGGCTGATTGGTTTGCGGTGCGACCGGCACTTCGGTCTGCTGTACTGGCACCAGGTTCAGGTCGATTTTGGTTCCACCGTTGTTAATCGCTTCCTGGACCGTATCGGTGATAAACACCAGCTTACCGTTGATGGTGACCGCTGCGCTCAGCAGAATACGGGCATTAGGCTGCACGTCCGACGGGTTATACGGCAACACGAAGCTAAACGGTGCCTGTTTGCCTTCAGTACGGACGGCACGCTGGGCCACGACTTTCGACGGCGCGTCGGCCAGGGAAGCATCAGACAGCGTCACCGTTAATACCGCATCCGGCGGCAACGCAACTTTCTGTTTAATCCAGATGGTACCGGAAACGTTAGGCTGCTGAATGGACTGCTGCGAAAGGGTATTAATCCCGTTCGGGTCAGCTGCTGGCACTGGCACCTGGGCGCTCTTACCGGCACAGGCGGACAACGCCACCGCAATCGCTACACCACTTAGCATAGGCACGAGTTTCATTGAAGTCTCCTTATCATCAATGCACCAGCGGGATCGATCCCATCCGATGTCGTTTCAATCACATAACGTTTTTAAGTGTGGCACAACTCACTGATTAATGCCTGAAATCATCCCGATATTCAGATTATTCTACCCATCGGACCACTTTCATTTCTGCGTTATACTCTGCCTATCTTTCGCTACGGCGTTTATTGAGGACAACTATGAGTCAGGCACTGAACAATCTGCTGACATTACTGAATCTGGAAAAAATTGAGGAAGGACTCTTTCGCGGACAGAGCGAAGATCTCGGCTTACGCCAGGTCTTCGGTGGGCAAGTCGTTGGACAAGCGCTGTACGCTGCAAAGGAGACTGTCCCGGCAGACCGTCTGGTGCATTCATTCCACAGCTACTTTTTACGCCCTGGCGATAGCGCGAAACCCATCGTGTATGACGTTGAAGTTCTGCGAGACGGCAACAGCTTCAGCGCGCGCCGCGTCGCGGCCATTCAGAACGGTAAGCCGATCTTTTACATGACCGCCTCTTTCCAGGCGCCAGAGCCGGGCTACGAGCATCAGAAAGTCATGCCCCCTGCCCCCTCGCCGGACGATCTTAAATCGGAAACGGATATCGCTCGCGCATTGGCGCATCTCCTGCCGCCGCAGGTTAAAGAGAAGTTTCTCTGCGATAAGCCGCTTGAGATCCGCCCCGTCGAGTTCCACAACCCGATGAAAGGCCACACCGCCGAGCCAAAACGCCAGGTGTGGATCCGCGCCAACGGCACCGTGCCGGAAGATTTCCGCGTCCATCAGTATCTGCTGGGCTATGCGTCTGACTTCAACTTCCTGCCGGTGGCGCTGCAGCCGCACGGCGTCGGCTTCCTCGAAAAAGGGATGCAGGTCGCGACCATCGATCACTCGATGTGGTTCCACCGTCCCTTCAACATGAATGAGTGGCTGCTCTACAGCGTGGAGAGTACGTCGGCATCCAGTGCCCGCGGGTTTGTGCGTGGGGAGTTTTATACTCAGGACGGCGTGCTGGTGGCTTCAACGGTGCAGGAAGGGGTAATGCGTAACAGAGGTTAATGTAAAAAGCCCGGTGGCGCGACGCTTACCGGGCCTACGTTTTGTGCTGTTGTAGGCCGGGTAAGGCGAAGCCGCCACCCGGCAAGACACTCAGATCATGCGTTATACGCATTCTCGCCGTGGCTGTTCACATCCAGACCTTCGCGTTCCTGCTCTTCCGGTACGCGCAGGCCGACCGTCATGTCCGCCAGCTTGTAGCCGATGAAAGCGACGACTGCAGACCACACCACGGTGATAGCGATGCTTTCCAGCTGCACCAGCACCTGATGAACCATGGTGACGCCTTCTGCGTAGCCCACGCCACCGAGCGATTTCGCCGCGAAGATACCGGTCATGATACAGCCGACAATCCCGCAGACGCCGTGCACGCCGAACACATCGCAAGGGTCATCCACGCGCAGAACTCGTTTCAGTGCGGTGACGCCCCACAGACCCGCCAGACCAGACACCAGGCCGACCAGCAGCGCGCCGCCGACACCGACATAACCACACGCAGGGGTGATACCAACCAGACCGGCAATCGCACCTGAACAGGCACCCAGCAGGGAAGGTTTACCGCGCACCGCCCACTCGCCAAACACCCAGGAGAGGATTGCACCCGCCGTGGCCACAACGGTGTTCACGAAGGCCAGCGCGGCGATTTCGTTGGCCGCACTTGCTGAGCCGGCGTTGAAGCCAAACCAGCCAAAGTAGAGGATCGCAGTACCGGTAAAGACCATCGGCAGGTTGTGCGGTTTGAACGCCTCTTTACCGAAGCCCACGCGTTTGCCAATCAGATAAGCGCCCACCAGACCCGCGACCGCGGCGTTAATGTGGACAACGGTACCGCCCGCGAAGTCCAGCGCTCCGTGCGTGGCCAGCAGACCACCGCCCCAGACCATGTGCGCAATCGGCACATAGGAGAGCGTCAGCCAGACCACCACGAAGATCAGGACCGCAGAGAAACGAATGCGCTCGGCGAGCGCGCCCACAATCAGCCCGACGGTAATGCAGGCGAACGAGCCCTGGAACGCCACGTGAATATACTGATAGAAGCTGCCCATCAGCGCGGTCAGTTCAATGTTTTTCAGCATCACCCAGTCGAAGTTACCAAAGAACGCGTTACCCGTGCCGAACGCCAGAGAGTAACCGTAAACCACCCAAAGCACGCAGACCAGTGCAAACGTCACGGCAACCTGCGTCAGCATGGAGAGAACGTTTTTGCCACGGATCAGACCGCCGTAGAACAGCGCAATGCCCGGAATGGACATAAACAGCACCAGCGCGGTGCTGATCATCATAAAGGCGTTATCGGCTTTGTCGGCCACCGCAGGGGCAGCAGCCAGCGCCAGGCCCGGCAGCAGCGCCAGCGAACCCAGACCCGTTTTAAGTGTTGCTATCTTCATTTTCTCGATCCCTATCACTGTGTGCCAGGCGTTAATTACAGTGCCGCTTCGTCAGATTCGCCGGTACGGATGCGAATGACGCGCTGCAGTTCGGCAACGAAAATTTTGCCGTCGCCAATTTTGCCGGTGTAGGCCGCTTTGCTAATGACATCAATGACTTCATCAAGCTGATCGTCAGCAATCGCGACATCAATTTTTACTTTTGGCAGAAAGTTAACGCTGTATTCCGCCCCGCGATAAAGCTCGGCATGACCCTTCTGACGACCAAAGCCTTTCACTTCGGTGACAGTCAGTCCCTGAATACCCATTGAAGACAATGCTTCACGCACGTCTTCGAGTTTGAATGGTTTGATTACAACCGTAACCAGCTTCATAGATCCCCTCCAGTCAGAATTCGGTAATGGCCGCAGCTTACGCGGAAGGTATTGCAAGGGATGTGCCAGAAATGAAAACGTGAGGGAATCGCGGTGCGATGTGCGTTACACGGTTCTGATAAATGAACCGGTGAAAAAAAACGCACCATGCCGGTGCAGGGTGCGTTTCAGTTTTGCACCAACAGGAATGACTGTTAGCGCGACGCCTCATTTTAGTGCATCAGGCGCTAAGGGACTCTTCATCACGCACGCTGGCGGCCAGCTCTTCGCCCGCCAGCTGCAGCTGGTACATCTGCCAGTAGCGCCCTTGTGCTTCCAGCAGCTCGCGGTGCGTACCGCGCTCCACGGCCTGTCCGCGATGCAGCACCAGAATCGTGTCCGCGTCGACGATGGTGGAAAGACGGTGGGCAATCACCACCAGCGTCGTGTGGTCGCGTACGGCGGCCAGCGCCTGCTGAATCGCCTGCTCGGTTCCAGAATCTATGCTGGCCGTGGCTTCGTCCAGAATCAGCACCTGCGGCGTTTCAATCAGGACGCGCGCCAGCGCCAGGAGCTGTTTTTGCCCCACGGAGAGATTGTTGCCCTGCTCGCCCAGCTTCGTGTTGATCCCGTCGCTAAACCCGCGCGCCAGGTCTGCCAACTGCACCGTTTCCAGTACCGCCCAAACCTGCGCCTCCGAATAGTCCCGTCCCAGGGTTACGTTGGCGTAGAAGGTATCGGCCAGCACGACCGGATCCTGCTGCACCATCGCAACGCCTTTGCGTAACACCGTGTGGCTAAGTGACGCGAGCGGACGTCCGTCGAGGCGGATTTCGCCTTGCGTGACCGGATAGTAGCCCATCAGCAGGCTGGCGAGCGTGCTTTTACCGCTGCCGGTGTGGCCCACCAGCGCGACGAAACCGCGTGACGGCACATCGAGCGTAATGTCCTGCAGCACCAGACGGTCTTCGCGATAGGCAAACGAGACGTTATCAAAGGTGATAGCCCCGCTTTGCAGAGGTCGCTCGTCATTGCCGTAGGCCTGGCGCGGCCTGTCCATCAGCTCAAAGACGCGCTCACCAGCGACAACCGCCTGTTGCAGCATCGATTGCTGCGTAGTGAGTTCGATCAGCGGCTCGTTAAGGCGTCCAAGATAGCTAATGAAAGCGTACAGCACGCCCACTTCAATCGTACCGTTTGCGCTCAGGCCAAAGAGCATCAGCAGCCCGCAAAGCACCAGCGCCGAGAACAGGCTCAGCAGCGGTCGCAGCAGGAAACCGTCCAGGCGCAGCGTCTGCATACGCGCCATATAGTGCGAACGGCTGGCTTCGCCCATGCGCTCGCCAAAGCGCGCCTGCTGGCGGAACTGCTGGATGACGCTCATGCCGTTGATCACTTCGTTGAAGCCATCGTTGATATCGGCCAGATAGGCGCGCACCCGGCGCACAATCGGCGTGCTGTAACGCTGGTAAATCACCATGACGATCAGCACCGCCGGGAAGATGGTGATCGCCACCAGCGCCATGCGCCAGTCGAGGCTGAACATCGCCACCAGCATCGCGCCAATCAGCGCCGCGCTGCGCAGCACGGTTGCCACCACGGTGACGTACAGATCGCGGATCACCTCGGTATCGTTGGTCACGCGCGAAATCACCTGCCCAACCGGCTGGATATCAAACTCGCTGAGCGGCTGGCGAAGCGCCGCGTCCATCACATCGGTACGCAACTGCTGAACCACGCCCACGGCTGCACGGTTAAACAGCAGCGACTGCGCATAGTGCAATCCTGCCGCCGTCAGCTGTAAGCCAACGTAGGCCACGCCTAACCCCGCCACCAGCCCGAGCGGCAGGTAGCTTTTGGCGACCATATTGTCGATGAAATAGCTGATGAGCAGCGGTCCGCTCACTTCGGCAATCGCCGCAATCCAGAGTAAAAGCACGGCAACGGAGAGCGGTTTACGCCACGGCGAGCCGTAGGCCAGCAGACGTTTGAGCGTCGGCCACATCGTTCCGAGCTTACGCATTGGCGGCCTCCTCATCCTGCTCCGGCGCATCGTCCAGCGCCGCCTCAAGCTGCTGATAACGGTACATATCGCGATACCAACCCGGTTGCTCTGCCAGCGCGTCATGCTGCCCGCGCTGGGCAATATGGCCGTGCTGCAAGACCAGAATTTCGCTGGCTTCGGTGAGCGCTGACAAACGGTGGGCACTGATAATTATCGTGCGTCCGTCGCCCCACTGGCGCAGGTTATGCAGGATCTGATGCTCGGTACGGCCGTCCACGGCGGAGAGCGCATCGTCCAGAATCAGGATTTCCGCATTGAGCAGCAGGGCGCGGGCAATAGAGATACGCTGTTTTTGCCCGCCGGACAGCATGACGCCGCGTTCCCCGACTTCCGTTTCGTAGCCCTGCGGCAGGCGCAAAATGTCATCATGCACGCTGGCCAAACGTGCCACATGCTCGATCTCTTCCTGCGTTGCCGCAGGGCACCCAAGCGCGATGTTGTTCGCCACGGTGTCAGAAAAAAGAAACGGCGTCTGGCTGACAACCGCCAGGCGACCACGCCACTCATCCAGCAGCAGGCTGGTGAGCGGAATATCATGGAAGCGAATATCGCCCTGCGTGACGTCAAAGTGGCGCTGGAGCAGCGAGAGTACGGTACTTTTACCGGAGCCCGTCGGGCCGCAGATGCCGAGCATCTGGCCCGGCTGAAGGGTAAAACTGACGTTCTCCAGTACCGGATGTTCCGTTTGCGGATAGATAAACTTGCGGACGTCGACTTTCATGACGCCGCGTCCTTCCGGCAACGCTTCGCTGCCGTCATTGACCACCGGCGCTTCGGCCAGCATGGCGCGAATACGGCTGTAGGCGGCGCTGCCGCGCTCCACGATGTTAAACATCCAGGCCAGCGCCAGCATCGGCCAGATCATCAGCCCCAGATACATGGCAAAGCTGGTCAACTGGCCCAGGGTGAGCGTGCCCTGCACCACCATCCAGCTACCGCCGCCAATCGCCAGCATATTTGCCATGCCAATTGCGATATAAATCGTTGGATCAAATCGCGCGTCAATACGCGCGACGCGCATGTTTTTCGCCCCCGTGTCGGCCGCATCGGCGGCAAACAGCGCGGACTGCCGGTCTTCCAGACCAAACGCTTTGATCATGCGGATGCTGGTCATGCTCTCCTGGGTGCGATCGTTCAGCGACGAAAACGCCGCCTGCGCCAGCTTGAAGCGCTCGTGCAACTGTTCGCCGTAGCGATTGATCGCCAGCGCCATGAGCGGCATCGGCAGCAGCGCCAGCAGGGTCAGCTGCCAGCTGATCTGCGTGGACATGACGATCAGCACCGCGCAGCCCATTACCAGCGAGTCCACCAGCGTCAGCACCCCTTCCCCGGCGGCAAAGACCACGCGATCGACGTCGTTAGTCGCGCGCGCGATAAGATCCCCGGTGCGATGGCGCAGATAAAATTCGGGATGCTGTCGACTCAGCTGGCGATAAAAATCTTCACGCAGCTCAACGGCCAGCTGATAGGACGCACCAAACAGCAGCACGCGCCAGACGTAGCGCAGCAGATAAACAATGACCGCCGTCAGCACCAGCGTGCCAACCCACATCAACACCCGTGCGGTGGTGTAATGCTGTTCGGTGACGCCATCCACGACGTAGCCCACCACTTTCGGCGGGATCAGCTGCAGGATAGCAATGATAATAAGCAGGGCGACTGCACCGAGGTAGCGTTGCCACTCCCGACGAAAGTACCAGCTTAATTGGGCAAATAGTCGCACGCGGTTTGTTCCTGAAGGTATTTTACGAAGTTATTCAATGGGTAATGCTGTGGTGTATTTAATCTGTTCCATGGCGAAGCTTGAGGTGACGTCCGATAACCCCGGCACGCTGTTCACCAGCCGCTTGTAGAAGTCATCATAACGCTTCATGTCGGCCACCTGGACGCGCATCAGGTAATCGTACTCGCCGGCCATACGCCAGAAACCGAGCACTTCGGGCATCTCAGACACCTGGGTAACGAAGCGGCAATACCACTCGCTGCTGTGATGCTGGGTTTTTATCAGCACAAATGCCGTCAACCCAAGCCCCAGTTTTTCAGGATCTAACAGCGCGACGCGCCCCAGCAGAATACCGTCATCTTCCAGCTTCTTAAGCCGCTTCCAGCACGGGGTGGTGGTCAGATTAACGGCATCTGCCAGCGCCTGCAAAGAGAGGGTACAGTCACTTTGCAGCAATGAAAGGAGCTTGCGGTCAATTTTATCTAGCATACCCACCTCACAGAGAAAATTTTTCTCCCTTAATTCTATTTTAAAGGCCAGATAGCAACAATTTTTTCTGTGCTTTTCGCTATGCTAGGCACAAAATGACAAACGGATAACGACGATGAATAGCACCTGGGTTAAACATGCGATCAGCGAAATCAATGCCGACTATCAGCGCTCGGCGGATACGCACCTGATTCGCCTTTCCCTGCCGGGATTTGACGGCATTCAGCTCTATCTGAAAGATGAAAGCACCCATCCTACCGGCAGACTGAAGCATCGCCTGGCGCGCTCGCTGTTTTTATACGGTTTATGTAACGGCTGGATTAAAGAAGGCACCACCATCATTGAATCCTCTTCCGGTTCAACGGCGGTGTCCGAAGCCTATTTCGCCCGCCTGCTGGGTCTGCCGTTTATTGCGGTGATGCCCTCCTGCACCGCAAAACGCAAAATCGAACAGATCGAATTTTACGGCGGTCGCTGCCACTTTGTGGAAAGCGCCTGCGAAATCTACGCCGCCTCTGAAATGCTGGCTCGTGAGCTGAACGGCCACTATATGGACCAGTTCACCTTCGCCGAGCGCGCGACGGACTGGCGCGGGAATAACAACATTGCCGACAGTATCTTCCGCCAGATGACCCACGAACCGCATCCGGTTCCGTCCTACATTGTGATGAGCGCCGGTACCGGCGGTACGTCAGCCACGATCGGACGCTATATCCGCTGTCAGGGTTACGATACCCAGCTGATGGTCGTTGACCCGCAGAACTCCGTGTTCCTCGACTACTGGCAAAACCGCGATGCCGGTCTGCGCAGCCCGGTGGGGAGTAAGATTGAAGGGATTGGCCGTCCGCGCGTTGAGCCCTCTTTCATCCCCGACGTTGTGGACGAGATGATGCGCGTGCCGGATGCCGCCAGCGTGGCAACGGCGCACTGGCTGGAAACGCAGCTGGGCCGCAAAGTGGGCGCCTCGACGGGCACCAATATGTGGGGCGCGCTGCAGCTTGCCGCACGTATGCGCGAAGCGGGACGCACCGGTTCCATCGTCACGCTGCTGTGCGACAGCGGCGAGCGTTATCTCGAGACCTACTACAATGCGGAGTGGGTGCAGGCCAACATCGGTGATATCGCCCCCTGGAAGGCGCAGATTGCTCAACTGCTGAAATAAAAAAAGCCAGACCGAAGTCTGGCTTGCTGGAAGGGTCTCACTATTCGGGGGAATATGGGAGGTTGTTATTGTCCAGCCAATGCGTCAAAAAATGGGACACTGCTTCATTACGGCAGTGACCGATAACCGGCAGATGGGGAAGTTCTGCTTTCAGCTGCGCCATCGCATTCCCCATGATCAGACCGCGACCTACGCTACCCAGCATTTCGCGGTCGTTCATGGCGTCACCGAACGCCATACACTCCTGCAGCGTTAATCCCAGGTGGTCGCTCAGCACCGCCAGAGCGGAACCTTTGTTGCAGCCCACCGGCAGCACTTCCAGGCAATCCACCGCCGAGAAGGTCAGGTGCGCCCGGTCGCCCAGCGCCTCATTCAGTTGGATCCGTAAGCGACAGAGATCGTCGTGATCGCCGCAGAAGCAGATCTTGGTCACCGCATGGGCGGGGATCCGACGCAGATCGATAAGCTGGTATTTAAAACCGCTATACACATGCGCGTGCAATAATTCCGGGATGTCGCTTCCGGTAAACCAGCCCCGATCGTTAAAAACGTGGATGCTGGCCTGCGTGTCCCAGGTACTGTGCAGCACGATATCCGCCACTTCCGGGTTGAGATCCTGTCGGTACAGCACATCGCCTTCTACAGAGTGAATTCGCGTCCCGTTGCCGGTGATCAGAAAGGCATCGAGGGCAAACGCGCCCAGCAAATGGCGCATTTCCAGAACATGACGCCCGGTGGCAAACGTCAGGGTGACATTACGCTCGTGCAGGCGCTTCAGCGTGTTCAGGGTTTTCTCCCCTAAACGGTGATCCGGCATTAACAGCGTACCGTCCATATCAAATGCAGCGAGCCGAGCCATGATTACTCCCGAAATGTGATGCGGTTAACTTGTACATCAGTATCGTGTGAGTTATACGGAAGTAATAGTGAATAGATGAGAATTATTGTTCCGGGTTTCTTATGCGCCAGCTTAACCGTCTTAACCAGTATCAACGCCTGTGGCAACCTTCCGCTGGCGCGCCGCAGCAGGTAACCGTAAATGAACTTGCCAGCCGCTGCTTTTGTAGCGAGCGACATGTCCGTACTCTGCTGCGTCAGGCCCAGGAGGCGGGCTGGCTGACCTGGCGCGCGCAGTCCGGGCGTGGAAGGCGCGGTGCGCTGACGTTTCACGTCACTCCGGAATCACTGCGCAACACGATGATGGAAGAAGCGCTAAAAAGCGGGCAGCAGCATAACGCCCTCGAGCTGGCGCAGCTTGCTCCCGAAGATTTGCGTGCGCTGCTGCACCCGTTTTTGGGTGGGCAGTGGCAAAACGACACGCCGACGCTGCGCATTCCCTACTACCGCTCACTGGAGCCACTTCAGCCGGGCTTTTTACCGGGTCGGGCAGAGCAGCATCTAGCAAGGCAAGTCTTCTCAGGTTTGACGCGATTTCACGGCAACAGCAGTGAGCCGACGGGCGATCTGGCGCATCACTGGGATGTGTCGGATGATGGACTGCGCTGGCATTTCTACATTCGCTCCACGCTGCACTGGCATAACGGCGATAAAATTGAAACGACGCATCTCCAGCGGAGCCTGACCGCGCTGTTGACGCTTCCCGCCCTGCGCACCCTGTTCCAGAGCGTCCTCTGTATCGAAACAACGCATCCGCAGTGCCTGACGTTTACGCTACATCATCCGGATTACTGGCTGCCGCACAGGCTGGCGACCTACTGTAGCCGTCTGGCGCATCCCGACCATTCGACGATTGGCAGCGGCCCCTTTCGGCTGGTCGCCTTTGAACCCGACCTGGTTCGTCTGGAAAGCCATGAGCAGTACCACCTGAGCCATCCGCTGCTCAAAGCCATCGAATACTGGATCACACCCCAGCTTTTTGATCACAGGTTGGGTACCAGCTGCCGTCACCCGGTGCAAATCGCGATTGGTGAGGCCGACGAGCTGGAAAGTCTGCGGCTGGTAAGCAGCAGCACCAGCCTGGGGTTCTGTTACCTCACGCTAAAACAGAGCGCACGCCTGAGTGAGAACCAGGCAAAGCGGCTGATTAATATCATTCATCACTCCAGGCTTCTCCACACGCTTCCGCTAAACGAAGGGCTCATCACCCCCACCGGGGAACTGCTTCCCGGCTGGACAATCCCCGAATGGACTGATTTAACCGATGTTGCCCTGCCTGAAGCACTGACGCTGGTTTACCATCTTCCCGTTGAGCTTCACACCATGGCCAGCCAGTTGAAGACGTACCTGGCGCTACAGGGTTGTGAGCTGACCGTCATCTTTCATGACGCCAAGACGTGGGACGGATGCCAGCAGCTTGCCGAAGCAGACATCATGATGGGCGACAGGCTGATTGGCGAAGCGCCAGCGTATACGCTTGAGCAGTGGCTGCGCTGCGATACGCTTTGGCCACACGTGTTAAGCGCACCGGCGTACGCCCATTTGCAAGCCACGCTGGATGCGGTACAGACTCAGGCCGAAGCTCGGGATCGGCACGCGGGCCTGAAGGCCATTTTTAGCCGATTAATGGAAAATGCAGTGCTGACGCCGCTCTTTAATTATCAGTATCAGATCAGCGCGCCGCCGGGCGTGAATGGGATTCGCCTCAACACCCGCGGCTGGTTTGATTTTACCGAAGCCTGGCTGCCCGCCCCCAAATCGTGAAGAAGCTGGTCGCCGCCACAGGCAGACGGTAACATAACGTTTTTACCGTAACAGTCGAGATGATTTATGAAACGTGCCGTCGTCGTGTTCAGCGGAGGACAAGACTCTACTACCTGCCAGGTCCAGGCTCTTCATCAGTACGATGAGGTTCACTGTGTCACTTTCGATTATGGTCAGCGACATCGCGCTGAGATCGACGTTGCCCGTGAACTGGCCCTGAAACTGGGGGCACGCGCGCATAAGGTGCTGGACGTTACGCTGTTAAATGAACTGGCCGTGAGTAGCCTCACCCGGGACAGTATTCCCGTCCCGGACTACGAACCCGATGCCAGCGGCATTCCGAATACCTTCGTGCCGGGCCGCAATATTCTGTTCCTCACCCTGACGGCAATTTATGCCTACCAGGTAAAAGCCGAAGCGGTGATCACGGGCGTGTGTGAAACAGACTTCTCCGGCTACCCGGACTGTCGTGATGAGTTCGTGAAGGCGTTAAATCACGCCGTCAATCTGGGGATGGCGAAAGAGACGCGCTTTGAAACCCCGCTGATGTGGCTGGATAAAGCCGAAACCTGGGCGCTGGCCGACTACTGGGGCAAGCTGGACCTGGTTCGCAGCGAAACCCTCACCTGCTACAACGGCATTAAAGGCGACGGTTGCGGCCAGTGCGCCGCCTGTAATCTGCGCGCTAACGGGCTGAACCACTATCTTGCCGATAAAGCCGGCGTGATGGCCGCAATGCAGAAAAAAACCGGGCTTAAATAGGGCGACCTGACCGTGCTGTCGCATAACAGGTGTCGACAGCACGGGTAAGCCTGAACCTGTGTTACACGATCATCAGTTCCAGCTTTTCGCGCAATTCCCCTTCCAGCGGCAGCGCTTTCTGCGTTTTCAGATCGATACAGACAAAGGTGATCAACGCATCAGCCACCACCTGCCCTTCCGGATCGAGCGTAACCACCTGGCTTAACACGCCGCTTTTACCATTGATCTGCTGCACCTGGCTGGTCACCGTGAGCACATCGCCCAACACGGCAGGGCGACGGTAGTTGATATTGATATTGACGACCACGAACGCGATGTTGTGCGCGGTCATCCACTGAAAGCTTTCGCTGTTTTCCAGCCCGTCCCAGCGCGCTTCCTCAAGAAACTCCAGGTAGCGGGCATTGTTCACATGCTGGTAAACGTCGAGGTGAAAACCGCGTACTTTTATTTTTGTCTGCATAGCGCAATAGCCTTTACTGTTATTGTAGGATAAGAGGTCATAACTGGTATGACCTCTTTATCCTGGCAAAATTTTGCCGCTGTGCAAGTAATTGTGAGATTACAACGTCAGGTGTGCGAGGTTGCGCTCAACCAGCGCGCTCCCCATGCCGGGAACCTGCTTGAGATCGTCGACCGTTTTGAAAGGACCATACTCTTCACGATAGCTTACGATGGCCTGCGCTTTTTTCAGCCCGACGCCATTCATCACGCGGGCCAGCTCTTCCGCAGAGGCCGAATTGATGCTGACTCGCGTACCGTCATCATCCACGTTTTTACCAACGTCAGTCGCTTTGGTTTGCCCCTGCCCCGGCGCTGCGGCGTCGGTCTTACTCTGTACCGCCTGTGGTTTAGCGGCAGGTGCCGCCGCCAGTGCGCCCGCGCTCATACCGGTGGTGGCAATAGCCAGCGTAATTAACAGTGCTTTTATTCCACATTTCATGCTGTTATCTCCTTGTTTGTAGACAGCCACGTCACGATAGCCGCCCGATAAAAGAGGCACAAACAGCAGAGTGCAGAAATGGAAAAGGCCGCGAAAGCGGCCTTTAGTTATTGCAGAGCGTTGCGAAAATCTGCGAGCAGATACGTAATTATTGCTGCTGAGTAATGATATCGCCCAGCTTAATTTTGGCCTCTTTACGCAGGTTGCTCATCATGGCTTCGAAGGCAATCTGGGCATTGTTCTGGGTAATCCCCTGGACCATCGCCTTCTTCTGCGCGTCTGGCAGAGTGCCGGCTTTCACTTCATCCAGCGCCAGCAGAACGACGTTACCCTGCATATCGGTAGTGGTGCCGAAGCTTGGCTTGTCTTTCGCCGGCAGAGTCAGGCCAAACGCGGCCTGGCTGATAGGGTCCTGACCGGTACGGCTCAGCGTTTTCGCTTCACCGAAGCTCAGGCCAGCCGCTTTCAGCGCGTCCTGTTTACCCGCTTTCAGATCGGCCAGAATCTTCTCAGCATCCAGTTTCGCCTGCTGTTCCGCTTTGTTGTGCTTAACCTGAGCGACGACCTGATCCTTCACGTCCGCCAGCGGTTTGACCGCTTCCGGCTTGTGCTCGCTGACGCGCAACACAAACGCACGATCGCCATCGACGGTAATGATGTCTGAGTTACTGCCCGGCGTGCCGTTCTCACCAACCAGACCACCGTTGAAGATGGCATCAGAAACCGGTTTGAAGTTCAGCTCTTCCGGCAGGTTGTCACGACCAAACCAGCCCGTCTCAACCGCTTTCACCCCAGCCGCCTGCTCGGCACCCGCCAGAGATTCGTTGTCGTTGCTGGCAGCATCACTCACTTTCTGCTGCAGCGCATAGTAGGCATCCAGCGCTTTTTCCTGCTTCACTTTTGCCGCGATATCGTCACGAACCTCAGCCAGCGGCTTGGTTTTCGCCGCGGTGATGTCGTCCAGACGCACGACCAGGAAACCTACGGATGATTTAATGACGCCAGACAGTTGGCCTTTCTCTTTCAGACCCGCATTTTTCAGCTCGTCCGGCGTGGTCGCGTCTTCCAGCCAGCCCATATCGCCGCCGTTTTTCGCAGAGATAATGTCGGTGGATTTCGCTTTCGCGACGGTCGCAAAATCAGCGCCTTTGTTCAGCTCATCCAGTGCCGCTTTGGCATCCGCCTCGGTTTTGGTCTGAATCACGCTGTAGCGGTTACGCTGCGGCTGTGTGAACTGATCCTGATGCTGGTCGTAGTAAGACTGGATTTCCGCGTCAGACGCGCTTTCCTGCAGCGCAGCCGCATCCAGCTTGATGTAGCTCACGCGGAACTGTTCAGGAGAAACAAAGGTATTCTTGTTCTGCTCGTACCAGGCGTTAATGTCAGCGTCGCTCACCTGCTGTTTCGCCGCCAGGGCGTTAACATCAATGGTCGCTTCACGTACAACGCGCTGCTGCGCCACCAGCGCAGCCAGTTCATCCGTTTCGCCTTTGAGCATGAAATCGGTGCCAACAACGGCATTGATGAGCTGCTGGGTGGTCAGTTGGTTACGCAGCGCCTGCGCGTACTGATCGGCCGTCATCCCCATCTGGTTGACGATGCTGTTGTAACGCGCGTTGTCGAATTTACCGTTAGACTGGAAGGCTTGCGTAGAGAAGATGGCTTTTTTCACCTGCTCATCGCTAATGCCAAGGCCGAGTTTTTTGGCATACTGATCCAGCAGCGCTTCGTCGATAAGACGGTTCAGCGTCTGCTGACGCAGGGTCTTCATATACCCTTCGTTTGCTGCCAGTTCAGAGAATTGGTCGCCCAGCTGTTGCTGCATACGGTTACGTTCACCGGCAAAAGCATTCTCGAACTGGCCGCGGCTGATCTCCTGGCCATTCACTTTTGCGGCATAGTTCGCGCCACCGCCAATAAGGTAACTGCTCACGCCGGTCAATATGAACGACACGATAATGATACCGAAAATAATCTTGAGCACGAGACTGTTAGCAGCCGTGCGTAAGCTGTCCATCATGGTGTAACAACACTCCGCTGTAGGTGACTGGTTACCTGACGCTGACGGAAAATCCTGCCCGTCGCGCGTAAAGTCGTATTGTGACAAGAAAACGGGGCGATTGTCAGCCCACAACTCGCATAAACTCGCACAAATCAGGTCTGGACAAACAAAAAAGGCACATCAAAAGATGCGCCCTTGTACTATCCGGCTTCCCTGAAACGGGAAAGCAATCAGTTTACTGCGTCTTTCAGCGCTTTACCTGCACGGAAACCCGGCACTTTAGCGGCAGCAATGGTGATCTCTTTACCGGTCTGAGGGTTGCGGCCAGTACGGGCAGCACGCTCTTTAACAGCAAAAGTACCGAAGCCTACCAGTGCAACGTCGTCCCCAGCCTGCAGAGATTCAGTAACAGAAGCAATTAATGCATCTAACGCACGTCCAGCTGCAGCTTTAGAAATATCAGCACCAGCAGCAATTTTGTCAATCAGTTGAGATTTATTCACTGTTCTCTTCCTCTCTTTATAATTTATATCGCGCCTGAATCCTTCACAACGCGACCGCGCAGCAGTTATATCAGGCCTGCCATGACCTTACAACACCCGTTGTTGATGGCTGACCTAATCAGCAATCTAAATTAGCTATACAAAAAAAGGCTGGCAAGTGCGAAATGACTTACCAGCCTTGTTTTTATTGACGCTCTTTGCGCGAGGTCACTATTTTGCGGTTACAATCTGCATTCCGGACGGTTCATTCTGCAATGCGAGACTAAGTACTTCCTCAATTCGCTTAACAGGATGGATCTGCAGGTCGGCAATCACGTTGTCCGGAATCTCTTCCAGATCGCGTTTGTTTTCGTAAGGGATCAATACGGTTTTGATCCCACCACGATGCGCCGCCAGCAGTTTTTCTTTTAAGCCACCGATTGGCAGAACCTGACCGCGCAGGGTAATTTCACCGGTCATTGCCACATCAGCACGCACCGGGTTGCCTGTCAGGCAAGAAACCAGAGCGGTACACATGGCAATACCCGCGCTTGGACCATCTTTCGGCGTCGCCCCTTCAGGTACATGTACGTGGATGTCGCGTTTTTCGTAGAAATCCGGGTTGATACCCAGTTTCTCCGCGCGCGCGCGCACCACGGTCAGCGCCGCCTGAATGGACTCCTGCATCACTTCACCCAGCGAGCCGGTATAGGTCAGCTTGCCTTTACCCGGTACACAGGCGGTTTCGATGGTCAGCAGATCGCCGCCCACTTCCGTCCATGCCAGACCGGTGACCTGGCCAACGCGGTTTTCGTTATCCGCGCGACCATAGTCGAAGCGCTGAACGCCGAGATAGGCATGCAGGTTATCACCATTAATCGTGATGTGTTTCAGGCTCTTATCCAGCAACAGCTGTTTCACCGCCTTACGGCACAGTTTAGAGATTTCACGCTCAAGGCTACGCACGCCCGCTTCACGGGTATAGTAGCGGATGATGCCAATAATCGCGCTGTCCTCGACGGTCAGCTCGTTGGCTTTCAGCGCGTTACGCTCAATCTGTTTCGGCAGCAGGTGCTGTTTCGCGATGTTCAGCTTCTCGTCTTCGGTATAGCCGGAGAGACGGATCACTTCCATACGGTCCAGCAGCGGCGCTGGAATATTCATGGAGTTCGACGTCGCCACGAACATCACGTCGCTCAGGTCGTAGTCCACTTCCAGGTAGTGATCGCTGAACGCCACGTTCTGTTCTGGATCAAGTACTTCCAGCAGCGCAGACGCAGGGTCACCACGCATGTCCGACGACATTTTGTCGATCTCATCGAGCAGGAACAGCGGGTTTTTAACGCCCACTTTCGCCATCTTCTGGATCAGTTTACCCGGCATAGAACCGATGTAGGTACGGCGGTGACCGCGGATTTCCGCTTCATCGCGTACGCCGCCCAGCGCCATACGGATATACTTACGTCCGGTCGCTTTAGCGATGGACTGGCCCAGAGAGGTTTTACCCACCCCCGGCGGTCCTACCAGGCACAGAATCGGGCCTTTAATTTTGTTTACACGGCTCTGTACCGCGAGGTACTCAAGAATGCGGTCTTTCACGCGTTCCAGGCCATAATGGTCAGTATCCAGGATCTCCTGCGCCTGACGCAGGTCTTTTTTGACCTTGCTGCGGGCGTTCCACGGAACCTGCACCATCCACTCAATGTAGCCGCGTACGACGGTCGCTTCAGCCGACATCGGAGACATCATTTTCAGCTTCTGCAGTTCTGCTTCGGCTTTCTCTTTCGCCTCTTTCGGCATCTTCGCCGCGTCGATCTTACGCTTCAGCGCTTCGTTTTCGTCCGGCGCGTCGTCCATCTCGCCCAGCTCTTTCTGAATAGCCTTCATTTGCTCATTCAGATAGTACTCACGCTGAGATTTCTCCATCTGCTTTTTGACGCGGTTGCGAATGCGCTTCTCAACCTGCAGCAGATCGATTTCAGACTCCATCATCGCCATCAGGTATTCCAGACGTTCGTTAACGTCGGACATTTCCAGCACGGACTGTTTGTCAGCCAGCTTCAGCGGCATGTGTGCAGCGATGGTGTCCGCCAGACGTGCAGGATCGTCGATGCTGTTCAGCGACGTCAGCACTTCTGGTGGGATTTTCTTGTTCAGCTTGATATAGCCTTCAAACTGGCTAATCGCGGTGCGAACCAGCACTTCCTGTTCGCGCTCATCAAGTTCAGGCGAATCAAGGTACTCTGCCTTCGCAGAGAAGTGTTCGCCGTCGTCTGACAGAGTGGTAATACGCGCACGCTGCAGGCCTTCTACCAGCACCTTCACGGTGCCGTCAGGCAGCTTCAGCATCTGCAAAATAGAGGCCACGGTCCCGACGGTGAAAAGATCGTTTACACCCGGCTCATCCGTTGATGCTTCTTTCTGCGCCACCAGCATGATTTTTTTATCATGATCCATAGCGGCTTCGAGGCAACGGATAGATTTTTCCCGCCCTACAAATAAGGGTATGACCATGTGCGGATAAACCACCACATCGCGCAACGGCAATACGGGGATTTCAATGCGTTCAGAACGCTCAGGATTCATAGAGCTCTCTCTTAGTTAGTGTCCGCCAGGTAAGCTGGTCATGTCACTGTGCTTCACATAACCATTAACATGTATCCAGTATATGGGGATGTTTCCCACACATTCAACGCTATGAATACGGAAAAAGTAAAGGGGAGATAAAATCCCCCCTTTTTGATTAACTGCTTGTATGATTTGGTGAATTATTCGCCAGATGCCTGCTGGGCTTCCGGTTTGCCGTAAATCAGCAGCGGTTTGGTTTGACCGCTGATAACCGACTCGTCAATCACCACTTTCTCAACGTCTTCCATCGACGGCAGATCGTACATGGTGTCGAGCAGTGCCGCTTCAACGATAGAACGCAGGCCACGCGCGCCGGTTTTGCGGCTCATTGCTTTTTTGGCAATCGCATCCAGCGCTTCGTCGCGGAATTCCAGATCAACCCCTTCCAGATTGAACAGCGCCTGATACTGCTTGGTCAGCGCATTTTTCGGCTCTTTCAGGATCTGGATCAGCGCCTCTTCACTCAGCTCATTCAGCGTAGCCACAACCGGCAGACGACCGATGAATTCAGGGATCAGACCGAATTTGATCAGATCTTCTGGTTCAACCTGTGCCAGGAGCTCGCCTTCGTTCAGTTTTTCGGATGTGGATTTCACCGTTGCGCCAAAACCAATGCCGGAGCCGGTTTCAACACGGTGGGAGATAACTTTATCCAGACCAGCAAAGGCACCGCCACAGATGAACAGGATCTTGGAGGTATCAACCTGCAGGAACTCCTGCTGCGGATGTTTACGACCACCCTGTGGCGGAACGGCAGCAACCGTACCTTCGATCAGCTTCAGCAGTGCCTGCTGTACGCCTTCACCCGATACGTCACGAGTGATGGACGGGTTGTCGGATTTACGGGAGATCTTGTCGATCTCATCGATGTAAACAATCCCGCGCTGGGCTTTCTGTACGTCGTAATCGCACTTCTGCAGCAGTTTCTGGATGATGTTTTCGACGTCCTCACCCACGTAACCGGCTTCGGTCAGGGTGGTGGCATCCGCCATGGTGAACGGAACATCAAGCAGACGCGCCAGGGTTTCAGCCAGCAGCGTTTTACCGGAACCGGTTGGGCCGATCAGCAGAATGTTACTTTTACCCAGTTCCACGCCATTGCTGGTATCGCCGTTACGCAGGCGTTTGTAGTGGTTATAGACCGCTACCGCCAGCACTTTCTTGGCCTGCTCCTGGCCGATGACGTAGTCGTCAAGGTGATGACGAATTTCATGCGGCGTTGGCAGCGCGCTGCGCTCACGGTGCGGTGCGACTTCTTTAATCTCTTCGCGAATGATGTCGTTACATAAATCGACGCATTCGTCGCAGATATACACGGACGGCCCGGCAATCAGTTTACGCACTTCATGCTGGCTTTTGCCGCAAAAAGAGCAGTACAGCAGTTTGCCCGAACCATCTTTGCGTTTATCTGTCATGAGTCCAAACCTCTTTTTAAGTTCTTTGTGCCGCACATGACGACGCAAATGCCATTCTAAGACGCAAGCTGCATCAAGCAGCGTGCCGCCCTACCTTAGTATAGCGGCACACTCGCGTCGCGGGCATCAATTACGATGGGTCAACACGGAGTCGACTAAGCCGTACTCAACTGCCTCTGAAGCAGAGAGGAAGCGATCGCGCTCGGTATCGCGCTCGATCTGCTCGAGAGGTTGACCCGTATGCTGCGCCATAAGTTCATTCATGCGCGCTTTTACTTTCAGGATTTCGCGGGCGTGGATTTCGATATCCGTCGCCTGCCCCTGGTAACCGCCCAGCGGCTGGTGAATCATCACGCGGGAATTCGGCAAGCAGAAACGCTTACCCTTCGCCCCTGCGGTTAACAGGAACGCGCCCATAGATGCTGCCTGACCCATACAGATCGTGCTGACATCCGGTTTGATGAATTGCATGGTGTCATAAATGGACATCCCTGCGGTAATCACGCCACCCGGGGAGTTAATGTACAGGTAAATGTCTTTTTCCGGGTTTTCCGCTTCCAGAAACAGCATCTGCGCCACGATCAGGTTAGCCATGTGGTCTTCCACCTGGCCGGTCAGAAAGATAACGCGTTCCTTGAGCAGACGGGAATAGATATCAAAAGAACGCTCACCACGTGAGGTCTGTTCAATAACCATTGGCACCAGAGCCATATGGGGTGCAAAGTTATCTCGTTCGCCACTGTATGACATTTCCGTCTCCTGGATCAAAATTGAAAACACCTGCTGTACTGATTGTAACCTTACGGACGGATTATCAGCCAGTCTCATTCATCATGATTACGTACTTATGGGGTTCACAGTGCCCTATTTCAAGCATAACAACCTTTTGTTGTTACGCTAACACCGAAAGGGCGTTTTAGCACTCTTCCTGGGCTCTGGCTGCGATAAAAAAAACCCGCTGCCGCAAGGCAACGGGTTTTCTGTTCAAACTTTAAACCGTTGGGGCGAAATTACGCCTGCTGGTTCATCAGTTCGTTGAAAGAGGTCGCTTTTTCGGTCACTTTCGCTTTCGCCAGTACCGCTTCAACAGCCTGCTCTTCCAGGGCAACGTTGCGCATGTTGTCCATCAGCTCTTTGTTCTTACCGTAGAACTCGATCACTTCTGATGGATCTTCGTACGCAGAAGCCATCTCTTCGATCAGGCCTTTCACACGCTCTTCGTCAGCTTTCAGCTCGTGGGTACGAATCACTTCGCCCAGCAGCAGGCCAACCACAACGCGGCGTTTTGCCTGCTCTTCGAACAGCTCGCGCGGCAGTTCCATCGCTTGCTGCTGGTTGCCACCGAAACGCTGTGCAGCCTGACGGCGCAGAACGTCGATTTCGCTGTCGATCAGTGCAGCAGGAACGTCGATTTCGTTGGCTTTCACCAGGCCTTCGATCGCCTGAGACTTCACGCGGTTACGCACAGCACCGTTCAGCTCGCGCTCCATGTTTTTACGCACTTCGGTACGCAGGCCAGCAACAGAACCGTCTTCCACGCCGAAACGTTTGATGAACTCTTCAGTCAGTTCTGGCAGTTCGCGCTCTTCCACTTTCTTCAGGTTGATGACGAACTTCGCTGCTTTACCTTTCAGGTTTTCAGCGTGGTACTCTTCCGGGAAGGTCACGTCGATGGTGAACTCTTCGCCAGCCTTGTGGCCTTTGATACCGTCTTCGAAGCCTGGGATCATACGACCCTGGCCCATTGCCAGTACGAAGTCAGACGCTTTGCCGCCTTCGAACTCTTCGCCGTCTACAGAACCGGTGAAGTCGATGGTTACGCGGTCTTCCGCGTCAACAGCGCCTTCTTTCTCTTTCCAGTTCGCCTGCTGCTTACGCAGGGTGTCCAGCATGCCGTCAACGTCTTCGTCAGTCACGGAGACAATCGGTTTTTCAACTTCGATAGATTCCAGACCTTTCAGCTCAACTTCCGGATACACTTCAAACTCTACGGAGTAGGTGAAGTCTTCGCCCAGTTTGTATTCGCCTGGAACGTAGTTTGGCGCACCGGCCGGATTGATTTTTTCTTTGATGATCGCATCGATAAAGTTGCGGCTCATCAGTTCACCCAGCACATCCTGACGCACGGAAGCGCCATAACGCTGAGCAACAACATTCATTGGTACTTTGCCCTTACGGAAGCCGTCAATACGTACTTTTTTTGCTACGTTGACCAGCTCGCTTTTCACAGCAGTTTCGATGCTGTCAGCAGCGATAGTAATCGTTACACGGCGGCCAAGGCCTTGAGTGGTTTCAACTGAAACTTGCATCTTGTTACCTCAAAAAAATCACAGTGCTCGGTCAACTCTGAATCTGTCTGTTATACCGGGATGCTCTCTTAGTGCAGATTCACATTCCCTGTCGCCAGAATCATCCCGAAGACATTCAATAAGACGCGGCATTATAGCGGCATCACTTAGGTGAGTCGAGAACGGTTGGGGCATGTTGCTGCGGCTTTTTTCACACTTTAAGGCTATTTTTAGCCTTAAAATCGCACCATCCGCTCAAAACTCAGACAAAACAAAACGGCCCGAAGGCCGTTTTGAGGAAATCTGTAAGCAACATACTGGAAAAGCTCCAGCCGTTGCAAATCCGATTTATCAGGCAATAGTGCCTGCACCGCGACAGGGCGGCGATGCGAAAACCGTATCCTGCAAGCCTTCCCATTCCTTAATGGTATAGGTATGCAGTGCCAGCGCATGCACGGTCGTGGAGAGCTCTTCCGTCAAGGTGCTGTAGATCAAGCGATGTCGGTTCAGGAAACGTTCTCCCGTGAAGCGATCGCTAACCAGAACCACTTTAAAGTGGCTTTCAGAACCTGCCGGTACGTTATGACGATAGCTTTCGTCGACGACTTCGAGGAACACAGGGTTGAACGCTGCCCTTAATTTATCTTCTATATGCTCACGTATCATCATGAAATTACTCCTCCGACAACGCCAGGATGTCACCCATCCCTTTAAATATTAGCCGCTTTTACCGTTTCCATTACACATTGACAACAAATATTTAGCTTTCGTCCGATTTTCTCATTCAAACGAATGAAGTTAACTGTGAGGCTCATACCTTTTATCATCCGTGAAAGGAGAAAATGAGTGAGCTGGTCAGTTTTCAGACAAGACGATGAATTTACATGCGTTGACCACTTCCCCTGACCGTTGGCGATGTTATGATGGCGGCAATTTTTCTCTCTATTATGCTTACGATTCGTGAGAACTTAAAAATGTTAAAAAAACTCTTCTTTCCATTGGTAGCCCTTTTTATGCTGGCAGGCTGTGCTACCCCGCCTACCACCATTGATGTCTCACCAAAAATCACCCTGCCTCAGCAGGACCCAAGCCTGATGGGCGTCACCGTGAGCATTAACGGTGCCGATCAGCGTCAGGATCAGGCGCTGGCAAAAGTGACCCGCGATAACCAGCAGGTGACGCTCACCGCGTCCCGTGACCTGCGCTTCCTGCTGCAGGAAGTGCTGGAGAAACAAATGACTGCTCGCGGCTATATGATCGGCCCAAGCGGTGCGGTTGATCTGCAGATCATCGTCAACAACCTGTACGCTGACGTGTCACAGGGCAACGTGCGCTACAACATCGCCACCAAAGCGGATATCGCCATCATTGCCACCGCGAAGAATGGCAACAAGATGACCAAAAACTACCGCGCGAGCTACTCTGTGGAAGGTGCGTTCCAGGCATCCAACCAGAACATTGCTAACGCCGTTAACAGCGTGCTGACCGATACCATCGCCGATATGGCGCAGGACACCAGCATCCACGACTTTATCAAGCAGAACGCACGTTAATCCTGCTCACTGACCCGGTGTAACACCGGGTCAGTCTTATAAGAACATGTCCAGCCATTACTTACGCATTTTCCAGCAACCGAAATCAGCGATTCTGCTGATCCTCGGCTTTGCCTCGGGTTTACCCCTCGCGCTCACCTCCGGCACGCTTCAGGCGTGGATGACGGTCGAGAACATCGATCTCAAAACCATTGGTTTCTTCTCGCTTGTCGGTCAGGCCTATGTCTTCAAGTTCCTGTGGTCGCCGGTGATGGATCGCTATACGCCGCCGTTCCTCGGGCGTCGCCGCGGCTGGCTGGTGATGACGCAGGTCCTGCTGCTGCTGGCCATCGCGGCGATGGGGTTTCTTGAGCCCACCACGCAGCTGCGCTGGATGGCCGCGCTTGCGGTGGTGATTGCCTTCTGTTCCGCCTCTCAGGATATCGTGTTCGACGCCTGGAAGACGGACGTGTTACCAGCGGAAGAACGCGGTGCCGGTGCGGCCATCAGCGTGCTGGGCTATCGCCTCGGGATGCTGGTCTCTGGCGGGCTGGCGCTGTGGCTGGCCGACCGTTACCTCGGCTGGCAGGGCATGTACTGGCTGATGGCCGCCCTGCTTATCCCCTGCATTATCGCCACGCTCTTTGCCCCCGAACCGAGCGACGTTATTCCGGTTCCCCGCTCGCTGGAGCAGGCCGTGGCGGAACCGCTGCGCGACTTCTTTGGCCGCAACAACGCCTGGCTGATCCTGCTGCTGATCGTCCTTTATAAGCTTGGCGACGCCTTTGCCATGAGCCTGACCACCACCTTCCTGATCCGCGGTGTCGGTTTTGATGCCGGTGAAGTGGGGGTAGTGAATAAAACGCTGGGGCTGTTTGCGACCATTGTCGGGGCACTTTACGGTGGCGTGCTGATGCAGCGCCTGACGCTGTTCCGCGCACTGCTGATCTTCGGCATTCTTCAGGGCGCCTCTAACGCGGGCTACTGGCTGCTGTCGATAACCGACAAACATATGATCAGCATGGCCGCTGCGGTGTTCTTCGAAAATCTCTGCGGCGGTATGGGGACAGCAGCCTTTGTCGCCCTGCTGATGACCCTGTGCAACAAGTCATTTTCCGCCACGCAGTTCGCGCTGCTCTCGGCGCTCTCTGCCGTTGGCCGCGTTTACGTAGGTCCGATTGCCGGCTGGTTTGTGGAAGCCCACGGTTGGCCAACGTTTTATCTTTTCTCCGTGGTGGCTGCCGTGCCGGGGATTTTATTGTTGCTGGTCTGTCGCCAGACGCTGGAATATACCCAGCGGACCGAACACTTTATGCCACGAACGGAATATCACCGCGCCTACCGTTTTGCGTTACGTCTGTTAATGATGGGCTGCGTTGCGCTGGCACTCTGGCTTATCGTGCTCATTATTAATGCCAGCACATCACTGGCGCTCCCCTTTGAGACCCTTCTGCTGGACGCCGGAGCCCTGCTGGCCATCGTTGGGATCCTGACGGGCGGTCTGCTCGATTTCATGGCGTTGCGGAAAACGCAGCTGACCTGAAGAAAAATGCGAAAGGTTATTTCCCGTTGTAATCACCAACCGAAATTATAACGGTGAAATAGCCACCATCGACTAAAAAAAATATTTGTTGTTTTGTGCGGGATAGGATTTGGAAATTATTGGCTCTGGTTCCAAAACGCTATTTTTCATTAAACGATTCAGCATGCGATAGTTTGATTTTTCGTTTTTTAGATGTCTTTTTATTGATAATTAATTGTTAATTTTTTGTTTATTTTTAACAATGGTTATACCAATTGTCCCTTTTAGGGTATGCTTGGGGGTCCTTTCGTTATAAAGCCCATCTCATGCGGCTTCGGTCATAAAAACCGACATAATTTGCAACACTTGTGACACGTGCGGCAGAACCCGGTAACACCTTCCTGACACAGGCCTAATGATGTTTACAGTAATGTAACCTTCCCGTAAAATGCCCGCACACTTTAAACGCCACCAGACTCCCGTGGAATTGAGGTCGTTAAATGAGACTCAGGAAATACAATAAAAGTTTGGGATGGTTGTCATTATTCGCAGGCACTGTATTACTCAGTGGCTGTGATTCTGCACTACTAGACCCCAAAGGACAGATTGGACTGGAACAACGTTCACTGATATTGACGGCTTTTGGCCTGATGTTGATTGTGGTTATTCCAGCCATTTTGATGGCTGTTGGTTTCGCCTGGAAGTATCGTGCGAGCAATAAAGATGCGAAGTATAGCCCGAACTGGTCACACTCCAACAAAGTGGAAGCTGTGGTCTGGACGGTACCTATCCTGATCATCCTGTTCCTTGCCGTACTGACCTGGAAAACCACTCACGCACTTGAGCCAAGCAAGCCGCTGGTTCACGATGAAAAACCGATTACCATTGAAGTGGTCTCCATGGACTGGAAATGGTTCTTCATCTATCCAGAGCAGGGCATTGCTACCGTGAATGAAATCGCCTTCCCGGCGAACACTCCGGTTCAGTTCAAAGTGACCTCCAACTCCGTAATGAACTCCTTCTTCATCCCGCGTCTGGGTAGCCAGATTTACGCGATGGCCGGTATGCAGACTAACCTGCATCTGATCGCGAATGAAGCAGGCACCTACGATGGTATCTCCGCCAGCTATAGCGGCCCGGGCTTCTCAGGTATGAAGTTCAAAGCTATTGCAACGCCAGACCGTGCCGCTTTCGACCAGTGGGTTGAAAAAGCGAAACAGTCTCCAAACACCATGTCTGACATGGCGGCGTTCGAAAAAGTGGCTGCACCTAGCGAATACAACAAGGTGGAGTACTTCTCTAACGTGAAGCCTGATTTGTTCAAAGACGTTATTGGCAAATTTATGGATCACGGCAAGAGCATGGACATGACCCAGCCAGAAGGCGAGCACAGCGCGCACGAAGGTATGGAAGGCATGGACATGAGCCACGCGGAAACCGCTCACTAAGGGGCCGAGGAAGAAAATGTTCGGAAAATTGACACTGGATGCAGTGCCCTACCATGAACCGATTATCATGGTTACGGTGGCTGCAATTATCATCGGTGGCGCGGCCTTAGTTGGCCTGATCACTTACTTCGGTAAGTGGAGCTACCTGTGGAATGAGTGGCTGACTTCGGTTGACCACAAAAAACTCGGTATCATGTACTGCATCGTCGGTATCGTCATGTTAATTCGTGGCTTTGCGGATGCGATCATGATGCGTAGCCAGCAGGCGCTCGCGTCTGCGGGTGAAGCCGGCTTCCTGCCACCGCACCACTACGATCAGATCTTTACCGCCCACGGCGTTATCATGATCTTCTTCGTGGCGATGCCGCTGGTTATCGGTCTGATGAACGTGGTCGTTCCGCTGCAAATCGGCGCGCGCGACGTTGCGTTCCCGTTCCTGAACAACCTGAGCTTCTGGTTCACCGTTGTCGGCGTTATTCTGGTTAACCTGTCACTGGGTGTGGGCGAATTCGCGCAGACCGGCTGGCTGGCTTACCCACCGCTGTCAGGAATTGAGTACAGCCCGGGCGTTGGCGTCGACTACTGGATTTGGGCGCTTCAGCTCTCCGGTGTCGGTACGACCCTGACCGGTATCAACTTCTTCGTGACCATTATCAAGATGCGTGCCCCTGGCATGACCATGTTCAAGATGCCGGTATTTACCTGGGCATCTCTGTGCGCCAACATCCTGATTATTGCGTCCTTCCCAATTCTGACTGTTACCATCGCGCTGCTGACCCTGGACCGCTACCTGGGCACCCATTTCTTCACGAACGATATGGGTGGCAACATGATGATGTACATCAACCTGATTTGGGCATGGGGTCACCCGGAAGTTTACATCCTGGTTCTGCCTGTCTTCGGTGTGTTCTCCGAAATCGCGGCAACCTTCTCGCGTAAACGTCTGTTTGGTTACACCTCTCTGGTGTGGGCAACCGTGTGTATTACCGTTCTGTCGTTCATCGTTTGGCTGCACCACTTCTTCACCATGGGTGCGGGCGCGAACGTAAACGCCTTCTTCGGTATTACCACCATGATTATCGCCATCCCGACCGGGGTGAAGATCTTCAACTGGCTGTTCACCATGTATCAGGGCCGTATCGTGTTCCACTCAGCAATGCTGTGGACCATCGGCTTCATCGTGACCTTCTCCGTAGGTGGGATGACCGGCGTACTGCTGGCGGTACCGGGTGCTGACTTCGTTCTGCACAACAGTCTGTTCCTGATTGCGCACTTCCATAACGTTATCATCGGTGGCGTGGTCTTCGGCTGCTTCGCTGGCGTAACCTACTGGTGGCCAAAAGCGTTCGGCTTCACGCTGAACGAAAAATGGGGTAAACGCGCGTTCTGGTTCTGGATCATCGGCTTCTTCGTCGCCTTTATGCCGCTGTACGTGCTGGGCTTCATGGGTATGACCCGTCGTCTGAGCCAGCAGATCGATCCGCAGTTCCACCCAATGCTGATGGTTGCAGCGGGCGGTGCCGTGCTGATTGCCTGTGGTATCGCGTCTCAGCTGATTCAGTTCTACGTGTCTATTCGCGACCGCGACCAGAACCGTGACCTGACCGGTGACCCATGGGGTGGCCGTACGCTGGAGTGGGCGACCTCTTCTCCACCGCCTTTCTATAACTTTGCCATCGTGCCTCAGGTTCATGAACGTGACGCATTCTGGGAAATGAAAGAAAAAGGTGAAGCGTACAAGCAACCTGCTCATTACGAAGAGATCCATATGCCGAAAAACAGCGGTGCGGGCATTGTCATTGCCGCCTTCGCAACGGTATTTGGTTTCGCAATGATCTGGCACATCTGGTGGATGGCGATTGTTGGCTTCGCCGGCATCGTAATCAGCTGGATTGTGAAGAGCTTTGACGAGGACGTGGACTACTACGTACCAGTCCGTGAAGTTGAAAAGCTGGAAAATCAGCATTTCGACGAGATTTCTAAAGCGGGGCTGAAAAATGGCAACTGATACTCTGGCGCACTCAACTGCCCACGCGCATGAACATGCGCACCACGATACAGGACCGACCAAAGTCTTCGGTTTCTGGATCTACCTGATGAGCGACTGCATTCTGTTCTGCTGTCTGTTCGCGACCTATGCCGTTCTGGTGAACGGCACAGCGGGCGGCCCGACCGGCAAGGACATCTTTGAACTGCCGTTCGTTCTGGTTGAAACCGCACTGCTGTTATTCAGCTCCATCACCTACGGCATGGCGGCTATCGCCATGTACAAAAACAACAAGAGCCAGGTTGTCTCCTGGCTGGCGTTGACCTGGCTGTTTGGTGCTGGATTTATCGGGATGGAAATCTATGAATTCCATCACCTGATCATGGAAGGCTTCGGCCCGGATCGCAGTGGCTTCCTGTCCGCGTTCTTCGCGCTGGTTGGCACCCACGGTCTGCACGTGACCTCCGGTCTGATCTGGATGGCAGTCCTGATGTTCCAGATCTCCCGTCGCGGCCTGACCAGTACTAACCGTACCCGTATCCTGTGCCTGAGCCTGTTCTGGCACTTCCTGGACGTGGTGTGGATCTGTGTGTTCTCTGTTGTCTATCTGATGGGGGCGATGTAATGAGTCATTCTAACGATCATGGCGCTTCCCACGGCAGCGTAAAAACCTACATGACAGGTTTCATCCTGTCGATCATCCTGACGGTGATCCCGTTCTGGATGGTGATGAGCGGTTCTGCGTCTAAGCCGGTTATCCTGGGTGCAATCCTGGTGACCGCGGTGATTCAGATTCTGGTGCATCTGGTTTGCTTCCTGCACATGAACACCAAGTCCGATGAAGGCTGGAACATGACCGCCTTTATCTTTACCGTGATTATCATCGCTATCCTGGTAGTCGGTTCCATCTGGATTATGTGGAACCTCAACTACAACATGATGGTTCACTAAGAGCGGCGAGTATGTTTAAGCAATACCTGCAAGTAACGAAACCAGGCATCATCTTTGGCAACCTGATCTCCGTGATCGGAGGGTTCCTGCTGGCCTCTAAGGGCAGCATTGATTACGCCCTCTTTATCTACACGCTGGTCGGTGTGTCACTGGTTGTTGCGTCCGGTTGTGTATTTAACAACTACATCGACATGGATATCGACAAGAAGATGGAAAGGACCAAAAATCGGGTGCTGGTGAAAGGCCTGATCGCCCCTTCTGTCTCGCTGGTGTACGCCACCTTGCTGGGTATTGCTGGCTTTATGCTGCTGTGGTTTGGTGCTAACCCGCTGGCCTGCTGGCTGGGGGTGATGGGGTTCGTGGTGTATGTGGGCATCTATAGCCTGTATATGAAACGTCACTCCGTCTACGGCACGCTGATTGGTTCTCTCTCCGGCGCTGCGCCGCCGGTGATTGGCTACTGCGCGGTCACGAACGAGTTCGACAGCGGTGCGCTGATCCTGCTGGCTATCTTTAGCCTGTGGCAGATGCCGCACTCCTATGCCATCGCGATTTTCCGCTTTAAGGATTATCAGGCAGCGAACATCCCGGTTCTGCCGGTCGTGAAGGGCATCTCCGTTGCCAAGAACCACATCACGCTGTACATCATCGCCTTTGCCGTGGCAACGCTGATGCTCTCTCTGGGTGGTTACGCCGGATACAAATATCTGGCGGTAGCGGCTGCGGTGAGCGTCTGGTGGCTCGGCATGGCGCTGCGCGGTTACAAAGTGGAAGATGACAAAGTCTGGGCGCGCAAGCTGTTTGTGTTCTCGATTGTGGCCATCACCTCGCTGTCCGTGATGATGTCCGTGGACTTCATGGTGCCAGATTCACATAACCTGCTGACTTACGTCTGGTAAGCCACGACAGGTAAATAAAGGGGTGCTTCGGCACCCTTTTTTATTCATAAAATCCATTAATAACGCATGTAATATTTGTTAAATAACCCTTTATTTACCCCGCCCCTTCCCCGCACTACACTATGGCCTGCTTTTGAACTGAGGTGGTAATGAACGATTATAAAATGACGCCAGGCGAGCTGCGCGCGACCTGGGGCTTAGGGACTGTCTTCTCGCTACGGATGCTTGGCATGTTTATGGTCCTGCCTGTTCTGACCACGTACGGTATGGCGCTGCAGGGGGCCAGCGAGGCGCTGATTGGCCTCGCCATTGGCATTTATGGTCTGGCGCAGGCGGTGTTCCAGATCCCGTTTGGCCTGCTCTCTGACCGGGTGGGCCGCAAACCGCTGATTGTCGGCGGGCTGCTGGTCTTTGTGCTCGGAAGCGTCATTGCCGCCCTCTCCCACTCCATCTGGGGGATTATTCTTGGCCGCGCCCTGCAGGGCTCCGGCGCGATTGCCGCCGCGGTGATGGCGCTGCTGTCAGACTTAACCCGCGAGCAGAACCGCACCAAAGCCATGGCCTTTATCGGCGTCAGCTTTGGCGTGACGTTTGCGATTGCGATGGTGCTGGGCCCGATAATCACCCATGCGCTCGGCCTGCACGCCCTGTTCTGGATGATTGCCGTGCTGGCGACCCTCGGCATTGCCTTAACCCTGTGGGTGGTGCCGGACAGCAAAAACCACGTCCTCAACCGTGAGTCGGGGATGGTTAAAGGCTGCTTCAGCAAGGTGATTGTCGAGCCGCGCCTGCTTAAGCTGAATTTTGGCATTATGTGCCTGCACATCCTGCTGATGTCGACCTTTGTTGCCCTGCCAGGCCAGCTTGCCGCAGCGGGTTTTCCGGCGGCTGAGCACTGGAAAATCTATCTGGTCACGATGTTGATTTCGTTTGTCTCCGTCGTGCCGTTCATCATCTACGCCGAAGTGAAGCGCAAAATGAAGCGCGTCTTCGTGGGCTGCGTGGCGCTCCTGCTGATTGCCGAGATCGTGCTCTGGGGCGCCGGCCCGCACTTCTGGGAACTGATCGCCGGGGTACAGCTGTTCTTCCTGGCGTTTAACCTGATGGAGGCCCTGCTGCCGTCGCTGATCAGCAAAGAGTCCCCCGCCGGTTACAAAGGCACGGCAATGGGCATTTACTCCACCAGCCAGTTCCTCGGCGTGGCGATCGGCGGCTCGCTTGGCGGCTGGGTCGACGGCCTGTTTGATTCACAAACCGTGTTTCTCGCGGGCGCGCTGCTGGCGACAGTCTGGCTGCTGGTTGCCGGCACCATGAAAGAGCCGCGCTACGTGAGCAGCCTGCGCGTAGAAATCCCGGATGATGTGGAGATTAGCGACGCGCTGAAACAGCGTCTGGAAGCAAAAGAAGGGGTCACGGAGGTGCTGATTGTTCCCGAAGAGCGCAGCGCTTACGTCAAAATTGACAGCAAGGTGACCAACCGCTTTGAGGTCGAGCAGGCGCTGAAAGCGTGAAAAAAAGCCCGGGTAAACCGGGCTTTTTATATTAGTCGCGGAAGTTTTTAAACTGGAACGGTTGTCCCAGATCGCCGCCGCGCACCAGCGCCATCACGGACTGCAGATCGTCGCGGGACTTACCGGTCACGCGAATTTCCTCGCCCTGGATCTGCGCCTGCACCTTCAGCTTGCTGTCTTTGATGAGCTTCACGATCTTCTTCTGCACCGCGCTCTCGATGCCCTGCTTCAGCTTCGCTTCAACAAACCACGTTTTGCCGCTGTGGACGAACTCTTCCGGCACGTCCAGGGAGGTCCCTTCGATGCCGCGCTTCAACAGCTTGGCGCGCAGAATGTCGAGCAGCTGATTCACCTGGAAATCAGACTCGCTCAGCACCTTAATGGTCTTATTTGCGTCGTTCAGCTCAAACGACGCCTCAACGCCACGAAAATCGAAACGTGACTCAACTTCGCGGGTTGCGTTCTCAACGCCGTTGCGAACTTCCTGGATATCAACTTCGGAAACAATATCGAAAGATGGCATCTTTTCTTCTCCCTTCACTTTTGTTGCGTTGCATAATACCCGCTACGAGGCATAACTCAACAGAAGCTTAGCTGTATAATTAAGCTGTAACACCTGGCGCAGTTGCAGGTGAGGAGGAACAATGAAAATTACGGTGCTCGGATGCGGAGCGCTTGGTCAGCTGTGGCTGACCGCACTGTGCAAGCACGGACATGAGGTTCAGGGCTGGCTGCGCGTGCCCCAGCCTTATTGCAGTGTAAACCTGATTGGTGAAGACGGAAGCATCTTTAACGAATCCCTCACCGCGAACGATCCTGATTTCCTGGCGCAAAGCGACCTTTTACTGGTGACGCTTAAAGCCTGGCAGGTCTCAGACGCGGTAAAAACGCTGGCCGCGCAGCTCCCCCCCACTTCGCCCATACTGCTGCTGCATAACGGCATGGGAACCCTGGATGAGCTGAAAAGCGTTCCGCAGCCCCTGCTGATGGCAACGACCACCCACGCTGCGCGCCGCGACGGCAACATCATCGTGCATGTCGCCAGCGGCGTGACGCACATCGGGCCTGCCAGAACGCAGGATGGGGACTACAGCTATCTTGCCGATGTGCTGCAGAAGGTGCTCCCGGACGTGGCCTGGCATAACCACATTCGCCCTCAACTCTGGCGCAAGCTGGCCGTTAACTGTGTGATCAACCCGCTGACGGCGCTGTGGAACTGCCCGAACGGTGAACTGAAAAACCATCCGCAGGAGGTGGCGTCCCTCTGTGCAGAAGTCGCGGCGGTCGTTGAGCGGGAAGGGCTGCATACCTCGGCAGACGATTTACGCTGTTATGTCGAGCAGGTTATTGAGAGTACAGCTGAGAACATCTCCTCGATGCTGCAGGATGTTCGGGCATTACGCCACACGGAGATCGACTACATTACGGGCTATCTGCTAAAACGCGCCCGCGCGCACGGCATCGCGGTGCCGGAAAACGCCCGTCTGTATGACCTGGTTAAACGTAAGGAGAGTGAATATGAGCGCGTCGGCACTGATCTGCCTCGCCCCTGGTAGCGAAGAGATGGAAGCGGTCACCACCATTGATCTGATGGTGCGCGGCGGCATTAAGGTCACCACCGCCAGCGTCGCCAGCGACGGTAATCTGGCAATCACCTGTTCACGCGGGGTGAAAATCCTTGCAGATGCACCGTTGGTACAGGTGGCTGACGGAGATTACGACATCATCGTGCTGCCCGGTGGGCTGAAGGGCACGGAATGTTTTCGTGACAGCCCGCTGCTGGTTGAGACCGTGCGTCAGTTCCATTTATCCGGCCGCATCGTCGCCGCCATTTGTGCCGCCGCCGGAACGGTTCTGGTTCCCCATGACATCTTCCTCATCGGCAATATGACCGGCTTCCCGGGGCTGAAAGACACCATTCCGGAAGATCAATGGGTGGACAAGCGCGTCGTCTGGGATCCCCGCGTCAACCTGCTGACCAGCCAGGGCCCAGGCACCGCGATTGATTTTGGCTTAAAGATTATCGACCTGCTGGTCGGGCGCGAGAAGGCGTACGAAGTGGCATCGTCACTGGTGATGCCGGCGGGGATTTATAATTACTATGAAGAGTAGTGCATAAAAAAAGCCGGGTGGCGGCTACGCCTTACCCGGCCTACAAATGCACGGTACCGTAGGCCCGGTAAGCGAAGCGCCACCGGGCGAGAAACTACGGACGATACACCTTCACATTGGCAAAGCCCTGCTCGCGCAGATACAGCGCCTGCAGGCGGCTCATCACCCCGCGCTCACACCACAGCAGGTACGTTTTGCTCTGGTCGAGGTCGCCAAACTTCGTGCTCAGCTTATAGAACGGCAGAGAAACCACTTCGACGCCATCCACCTGCAGCGGCTTGTCATCCTGCTCGTCAATGGAGCGGATATCCAGAATCGCGTCGTTCGCGCCGAAACCGCTCACGGTCTCCACTTCTACCACTTCCTGCTCGGTCTGCTGGGCGATCTCGCGGATATCAATGTTGGACGCTTCTTCCACCACTTTATCCAGAATGCTGAAATCGAAGTTCTCTTCTTCCGCTTCGATCTTCGCCTTCACCGCTTTGACGGTCGGGCTTTTTGAGATCACGCCACAGTATTCCGGCATGGTACGGGCAAAATCTTCGGTACCGATTTCGCGCGCCAGATCGATGATGTGCTCTTTATCATGGGAGATCAGCGGACGCAGGATCAGGGTATCAGACACGTTGTCGATCAGGCGCAGGTTGGTCAGCGTCTGGCTGGAGACCTGCCCCAGCGCTTCACCGGTGACCAGCGCCTGCACGCCGTAGCGTTCAGCCACTTTGGATGCCGCACGCACCATCATGCGCTTCAGGATGACGCCCATCTGGCCGTCGTCCACTTTCTCCAGAATCTCGCCGACCACCGGTTCGAAATTGATTGCCACGAAACGCACGCGGTGGGAGCTGCCGAAGCGGTTCCACAGGTAATGCGCCACCTGACGAACGCCGATTTCGTGCGCCGCGCCGCCCAGGTTGAAGAAGCAGTAGTGTACGCGGCAGCCGCGGCGCATCAGCATATAGCTGGAGACGCCGGAGTCGAAGCCGCCGGAGATCAGGGACAGAACATCTTCCTGAGTCCCGATTGGGAAGCCGCCAATACCTTCATAGCGGCCTTTCACCAACAGCAGGCGATCGTTTTCGATCTCCAGATTAACGGTCACGTCCGGGTTGGTCAGACGCACGCGCGCCGTCTCAACGTGCTGGTTCAAACCGCCGCCAACGTAACGTTCCACTTCAATGGAGCTGAATTCGTGCTTACCGCGACGCTTCACGCGCACGCAGAAGGTTTTGCCTTCGATCTGGTCGCGGTACTGGACCAGCGCTTTCTCGAAGATGTCGTGCATATCGCTGAACGGGACATCTTCCACTTCCAGGATATGGTGGATACCTGGAATACGGGTCAGCGCGTCGCGAATATCCTGACGTTTGTTTTCGTCTTTTGCACGGACCTCAACGTGGTCCCAGTGGCGCACCACGGCGAGGGTTTCGTCGTAGTGCTTTAAAACGTTACGAATGTTCCCGGTGAGAATTTTAATAAAGCGCAAACGCACAGATTGGCTTTTGATGGTGATTTCAGGGAACAATTTAATGATAAACTTCATGGCGGCAATGTTTCTTAGGCAAGCGTATTAAGGCTTGTAATGGAAAAGAGTACAGCAGCCCACACCCGTGGCTGCATCCAGGCGCGCAAGTATACCACCATCGCGCCGCTCCTGTGCACATTGCGCGTTATTTGATAATTGCCCTGAGTCCGTTACCATGTCGGGGCTGAGAATATAAGAGTCAATTCACTATGCCGAAGAAGAACGACGCACCGGCCAGTTTCGAAACTGCGCTGAGTGAACTGGAGCAAATCGTTACCCGTCTTGAGAGCGGCGATCTCCCGCTGGAAGAGGCGCTCAACGAATTCGAGCGCGGCGTGCAGCTGGCGCGCCAGGGGCAGGTCAAACTGCAGCAGGCCGAGCAGCGCGTGCAGATCCTGCTTTCCGACAGCGAAGACGCGAAAACTACGCCTTTCACACCGGACGCCGAGTAAATGGATTTTGCCAACGAGCTTCAGGCGCGCGTCGTGCGTGCCAACGACGCCCTGCGCCGATTTATTGCGCCACAGCCTTTTCAGAACACTCCTCTGGTTGAAGCCATGCACTATGGCGCACTCTTGGGTGGAAAGCGCCTGCGCCCGTTCCTGGTGTACGCCACCGGCAACATGTTTGGCATCAGCGATAACACGCTGGACGCCCCGGCAGCCGCCGTTGAGTGCATCCATGCCTACTCGCTGATCCACGACGATCTCCCGGCGATGGACGACGACGATTTGCGTCGGGGTCAACCCACCTGCCACATCAAGTTTGGCGAGGCGAATGCCATTCTGGCGGGTGATGCCCTGCAGACGCTGGCGTTCTCGATTCTGAGCGACGCGCCAATGGCCGAAGTGGCTGACCGTGACCGTCTGGCTATGATTTCCGAACTGGCCATGGCCAGCGGCGTGGCCGGCATGTGCGGCGGTCAGGCGCTGGATCTTGAAGCGGAAGGACGTCAGGTTAATCTGGAACAGCTGGAGCGTATTCATCGCCATAAAACCGGGGCATTGATTCGTTCCGCCGTTCGCCTGGGCGCGCTGAGCGCGGGTGAGCAAGGGCGCAAAGCCCTGCCGATTCTGGACAGATACGCAGAAAGTATCGGTCTGGCATTCCAGGTTCAGGATGACATTCTGGATGTGGTGGGCGATACTGCAACATTGGGTAAACGTCAGGGTGCGGACCAGCAGCTTGGCAAAAGTACCTACCCCGCCCTGCTGGGTCTTGAGCAAGCCCAACGTAAAGCCCGGGATCTGATTGACGATGCCCGCCAGTCGCTGAATGAACTGGCTGCGCAATCGCTGGATACCTCGGCACTGGAAGCGCTAGCGGACTATATAATCCAGCGTGATAAATAAACTATATATCTCGATGAGCCTTTGATGAGTTTTGATATTGCCAAATACCCGACACTGGCGTTAGTTGACTCCACCCAGGAGTTACGTCTGTTGCCGAAAGAGAGCCTGCCGAAGCTGTGCGACGAGCTGCGTCGCTACCTGCTCGACAGCGTAAGCCGCTCCAGCGGCCATTTCGCCTCCGGGCTTGGCACGGTAGAGCTGACCGTGGCGCTGCACTACGTCTATAACACGCCGTTCGATCAGCTCATCTGGGACGTGGGCCACCAGGCCTATCCGCACAAAATTCTGACCGGACGTCGCGATAAAATTGGCACTATTCGTCAGAAAGGTGGCCTGCATCCGTTCCCGTGGCGCGGTGAGAGCGAGTATGACGTGCTGAGCGTCGGCCATTCCTCCACTTCCATTTCTGCGGGCATCGGTATTGCCGTCGCCGCCGAGAAAGAGAACAAGCAGCGCCGCACCGTCTGCGTGATTGGCGACGGTGCCCTCACCGCGGGTATGGCCTTCGAAGCCATGAACCATGCGGGCGACATCAAGCCGGACATGCTGGTTATCCTCAACGATAACGAAATGTCGATTTCCGAGAACGTTGGCGCGCTGAACAACCATCTGGCGCAGCTGCTTTCCGGCAAGCTTTACTCCTCGCTGCGTGAAGGCGGTAAAAAAGTCTTCTCCGGCGTACCGCCGATCAAAGAGCTGCTTAAGCGTACCGAAGAGCACATCAAAGGCATGGTCGTGCCGGGTACCCTGTTTGAGGAGCTGGGCTTTAACTATATTGGCCCGGTTGACGGCCACGACGTACTGGGGCTGGTCACCACGCTCAAGAACATGCGCGACCTGAAAGGCCCGCAGTTCCTGCACATCATGACCAAAAAAGGGCGTGGCTACGAACCAGCGGAAAAAGATCCGATTACCTTCCACGCGGTACCGAAATTTGACCCGTCCAGCGGCTGTCTGCCGAAAAGCAGCGGCGGCATGCCGAGCTATTCAAAAATCTTCGGCGACTGGCTGTGCGAAACCGCCGCAAAAGACAACAAGCTGATGGCGATCACCCCGGCCATGCGCGAAGGCTCCGGCATGGTAGAGTTCTCTAAAAAATACCCTGACCAGTATTTCGACGTGGCCATTGCCGAGCAGCACGCGGTGACATTTGCAGCGGGTCTGGCGATCGGCGGCTACAAACCGGTTGTCGCTATCTATTCCACTTTCCTGCAGCGCGCCTACGATCAGGTGATCCACGACGTGGCGATCCAGAAGCTGCCGGTGCTGTTTGCTATCGATCGTGCGGGCATCGTCGGTGCCGACGGCCAGACGCACCAGGGCGCGTTTGACCTGTCGTTCCTGCGCTGCGTTCCGGATATGGTGATCATGACGCCAAGCGACGAGAACGAATGTCGGCAGATGCTGTTTACCGGCTACCATTATCAGGATGGACCAAGCGCCGTTCGCTATCCGCGCGGCAATGCGGTGGGCGTTGAGCTGCAGCCGCTGGAGAAGCTGGCGATCGGTAAAGGTCTGGTTAAACGTCGCGGTGAGAAAGTGGCGATCCTGAACTTCGGCACGCTGATGCCAGAGGCGGCGAAAGTAGCTGAAACGCTGAATGCTACCCTCGTGGATATGCGCTTTGTGAAGCCGCTCGACGAATCCCTGATCCTGAGTATGGCTGAGGCGCACGACGTGCTGGTCACGCTGGAAGAGAACGCGATTATGGGCGGTGCGGGCAGCGGCGTGAACGAGGTGCTGATGGCAAACCGTAAAGCCGTTCCGGTACTGAACCTCGGCCTGCCGGACTACTTCATCCCGCAAGGTACCCAGGACGAAGCCCGCGCGGCGATTGGCCTGGACGCTGCCGGTATCGAAGCTAAAATCCGCGCCTGGCTGGACTGATCCCTCCCCCCTTTTCCGCTCCTGCTATGCTTAAACGTATTGTTTAAACAGCAGGAGCGGAACCGTGCAATACACAACATTAGGAAAAACGGACCTTAAGGTTTCCCGACTTTGTCTGGGATGCATGACCTTTGGCGAGCCCGATCGGGGGAACCACGCCTGGACGCTGCCGGAAGAGAGCAGCCGTCCGATCATCAAACGCGCCATCGAGGGCGGCATTAACTTCTTTGACACCGCCAACAGCTACTCCGACGGCAGCAGCGAGGAGATTGTCGGCCGCGCCCTGCGCGATTTTGCCCGTCGGGATGACATCGTCGTTGCCACCAAGGTGTACTACCCGGTGGGCGACCTGCCGCAGGGCCTTTCTCGCGCGCAGATCCTGCGTTCCATTGACGACAGCCTCAGGCGCCTGAACATGGATTACGTCGACCTGCTGCAAATTCACCGCTGGGATTACAACACGCCGATCGAGGAGACGCTTGAGGCGCTCAACGACGTCGTCAAAGCCGGTAAAGCACGCTACATCGGCGCATCGTCGATGCACGCGTCGCAGTTCGCTCAGGCGCTGGATCTGCAGGCGCAGCACGGCTGGGCGCGCTTTGTCACCATGCAGGATCACTACAATCTGATCTATCGTGAAGAAGAGCGTGAGATGTTGCCGCTGTGCCATCAGGAGGGCGTGGCGGTCATCCCGTGGAGCCCGCTCGCGCGCGGTCGCCTGACCCGTCCGTGGGGCGAAACTACGGCCCGTCTGGTCTCGGATGAAGTGGGAAAAAATCTTTATGAAGGAACAGAGGCCAGCGATGCACTGATTGCCGAACGCCTGGCCGGCATTGCCGACGATACCGGCGCAACCCGCGCCCAGGTAGCGCTGGCATGGCTGCTGGGTAAACGCGGCGTCGCGGCTCCCATTATCGGCACGTCCCGGGAAGAGCAGTTGGACGAACTGTTAAACGCGGTGGATATCACGCTGACGCCCGAACAGGTTGCCGAGCTGGAGACGCCGTATCAGCAGCATCCGGTGGTGGGGTTTAAATAAGCCCCATCTTTTGTAGGCCGGGTAAGGCGGAGCCGCCACCCGGCAATACAGAGCGTACAAACTCACGCGAAGTGATCGTACCCTTTCCAGTCCAGCGTAACCGGCGCACCGTCTTTCACAAACTTCAGCCCTTCACTCTCCGGCATGATCTGCCCGATACAGGTGAATTTCGCGCCAAGATGCGCTAACGCCACGTCGAGCGTTCCACGGTTCAGCTCCGGAACGGTAAAGCACAGTTCATAATCTTCACCACCGGACAGCGCCCAGCGCAGCGCCTGCTCAGGTTCAACATGACGAAGCAGTTCCTCTGACAGCGGGAACAGATCCAGGTCAACGCGCGCGCCGACACCGCTGGCCTTCAGAATATGGCCAAGATCTGAGATCAGCCCGTCAGAGAGATCGATAGCCGAGCTTGCGCGCTCGCGCAGCGCCTGACCGTGCAGAATACGCGGCGTCGGGCGCAGATGGCGTTTCACCAGATACGCCGCATCGTCAGCGTTCTTCACGGTTAAGCGATCCTGAAGAATCGCCAGGCCCGCGGCGCTGTCGCCCGGTGTACCGGTCACGTAGATCCAGTCACCGGGTTTTGCACCCGAACGCTTCAGCGCGCGACCAAGCGGTACATAGCCGTGGATCGCCAGCGTCATCGACAGCGGCCCGGCAGTGGTATCACCGCCAATCAGCTGCATATCGTAGTAGTTAAGCTGCTCAAACAGCGCATCGCTGAATGCTTCAAGCCAGGCTTCGTCTACCTCAGGCAGCGTCAGCGCCAGGGTTAACCACGCGGGATCGGCCCCCATCGCCGCCAGATCGCTGACGTTAACCGCCAGCGCCTTATACGCCAGATCGGCAGGATCGATATCCGGTAAAAAATGACGTCCGCACACTAAGGTGTCGGTGCTGATTGCCAGCGTCTGTTTTTCGGGAATATTGAGAAGTGCACAGTCATCGCCGATGCCGGTTTCAACATCAAGACGAGAGGTTCTGACACGGTCGAAATAACGGGCAATCAGGGAAAATTCGCCGCATGCCATACGTTATGCCTCAGCAAATAAAAGAAAAAACCGGAGCCGCACTGCCCGTCAGGCAATGCAGAACTCCGGTTTGCGGATCACTTTTTGTGGGGACGGATCGCAGGTGCTGCTTTATCAAGTACGCCGTTTACAAACTTGTGGCTGTCTTCAGCGCCGAAGGTTTTCGCCAGTTCGATCGCTTCGTTGATGGCCACTTTGTACGGCACATCATCACGTTTAGACAGCTCAAACAGCGCAATGCGCAACACTGCTTTTTCTACCTGACCCAGCTCTTCGAGCAGACGGGACAGGTAAGGTTTCATCAGACCATCGAGATACGCGCTATTAGTCGCCACTCCCGACAGCAGTTCACGGAAGTACAGAACGTCAACGTCTTTCACGTCCTGTTCTGACAGGAACTGGTATTCAACATCAGCGATGTCGTTCTGGGACAACTGCCAGGAGTAAAGTGCCTGGACGGCACATTCACGGGCGCGGCGACGAGCAGCAGGTTTCACGGAATTCCCCTTACAAAAAATCAGGCCTTGATGGCTTTCAATACATTGATCATTTCAAGCGCGGTCAGTGCAGCTTCTGCACCTTTGTTACCGGCTTTGGTGCCAGCACGCTCGATGGCTTGTTCAATACTTTCGGTGGTCAGCACGCCGAACGCGACAGGAATTTCAGCATCCTGCGCAACGTGTGCCAGACCGTTGCTTGCACCGCCCGCAACGTATTCGAAGTGCGCAGTGCCGCCACGAATAACGGTACCCAGCGCAATCACCGCGTCATATTTACCGGTTTTCGCCAGCGCGCCCGCCGCCAGTGGCAGTTCGTAAGCGCCTGGAACCCAAACAACGGTAATGTTGTCATCTTTAACCTGGCCGATACGTTTCAGGGCGTCAACCGCACCTTCCAGCAGGCTATCGTTGATGAAGTTGTTGAAACGCGCAATGGTGATGGCGACGCGAGCGTCCGGGGTAGCTACAGCAGCTTCAATAATGTTCATACTCTTCCTTTACGGGTTCATTTGGCCCCGCAGGGGGGCGGATTTTATCATAATACTTTGCGCACTGCTTCCCTATTTCGGGAGCAATTACGCTGTCGTTAAGTGGAGGCAGACATCCGGACCCACCGGACGAATCTCGCTAAATTTGAGTTGTGGTGCATCGGCCAGTTTTTCAAGGCCGGGCAGCACAAACAGGCCGCGCGCGTCACTGCCCAACAGTTTAGGCGCAACGTAAACAAGCAGCTCATCCACCAGCCCCGCCTGAAGCAGCGCGCCGGCAAGCGTCGGGCCCGCTTCCACCCAGATGCTGTTCACCTGCTGCTTGCCGAGCAGCATCATCAGCACCACCAGATCCAGATGCCCGTTATGTTCCGGCACCGTAATGCTGCGTACGCCTTCCGGCCATGCGCGCGTATCTTCTTTGGTGCGCGCAATCCAGGTTTCCCCTGGCTGCTGGACGATGCGGTGCTCCGGCGTCACGCGGTTCTGGCTATCAATGACAATACGCAGCGGCTGACGCAGGTTCTCCTGCGGATACAGAGCCTGGGTATCGGCATTCAGCTCGTCCCAGCGCACGGTCATGGCCGGATCGTCAGCCAGAACGGTTTCACTGCTGGTGAGAATAGCATGGCTTTGCGCACGCAGACGTTGCACATCGCGCCTTGCCTGCGGCGACGTGATCCACTGGCTCTCGCCGTTTGCCATCGCCGTACGACCGTCCAGCGAGGCACCCAGCTTAAGCTGGATATACGGGAACCCGGTACGCATGCGCTTCAGGAAACCTTTGTTGAGCGCTTCCGCGTCCTGCATCATCAGGCCATGGCTGACGTCAATGCCTTCCTGCTGCAGACGATACAGACCTCGTCCCGCCACCTGCGGATTCGGGTCCTGCATCGATGCAACCACGCGCGACACCCCCGCGGCAATCAGCGCGTCGCAGCACGGTGGCGTACGCCCGTGATGGCTGCAGGGCTCCAGCGTAACGTAGGCCGTCGCACCGCGCGCCTTCTCGCCGGCCATGCGCAGAGCATGAACCTCAGCATGCGGCTCGCCTGCACGATAGTGAAAGCCCTCCCCCACGATCTCGCCATCTTTCACGATAACGCACCCGACGTTCGGGTTGGGATGGGTCGTAAAACGACCGCGCTGCGCCTGCTTCATGGCTCGCGCCATGTACATCTCATCGTGCATGAGCTTAATCCTGTAAGCGGGCGATCTCTTCGCCAAACTCTTTGATATCTTCGAAGCTGCGGTAGACCGAGGCGAAGCGGATATAGGCGACCTTATCGAGCTTTTTCAGCTGCTCCATCACCAGGTTGCCAATCATCTTGCTGGGCACTTCACGCTCACCCAAACCACGAAGGTAAGATTTTATGTGGTTTAACGCCATCTCCACGTCGTCCGCGCTGACGGGACGCTTTTCAAGGGCCTTCAGCATTCCGCTGCGCAGTTTCTCTTCGTTAAACGGCTCACGCACGTCGTTACTTTTAACCACGCGCGGCATGACCAGCTCTGCCACCTCAAAGGTCGTGAAACGCTCGTTACACACCAGACACTGCCGACGACGGCGCACTGAAGACCCTTCGCCCACAAGGCGAGAGTCGATGACTTTGGTATCCACAGCGGAGCAGAATGGGCAATGCATACGGTATCCCTGTTATCTGGTTAACTGATTTTCATTTTACCCTGAACTGGCCTGACAACAAAGGAAGAGCTTTTTGAGAAAAAGGATCTATGTCTGACACAATGATGCTGGCTACCATTAGGACGATCCGTTATTTCAAGGAAATAAACGCAATGACAAGACGTTACCTGAAAATATTGCTGGTGGGGAGCCTCTTCACCCTTAGCGCCTGTGCACAGCAAACCGAAGTCCGTCAGATGAAACAGAGCGTCAATACGCTCAATACGGCGATGGACAAGCTAAACAAAGAAACGGTGAAGATCACCCAGCAAAACGCGCTGAACGCGAAATCTACCAGCGGGGTATACCTGCTGCCGGGGGCGAATACGCCTGCCCTGCTGAACAGCCAGATTGGCACGCTAAAAATGTCTCTGGTGAATGTGGCGGCGAATGCCGATGGTACTCGCGCAACATTACGCATCAAGGGAGAGTCCAACGATCCGCTTCCGGCCTTCAGCGGCACCGTCGAGTGGGGCCAGATCCAGGGCACCACGGAGAACTACCAGGAGGTGAACGTGAAGAATCAGCTCTTCACCGCCCCGGCCAGTGTTTTAGCACCCAGTGATGTGGATATTCCGCTTCAGTTAAGCGGCCTTACGCCGGAACAGTTAGGCTTTATCCGCATTCACGACATTCAACCCGCCGCGCAGTAATCCTCTTTTTTTAGCGGAGTGAAATGTCACTCCGCTAACATTTACATTTCGTATGGATTGGCAACATAAATGATTGCCGCTACAATCCCGGCCGTTTAAAGTACGCAAACGTGAACGCAATCGATTACGCGTATGAGAGATATGTGAAACAACACATATTTTTGTGAGCAGGGATTCCTATAATAGGCACCGCAGAAACACGAAATATTTAGAAACGCAATTCGCGCATTTTTCACTCCCGGAAGGGAATTTCAATCAGTGGCATGATTATGAAAAAAACATTACTCGCAGCTGGCGCCGTGCTGGCACTGTCCTCTTCTTTCACTGTTAACGCAGCGGAAAACGACAAACCACAATACCTCTCCGACTGGTGGCACCAGAGCGTTAACGTGGTCGGCAGCTACCACACGCGTTTCGGACCTCAGATTCGTAACGATACCTACCTGGAATATGAAGCGTTCGCCAAGAAAGACTGGTTTGATTTCTACGGCTACGTCGATCTGCCAGTATTCTTTGGTGGTAACACCGATGCGAAAGGTATCTGGAACAACGGCTCTCCGCTGTTTATGGAAATCGAACCACGCTTCTCTATCGATAAGCTGACCGGCACCGACCTAAGCTTCGGGCCGTTCAAAGAGTGGTACTTCGCGAATAACTACATTTACGACATGGGCCGCAACGATTCTCAGGAACAAAGCACCTGGTACATGGGTCTGGGTACGGACATCGACACCGGTCTGCCAATGAGCCTGTCTCTGAACGTGTACGCTAAGTATCAGTGGCAGAACTACGGTGCCGCGAACGAAAACGAGTGGGATGGCTACCGTTTCAAAGTGAAATACTTTGTGCCAATTACCCAGCTGTGGGGCGGTAACCTGAGCTATATCGGCTTCACCAACTTTGACTGGGGCTCAGACCTGGGTGACAACGATTTCCGTGACCTGAACGGTAAGAAAGCGCGTACCAATAACTCCATCGCCTCCAGCCACATTCTGGCGCTGAACTACGATCACTGGCACTACTCTGTTGTGGCACGTTACTGGCACAACGGTGGTCAGTGGAACGACGACGCCAGCCTGAACTTCGGCAACGGCGACTTCAGCGTCCGATCTACCGGTTGGGGTGGTTACCTGGTTGTAGGTTACAACTTCTAATCAGTGCGGGTTTCGCCCGGTGGCGCTACGCTTACCGGGCCTAAGACCCAAATGTAGGCCGGGTAAGGCGTAGCCGCCACCCGGCTTTTTACTGCCTCACCTTGCGCAAAAAATCCGCCAAAGACCTGTCCGCACTTTCGCTAAACCGCCTTTCCGTAGCCACAATATTGAGGCATCTGTCGAGCCGGAAACAGCGATAGTCATCGCGCCGTTCACACCACGCCGCCAGCAGCCAGCGCTCTCCCCAGAAGAACAGCCCCAGCGGCTGAACCTCACGTTTAGACAGCTGTCCTGCTTCATCACGGTAATGCAGCGCCAGCACCTGCTGGGCGGAAATTGCCTGATGGATCCTGTCAAAATCGCTGCGGGAGTGGCTTTGCATGCAAAAATCCGGGGCGTAGATCCGCGTCTGCTCCGCCTTTCGACGGCTCTCCTCAGGCAGAATCGCCAGCACCTTTTCCTGAGCCGACTCCAGCTCGCGCGACAGCGATTCCCCTCCCCAGGTTTTGAGCAGGCGAATCGCGACGATCAGCGCCTCGGACTCCTTATTTGTCAGCATCAGCGGCGGCAGGTCAAAGCCCGACATGAGCCGATATCCGCTCCCCGCCTCACCTTCCACCGGCACGCCGGAAAGCGACAGGTCGCGGATATCGCGGTAGACCGTGCGCTCGGACACGCCAAGCCGGTCCGCCAGATGCGCTGCCGTTGTCAGACGCCTGCCCCGCAGGATCTGCACAATCTGAAACAAACGGTCAGCGCGTCGGGTCATTTCTTAGTTCGCTCTCACGCAGGTTGATGGAGGCCGACGCGGTTACCCTCGCTGTCGGTAAACAAGGCGATAGTGCCAATGCCATGCGGCAGTTCCAGCGGGCCAAACACGCACTCGCCGCCCGCAGAGGCGATGCGATCGAGCGTTGCCGCCAGATTGTCCGTATGCAGGTAAATAATAGCGCCCTGCAAAGCCGGTGTAACGCCGTCAAATTTTGCCAGTGCGCCTCCGGTGGCGGGATCCTCATGCGGGAAAACCGCCAGCTCCGCACAGTCCATTTTCTCGCGACGCAGCGCAAGCTGCATCACCGGCTCATAAAATTTGATGGCGCGATCCATATCCGAGACCGGAATTTCAAACCAGTTAATGACGCTTTTCATACATCCTCCTGCCTGTTGTTTGGGTTCAGAAGGAGTCTACGACAGGGCTCCTGACAGCATACTGTCAGGAGTGTTTGTCAGGAGAAGATAAAAAAAATCCCGGTCAACCGACCGGGATTTTGATACGCAGTAAACGTCGCCTTACGGCAGAATGGACGGCTGATCCGCCCCTTCTTTTTCGACTTTCTGCTGGAGCAGGTGCTCGCGCTTCATGCCGAGTTTCAGTGCCAGGGCGGAGGCAACGTAGATAGACGACGCCGTACCGATGGTGACACCAATCAACATGGTCAGCGAGAAGCCTTCCAGAACCGGACCACCGAACAGGAACAGCATCAGGATCACCATCAGGGTGGTACCGGAGGTGATCAAGGTACGGTGCAGCGTCTGGGTCAACGACACGTTAAAGATTTCGTACGGCGTACCGCGACGGATCTTACGGAAGTTTTCACGGATACGGTCAGATACCACGATACTGTCGTTCAGTGAGTAACCGATGACGGACATCAGGGATGCCACAATCGTCAGGTCAATCTCAATGTGGAACAGCGACAGTATGCCCATGGTGATCACCACGTCGTGCGCCAGAGCGATAACCACACCGGCCGCCAGTCGCCACTCAAAGCGGAAACCGACGTACACCAGGATGGAGATCAGCGCCACCAGCAGCGCCATCGCACCGGTCTGCGCCAGGTCAGCACCCACGCTTGGGCCGACGAACTCAATACGCTTAACCGCCGCGTTCTGGCTGGTTGTTTCGTTAATCACGCTAACAACCTTACTGCCCAGCTCCTGGCTGCCGTTGGCATCGTGCACCGGCGGCATACGCACCATGATGTCGCGGCTGCTGCCGAAGTTCTGCAGCAGCGGCTCTTCAAAGCCCGCTTTCTGCAGCGATTCGCGCATCTGGTCCATATCAACCGGTTTTTCCAGGGAGATTTCAATTACCGTACCACCGGTAAAATCGAGACCCCAGTTAAAGCCTTTCACGCCCATAATGACGATGGACAGAATCAGCAGGAAACCTGAAATGCCGAAGGCCCAGTAGTCCCAGCGCATAAAGTCCCAGACTTTACGGCCGTGGTTCAATTGTTCAACAGTATATTCCTGTGCCACAACGCACTCCTCAGATAGACAGCTTTTTGACGCGCTTGCCGCCGTACAGCAGGTTCACGATGGCACGGGTGCCGACAATAGCGGTAAACATTGACGTTGCGACACCGATACCGGTTGTAATCGCAAAGCCTTTGATCGCGCCAGTACCCACTGCATACAGGATAAGAACCTTAATCAGTGTTGTTACGTTCGCATCGAAGATAGAGCTGAACGCGCCTTTATAACCTTCATCAATCGCCTGCTGAACAGAGCGACCGTTGCTCAACTCTTCTTTGATACGTTCGTTAATCAGTACGTTGGCGTCGACCGCCACCGCAAGGGTCAGAACGATACCCGCAATCCCCGGCATGGTCAGCGTCGCTCCCGGCAGCAGGGACATGATGCCGATAATCAGCACCAGGTTCGCGATCAGCGCGGAGGTCGCAATCAGACCAAACTTCTTATAGAAGAAGATCATGAAGAGGATAGAGACCACCAGACCGGCCAGACACGCTTCCAGGCCCTGCTGGATGTTTTGCATACCCAGAGTTGGACCAATGGTACGTTCTTCAACAATCTGAATTGGCGCTATCAGCGCACCGGCACGCAGCAGCAGGGAGAGCTGACGCGCTTCGTTCGGGTTGTTAATACCGGTAATACGGAAGCTGTTACCCAGACGAGACTGGATATTGGCGATGTTAATCACCTCTTCCTCTTTCACCAGCACAGCACGGCCGTTTGCATCTTTCTTACCGCTGTCTTTGTACTCCACGAACAGGGTCGCCATCGGTTTACCGATGTTGTCCTTGGTGAAGTTAGACATGATGTTACCACCCGCGCTATCCAGCGAGATGTTAACCTGCGGCTGGTTGTATTCATCCTGGCTCGACGTGGAGTCGGTGATGTGGTCACCGGTCAGAATCACGCGTTTGTACAGCACAACCGGCTGACCTTCGCGGGTCTGTTTCACTTCGGAGTCACCCGGAATACGGCCAGAAGCGGCAGCAGACTGGTCAACGTTGGTATTCACCAGACGGAATTCCAGCGTTGCGGTCGCACCGAGAATCTCTTTCGCACGCGCGGTGTCCTGGATACCCGGCAGTTCAACCACGATACGGTCAGCCCCCTGACGCTGTACCAGCGGCTCGGCCACGCCCAGTTGGTTTACACGGTTACGCAGAATGTTGATGTTCTGCTGAACGGCATATTCACGCGCTTCTTTCAGGCGCGCATCGGTCATCACCGCGCGCAGCTGGTTGCTGCCCTGCGAGGAGATCACCAGGTCACGGTGACGTTGGGTCAGGTAATCTACAGCCTGATCGCGCGCCGCGCTGTCGCGGAACGTGATGCTCATGCCGTAGTTATCTTCTTTACGCACGGTGGTGTAAGCGATGCCTTTATCACGCAGATCGCTGCGCAGGCTGTCGATATTCTGTTCCTGCAGCTTGCCGAGCGCGGTATCCATATCCACTTCCATCAGGAAGTGAACGCCACCACGCAGGTCAAGACCGAGTTTCATTGGCTCTGCATTCATCGCAGCCAGCCAACGCGGGGTTGCAGGGGCAAGGTTAAGCGCCACGACGTATTTATCACCCAGCACGCCCATCAGCGCTTCACGTGCGCGGAGCTGCGTGTCGGTGGTGTCGAAGCGAGCAAGAATTGCGCCCTCTTCCAGTGCCACAGACTTAGCGGTAATTTTTTCTTCTTGTAACGTTTTCTGGACCTGGATCAGCGTTTGCTCACTGGCGGCGACACCGCGCGCGCCAGTGATTTGAACAGCCGGATCCTCACCATACAGGTTGGGAAGCGCGTACAGCAGGCCGACGAGAATCACGACGACCAGCATGATGTACTTCCACAAAGGATAACGGTTTAACACGGCAGTTCCCTTTGGGAAAAGTTGGGATTACAGCGCCTTCATGGTGCCTTTCGGCAGAACGGCAGCTACGAAGTCACGTTTGATGACCACTTCAGTGGTGTCGTTCAGGGCGATTGCAATGTAGCCACTTTCAGCCACTTTGGTTACGCGACCGACCAGACCACCGTTGGTCAGCACTTCATCGCCTTTCGCGATGGAGTCCATCAGCTTTTTGTGCTCTTTGGTGCGCTTCTGCTGTGGGCGCAGGATCATGAAATAGAAGATCAGACCGAACACAACCAGCATCAGAATCAGAGACATTGGGCTGCCCTGCGCTGGAGCGCCTGTTGCTGCTACCGCATCAGAAATAAAAAAGCTCATTCAAATTCCCTCATTATTAAAATTAATCAACGTTCAACGGTGGAACATCCCGCCCCTGACGTTGGTAGAAATCGGTCACGAAGCTCTCTAATTTACCCTCTTCGATAGCCTTACGTAAACCAGCCATTAAGCGCTGATAATAACGAAGATTATGAATGGTATTGAGACGCGCGCCCAAAATCTCGTTGCAACGATCGAGATGATGCAGGTACGCGCGAGAATAATTGCGACAGGTATAGCAATCGCACTCGGAATCGAGCGGGCTGGTGTCACTCTTATGCTTCGCGTTACGGATTTTCACCACGCCATCGGTAACGAACAGATGGCCGTTACGCGCGTTGCGGGTTGGCATGACGCAGTCGAACATATCAATGCCGCGGCGTACGCCTTCAACCAGATCTTCCGGTTTGCCCACGCCCATCAGGTATCGTGGTTTATCCGCCGGGATTTGCGGGCAGACGTGCTCCAGAATGCGGTGCATGTCTTCCTTCGGCTCACCCACAGCCAAACCGCCGACAGCGTAGCCATCAAAACCTATCTCTACCAGACCTTTAACAGAGATATCGCGTAAATCTTCGTAAACGCTGCCCTGGATAATGCCGAACAGCGCATTTTTGTTCTGCAGGGAGTCAAAACGGTCACGGCTACGCTTCGCCCAGCGCAGAGACATCTCCATGGAACGCTTGGCGTAGTCCCAGTCGGCCGGATACGGCGTGCATTCGTCGAAGATCATCACGATGTCAGAGCCGAGATCGTACTGAATCTCCATTGATTTTTCGGGATCGAGGAAAATCGGATCGCCGTTGATCGGGTTACGGAAGTGAACGCCCTGCTCGGTGATCTTGCGGATATCGCCCAGGCTGAAGACCTGGAAACCGCCGGAGTCGGTCAGGATAGGGCCTTTCCACTGCATGAAGTCGTGCAGGTCGCCGTGGAGCTTCATGATCTCCTGACCCGGACGCAGCCACAGGTGGAAGGTATTGCCGAGGATAATCTGCGCGCCAGTGGCTTCAACTTCTTCCGGCGTCATCCCTTTTACGGTGCCGTACGTGCCCACAGGCATAAACGCGGGGGTTTCCACCACGCCGCGATCAAACACCAGGCGACCGCGGCGCGCGCGACCGTCGGTGGTATCGAGTTCAAATTTCATTTTTTCTCCGACGTCAGAAAAACAGTCCAACGTTGTAAAACGGTGCCGCGGACTTATTCCCCGACACGCTCATTCAAAGCCTGCGGATTGTACGTGATAAACATCGCGTCCCCGTAGCTAAAAAAGCGATATTTTTGTTCTACCGCAGACTTGTAGGCATTCATCGTATGCTGATACCCCGCGAACGCGGAGACCAGCATAATCAGCGTCGACTCAGGCAGATGGAAGTTGGTCACCAGCGCGTCAATCACTTTGTACTGGTAACCCGGGTAGATAAAGATCTGCGTATCGCCAAAGAACGGCTCAATCAACTCGCTTTTCGCGGCCTGCGCGGCGCTCTCCAGCGAGCGCACAGACGTCGTACCGACCGCCACGACGCGGCTGCCGCGCGCTTTCGCCGCCAGCACCGCGTCCACGACATCCTGCGGCACTTCAGCATACTCAGAGTGCATGATGTGGTCTTCAATGCTGTCCACGCGCACCGGCTGGAAGGTTCCCGCCCCGACGTGCAGCGTTACAAACGCCATCTCAATGCCTTTCGCGCGCAGTTTTTCCAGCAGCGGTTCATCAAAGTGCAGGCCTGCCGTCGGGGCCGCGACCGCGCCAGGCTTCTGGCTGTAGACGGTCTGGTACAGCTCGCGGTCAGCCTCTTCGTCAGGACGCTCAATGTACGGCGGCAGCGGCATGTGGCCGATGGCGTTCAGAATATCGAGCACCGTGCGCTCGTCGTTGAACTCCACCTCGAACAGCGCGTCGTGGCGCGCGGTCATGGTCGCCTTGATGCTCTCGTCATCGCCCAGCAGCAGCTCCGCGCCCGGCTTTGGCGCTTTGGATGCGCGAATATGTGCCAGAATACGTTTATCATCGAGCATACGTTCGACCAGCACTTCAATCTTGCCGCCGCTGGCCTTACGGCCGAACAGGCGCGCCGGGATCACGCGGGTATTGTTAAAGACCAGCAGATCGCCAGGGTTGAGCTTGTCGAGCAAATCGGTGAAAGTACCGTGCGTCAGCTCGCCCGTTGGCCCATCCAGTGACAGTAAGCGACAGCTGCTGCGCTCAGGCATGGGATAGTGAGCAATCAGGGATTCAGGTAGTTCAAAGGAGAAATCGGCGACGCGCATGACGTATACTCGTGACTTAAAAACAGGCGGCATAGTCTAGTGCTCACACCCTTTTGCTGCAACAACTAGCCGCCCCCGGACAAATAAAACGCATGAATTTTCTCGCTCACCTGCATCTCGCGCACCTCGCTGACAGCTCCCTCTCGGGCAATTTGCTGGCCGATTTCGTACGCGGCAACCCCGCGGAAGCGTACGCCCCTGAGGTTGTCGACGGGATTTTTATGCACCGCCGCATCGACGTGCTAACGGATAAGCTGCCGGAAGTGACGGAAGCCAAAGCGTGGTTTCGGCCGGAAACGCGCCGCGTCGCACCGATCACGCTTGATGTGATGTGGGACCATTTCCTGTCGCGCCACTGGGCACAGCTCTCGCCGGAGCTTCCCCTGCCGGAATTTGTGCGTTATGCCCATCAGCAGGTGTCGATCATTCTGCCCGACTCGCCGCCGCGCTTTGTAAATCTGAATAACTACCTGTGGTCAGAGCGCTGGCTGGAGCGCTATCGCGAGATGGATTTCATTCAGAACGTGTTGAATGGGATGGCGAGCCGTCGCCCGCGCCTGGATGCGCTGCGGGATTCCTGGTATGACCTGGATGAACATTACGATGCGCTGGAGACCCGCTTCTGGCAGTTTTACCCGCGCATGATGGCGCAGGCGAAAAACAAACAGCTCTGACAGAATTCGTATTGATAGGTAAAAGCTGGCGGAACGATTGTCACCACCTCTTTGTCTTATCCATGAACACTCTCTATACTGGCTCGCGTTGCGTTCCAAATAACCTTAGTATCTACAGGAGAATCATATGGTTCTGGTAACTCGTCCGGCTCCGGATTTTACAGCTGCAGCAGTTCTGGGCAACGGTGAAATCGTTGAAAACTTCAACTTCAAACAGCACACCAACGGTAAAGCGACCGTTCTGTTCTTCTGGCCAATGGACTTCACTTTCGTTTGCCCGTCTGAGCTGATCGCGTTCGACAAACGTTATGAAGAATTCCAGAAGCGTGGCGTAGAAGTGGTTGGCGTCTCCTTCGACTCTGAGTTTGTACACAACGCATGGCGTAACACCCCTGTCGACAAAGGCGGCATCGGTGCGGTGAAATACGCAATGGTTGCGGACATCAAACGCGAAATCCAGCAGGCTTACGGTATCGAACATCCGGACGCTGGCGTTGCGCTGCGCGGTTCCTTCCTGATCGACGCGAACGGCATCGTTCGTCACCAGGTTGTGAACGATCTGCCGCTGGGTCGTAACATCGACGAAATGCTGCGCATGGTTGACGCGCTGCAGTTCCACGAAGAGCACGGCGAAGTGTGCCCGGCTCAGTGGGAAAAAGGTAAAGAAGGTATGGCTGCTTCCCCAGACGGCGTAGCTAAATACCTGTCTGAGAACGTATCCAGCCTGTAATCGGCACGGTTTACGAGAAAGGCCCGCTTATGCGGGCCTTTTTTTATGCCTTGCGCTGCGTTTCCCGCCAGATGCGCCAGGCCATGCCCGCCAGCAGGAGCACGCCCGCGATCAGCACGCCCCACACCAGCAGGGCGTTCATCCAGCTCGCCCGCTCGCCTGCAGAGGTGGCGTTTAGCCGCCCCTCACCGCCCAACGCGACATCATCCAGAATATCGGCCTGCGGCAGGTTCGCCATATCATAGGTCTTGCGCAGATCGGCTGGGATCAGCATGTCAGGTTCCACCTGTGCAGGCTTTGCGGCGCCGTTGCCCCAGGCGAGCACGTACGGCGCTTTACCCTGCGCGTTGAACACCAGGTCATAGCGGTCGCGATGCCCCGTGACGCTCGGCAGGTATTCTGGCAGACGCGCATTCAGCGTCGTGATTTTCACTGCCTGCACCAGGTCCCCGTTTAGCGAAACCGGTCCGGATGTTTTCCCCTCCAGGCGGTAAATCACCTCTTTTTTCAGGGGATGCCATGTGTCTTTTTCCGTACGCCGCCAGGCGATCTCCACGGGAAGGACGCCATCGCCGTTCAGCGAGATGCTGACAGCGCTCAGCGGCTGCGGACGCGTCCAGCGCCACTGCGCTTCGGTTGTCGATAGCTGCTCCCCTTCCCCCTCAAGATTGATCTCTTCCGGGGCCGCCTGCGCAGGTGCGCTGATTGCGCTTACGCCGGTCAACGTTACCCCCTGGCTCTGCGTATTCAGCACCACCATGAGATAGCGATTCGCCTCGGGAGATAAAACCGTGTCGATATCGATCCGATCGAGCTTAAGGCGATCCTGGCCGCTGGCGACGTCCAGCAGCGGCATATCTTCGCGAAGGGTATACCAGCGCTTAAGATCCTCGCTGTAATAGACCGACGCCGTTCCCTGCCACGGCGTCTGCGGGGTATTCCAGAGCAGCTGCAGCTGGGATATGGCCAGCTCACCCGTCGTCTGCTCCGGCAAGCTCAGCAGGTAATGTTGCCCGGCTGCGGCGGCTTTTTGCCCCTCCAGCACAATCTCAACGCCGTTTCGGGAACGGAGCAGGATCTTATCGCTGTCACCGGCGTCTGAGGCAGCCGCGAGCGGCGAGGCATCCAGCGGAAAGAGGCGCAGCGCCGTGGATTGCGCTGTGGCCTGCGGGCGCGTCGCGGCGATCAGGCTAAAGGGAACCGGCTCACCCGACTGGTTAAAGACGCGAACATCATGCAGATCCGCGGATGTGCTCTGCTCATAGACGGCAAGCGGCAGCATCACTCGATACCACCGGGAAGGAACGGACGTGTCGAGTGAACGACCAAAGGCGTAGTCCCGTGGCGATTCCGTTGGTACTTCGTTACAGAACGCCGGCCCGGAAAGCGCCAGCAGCGCGGTACTCGCTACCGCTTTCATCCATTTCATTTTTCATCTCCTGTTTTTGGCGGTAGCGGTGAGAAATAGCCCACGATCAGCACCAGTATCGCCACGCCGATAAACGCCACCGCGCGCGCCAGACCGCCTCCGCCCGCGCTGTCCACCAGCATCAGCTTAACCATCACCACACCCAGCAGCGCGGCCCCGCAGAGCCACTCCTGCCGGGAAGCCCGACGGGTGGCATGGATCATGACCACCAGCGCACTCAGCATCCAGAACAGGGCAAAGCTGGTCTGGATAAGCCGCGAATCCCACAGCGATGCCATATTCCAGGCCACGTCGCCGTACCAGGCCAGGGCGCGCATCAGCGCACCGTTCAGCCACCAGAAGCCAAACGCCATGAGCGCGACGGTCGGCCACGGACGCGCTTGCGCAAGCAATGCCGGGTAGTAGCGGTCCACCGCCCGATAAAAGACCACCAGCCCCAGCAACGCGAACGCTGCGCCTTCCTCAAGCGGGTTTACCAGCGGGAGCCAGGTCTGGCGATAGACCACGCCGTCCTGGAAATTGGTCACCACCAGCAATACCAGCAGCGCCACGACGGCAGGGATCGGAGCCAGACACGCATAGAGCGCAGGCCATTCCCGGAACGGCCACGCGCGACGCCGTACCGCAGCAGAGAGCGCCATAATCACCCCGCCGCCTGCGGCCATCGCTAATCCGCTGCCCCAGGCCGCCATGCCCCACGGCAGAGACCGGGCAAACCAGTAAAGCTCGGCGGCCAGCGCCAGTAAAATTATCCAGCACAGCGACAGGTGTAGCCCCATCGCGATACGCGGCAGAACCCTTTCACCATCGCGCCGCAACAGCATCAGCGCGGCAGGAAGCGCAACGCACCAGGCCAGGTTTGACCAGCCGGCGGCAACGATCTGCTGATGCCAGATCTGATACCCCACCATCAGCAGCATAACCGGCCACAGCAGCCATTTGCTGGCGTCCAGCTCTCGCCACGCCAGTTGAGCGGCCACCTGCCGCCAGCCCCAGGCCGACGCCGCCGTCAGCGCCAGCACGCCCGCCAGAACCGGTAATTCTTTCGTGAGTACAAGCTGCGACGCACCCAGCTGCGCTACCAGCCAGAACAGCAGCCCGCCTGCCAGCAGCGCCCAGCTGACCGGCAGAAAAAGAGTCCGCCACAGCCAGGCCGCAGCCAGCCAGCAAAGGCTGAGGATGGCGAAGATAAGGAGCAGGCTCAGCGACGTAACGCCGTCCGTTTGCGCCCACAGCGCGCTGCCGAGGGCCAGCACCAGCAGCGCCGTCCCGCTATAGCTCATGCGCCGCTGGTGCTGCTGCACGCCCAGCCAGAGAATACCCAGTCCCTCCAGCGCCCAGGCCATTGCCGTCCAGCGCGCCGACAGCGCCAGCGGAATGGCGAGCGTGGCGAACCCGCCGCCGATCGCCAGCGCTGCCATGACCAGCGGCCGTCCGAGGGAGGGATAGCGCCGCAGCGCGAGGTACGCGAGGGTGAGATAAAATGCGCCGTATCCCAGCGCGCTCAGCGCCGGGCCATATTCCCAGTGTCGGGTCATGCCATACTGCATCCCGAAGCCGATCAGCGGCGGGGCAAACAGCAGCACGCCGTCAACGATCTGCTTCCCTTTTTCCTGCGCCCGCAGCGACAGCGCCACACTCAGCACGCCGAAGATCAGCGTATTGGCAATCAGGAACAGCTGGCAGATCCAATAGTCTTCAGGCTGGTAATCACTCAGCCCCCACAGGCCGCCCACGCCGAACGTGAACAGCAGCCCGAGCAGGTTCAGCTCGCGCCAGTGCTGCCAGATGCTGATAGCAAGAATGCCGATAGACAACAGGAGATAGAAAGAGAACAGCGCGACAAAGCTGCCGCCCCCGGTAGACAACAGCAGTGGCGCAAGATACCCGCCGAGGCTCGCCAGCATGGCCAGGCTCAGGGCCTTCTGCAGCACCGCCAGCCCGACGCTCGCCGCGCAGATCACCACCAGCAGCGCAAAAGCCAGCGTCATCGGCAGCATTTGCCAGAGCCGGAAGGCGCCAAACACCGTCAGGTAGAGCACGCCGGTCGCCCCGCCCTGGAGGATCAGCGCATAGACCCGCTGCCTGTGCCGCAGCCGCCACCCAATCGCCAGCAGAACAACGGCAAACAGCGCCGCTGCCACGAGGCGCAGCTCAAGCGGGAACAGGGAATGTTCGACGGTATAGCGCAGCAGGAAAGAGAGGCCGAGGAAGAGCAGCAGAATGCCCAGCTTCGCCAGCGGATTGCCCTGCATGAACCAGCGCGCCAGCGACGTCAGGATGCCGCCAAAGGCTGAAGGCTGTTTTGCCGCAGGGGTCGGGGCCTGGGAAGAAGCGGGTTCTGCCACCGCTGCGGGAATATCGGGTCGCCAGGGGTCGACAGGCGCGGGAGCGTCCTCCACCACTGGCGCGGTAATTGCCTCCGGCGCGGCGGTCTGCACCGGTTCCGACGCGTTCTCAGGCACGCCGCGCTGCTCAAGCGCCTCTATGCGATGGCGTAGCCGGGCGATCTCCTGCTGCGCCGCCGTACTGCGATTAAACCCGATAACCGCAAGCACGGGCGCAACCAGCAGCGCAAAAACCAGGAATAAACAGCCAAGGATGTAAAGCTCGTCCATGTTTCCACCTTCACCGTAAACGATCCGTTAAGATTGACACAAATCGTTGCATTTGCGCCATCTTAAAAGGTGGAAACAATAGCGTATTAGCTGCCGAACCAGATCGTCGCGGATATTGCAGGCAGCGCCAGCACGCCGTCCTGTATTGTCGCCTTGCCCTCTTTACTCTTCCACGCAGCGACATTCAGCAGCGGTGAATCATCCAACACCACTTCGCAGGCCTCGCCCCGGTTAATCGCCACCAGCACGCGCTGCTGGTTATAAACGCGGGCAAAGACCACGACGTTATCATGAGCGTATACCGCCTGGCAGCCGCCGTAGCGCAGGGCAAGACTCTGCTTACGCAGCTTCGCCAGCCGCTGATACAGGCTGAACAGCACTTTGTCCTGTTTCTCTGGTGCCCACGGGAAGGTTTTGCGGCAGAACGGATCGTTGTTGCCGTCCAGCCCCACCTCGTCTCCGTAGTAGATGCACGGCACGCCCGGCCAGGTGAAGAGCCAGGTGACCGCCAGCGGCAGACGCGCGACATCCTTGCCCAGCAGGGATTTAAAACGCGCGGTATCGTGGCTATCGAGCTGGTTAAACATCCGCAGCTGCTGCTGATGCGACAGCCCGGCGCGGTAGTTCTCCATCCACGCCATGCAGGTTTCCGCGTCGATATGATTTGGATCGTAGGAGATATCGGTGTTGGCGAGGAATCCCCACAGCGGGAAGGTAAAGCCGCGATAGTTCATCGCCGCATCTTCCGCATCATTCTGCAGCCACTGGCGCGCGTCACCAAAGTGCTCGCCAAAAACGAACGCTTCCGGCTGTGCGGCTTTTGCCGAGCGCGTTATGCCGGCGACGTGCTGAAGATTGTTCCGCGCCCCGCCCGCTTCGCCGAGCATATGCACCACGTCCAGACGCCAGCCGTCCATATTCCACGGCGCCTTCAGCCAATGTCGGACGATGCTGTCTTCGCCGCCGTAGATTTCATTAACGAGCGTTGGCGACTGGAAATCCAGCTTCGGCAGGCTCGGGTAGCCCAGCCAGTCCAGCGCGCGGCCCTCCTCGTTAAAGCTGTACCAGTCGCGCTGCGGCGAATCCGGGTTATGACATGCCCCGCCCATCGACTGGTTATGCCGATCAAACCACGCATGCGAATCGCCGCTGTGGTTGAACACGCCGTCCAGGATCAGGCGCATCCCCTCTTTTTGAGTATTCTTACGCAAGCGCAGCAGCGCCTCGTCGCCGCCAAACTGCTCATCAACGTGGCGATAATCTTCGGTATCGTATTTGTGTACGCTCGGGGCTTTAAACACCGGGTTGAGGTACAGCGCCGTCACGCCCAGTTTTTTCAGGTACGGCAGCTTTTCGCTGATACCGTCGAGATCGCCGCCGTAGAAGGTCGAGCCGCCCGCCTGCGCGGTTAACGGCTCATCCCACGCTTTCAGGATAATGTCGTGGCCCGCGGCATGGTGGTAATAGATCTTATCCTGGTCGGCAGTGCGCTTTTCGCTGCGCGCAAAACGGTCCGGGAAAATCTGGTAAAAGACCTGATCGTTAACCCACTGCGGGCCGTTATCCGGATAATCGACCGCAAACTGCTCCAGCCGTGCAGGCGGGAAACGGCTAAACCCCTGCGGGGTAAACCACAGCTGACGGTTGTTCCACAAAAGCTTAAAGCTGTAGCGGCGGCGCGGCTGTCCGCTGTTCAGGTCGATATTCGCCCGCCAGGCGGTGATCCCCGGCTGCGGCTGGCTGCGCAGCTTGTGCATTTTCAACCCGGTCTCTTCGTTATCGATTTCGGCGCGGAGCGTCACGCGATCGGGCTGGTTTTCCCCCGCCAGCCAGAGCGTAATCACAAGGTTGTCTTTGTTTTGCTTAACAAATGGGGCAACCGGAAGGTGCCAGGCGTTTAACATCACGAATCCCCTCTGATGAAATTGACGTCACCTTGCCACAGGGTGGTTAAGGATAGCTCACCATGATGGGATTTATTGGGGGAGGAGGACGGGGGAGGAGTTTTTTTGGGGGTAAAAGGGAGTGTAGGCCGGGTAAGCGCAGGGTATGAACCGGAAACATGGGTAACACTTTAGACCGGATACATGGGTAACAGTTATAACTGGCATAGAAGAGGAGACTCGCTATGCCCTGGACTGAGACCCGACCTATGCAACGCCTTGATTTTATCCGTGCCTGCCATGCAGGTAC
>NZ_VDAF01000089.1:0-418 GCF_019584525.1 Enterobacter sp. EC_50 | reverse complement strand
ATTATTTTGACCTTCCGCGAATCGCTGCCAGGCCGACATCGGGTTCGCCGTTATCGGCCGCTGGAAGCGTGCTGGACGCCATGCACCGATGGCTATCACCGTATTTTTTATCGTCTGGAAGGGGAGAGTGCGGAAGACGGCAGCGTGATGACACTGCGCAGTTTTCTCGATAAAGACGGACATCCGATTGATGTCGAGGATATTAACGATCAGGCACGCCATCTGGTGCGTTTAATGCCGGTGCTGCGCTTGCGTGATGCCCGTTTTATGCGCCGTATTCGTAACGGCACGGTGCCAAATGTCCCTAATGTGGAAGTCACCGCGCGCCAGCTCGATTTCCTCGCCCGTGAGTTATCCTCACATCCGCAAAATCTCTCTGATGGGCAGATTCGTCAGGGACTTTCCGCAATGGTACAGC
>NZ_VDAF01000088.1:0-419 GCF_019584525.1 Enterobacter sp. EC_50 | reverse complement strand
CAGTTAACTTGTGCTCGACTTTACCTTGTTGGCGATAATCTGGGATGGCATCGAAATGCATAAATGGGTGCTGGTTACTCATCGTTGGACCTCCAATTTGTCTATGGAGGTATTAGAAAACACTGAAAATGATCTACAAATCGATCATCGGATAATTGATTGTTGTGTGATAGCGCTAACTCATAAAGTTCAAAATTTGAGAACCTGCTACACTACGAAGCCTGTAAATACGGGCATGTTCATGAATTTTCCCTGGTCTGGGAACCAAAAAAGGAGCGCTGAAATGGACGATAGAGAAAGAGGCGGTAATGACTCCAACTTATTGATAGTGTTTTATGTTCAGATAATGCCCGATGACTTTGTCATGCAGCTCCACCGATTTTGAGAACGACAGCGACTTCCGTCCCAGCCGTGCCAGG
>NZ_VDAF01000087.1:0-426 GCF_019584525.1 Enterobacter sp. EC_50 | reverse complement strand
ATTCGAAACGATAACGGCTAAGGAGCAAGTTATGATTTTTCTCATGACGAAAGATTCTTTTCTTTTACAGGGCTTTTGGCAGTTGAAAGATAATCACGAAATGATAAAAATCAATTCCCTGTCAGAGATCAAAAAAGTAGGCAATAAACCCTTCAAGGTTATCATTGATACCTATCACAATCATATCCTTGATGAAGAAGCGATTAAATTTCTGGAGAAATTAGATGCCGAGAGAATTATTGTTTTGGCAACTTATCACATCAGTAAACTAAAAGCTAAAGCGCCAATTTATTTTGTTAGCCGCAAAGAAAGTATCAAAAATCTTCTTGAGATTACTTATGGTAAACACTTGCCCCATAAGAATTCACAATTATGCTTTTCACATAATCAGTTCAAAATTATGCAACTGATTCTGAAAAATAAAAA
>NZ_VDAF01000086.1:0-451 GCF_019584525.1 Enterobacter sp. EC_50 | reverse complement strand
ATTCCGCCATCTTAATGCCAGCAAGATGCAGACGTTTGAACAGGGGCTGATTGATGTCTACCGGAAATTGTCATGGGATTACAGAACCAATAATCCCTGCCGTCTGGGTAAGAAAATCATTATTGAAAACCTGCTGTACCGCTGGAGTAACGGGCGTGTGACGCTGGACTGCAGCGGACGGGAGGCACTGGATGACCTGGTACGTCCGTTTTATCTGCTGGAGGGGCGCAACGTTCCTGACTTCAGGAACAGCATCGGGGCGCAGTATGGTGAATTTCTCGGGAACGGCGACAATGTCGGTAAGCTGTTAGAAGGGGAATATTTTACGGTGCGTGGCTACCAGAAAGGGACCGTACACATTGTCTTTAAGCGTTCTGACCTTGTTGAAAAACTGAATGATATTATTGCACGGCATTATCCAGGTGCATTGCCGCCACGAGTCTGATTAAAC
>NZ_VDAF01000085.1:0-479 GCF_019584525.1 Enterobacter sp. EC_50 | reverse complement strand
ACGCCTCGCAAAGAATATTTGCTGGCAGGATCGCAGACTGCAAAGCCTGCGGATTGACAATCTGACCGTGAAGGCATACTTTCAGGAGTGAGGGTTAAGTGGGGTTTCCCCCGCCCTGGTAGTCTTAGTATGCTGGGTAGCTAATCACTAAGAGCACCACGATGATGAGTATCTTCATCATGACCCTTTCCTTATTTATGGCCCCTTCCTCGGGAGGGGCTTTCCCGTTTCAGCCCCTTGCTGCCCCCCGATTGTTGATGAGCGCCGGACCCCGCGCAATGCTTTCCCAGAGGCAATTTTGCCTTCCCCGAGCGGTCACGCAAAACGCTGCAACGTCCTGAGCATTTGCACCTTTTAGCGGAACGCAGATATAAAAAATCCCCGGCTTTTTGGGCCAGGGATATGTGTTAATGAAACCTTCTTGACGCTGATTTTTTTTCAACCTAAAGTAAAGGAACAAGGGTGAGGGAGGATTTCTC
>NZ_VDAF01000084.1:0-480 GCF_019584525.1 Enterobacter sp. EC_50 | reverse complement strand
GTGGAGCGTTTCACTCTCGACGCGCTGTTTATCACCCTCGAACAGCGTACTGAACATGGGTTGCGTTGTTGCCGGGGTCGCTTGCCTGCGGTGATTGCCGTGCGTCAGTGCGGTGAAGTGGCCTTGCCAGTACCGGGAATGCGCCAGCGAATGGCTGCGGGGAAAGCAGAAATTATCCGTAAAACTGTTGCTGCCGAAATGCCAGCGATGCAGTGTCTGCAACTGGCAAGAGCAGAGCAACGACGCGGAGCGACGCTGATTGATGGGCAAACGGTAGCAGAAAAAGCTCAAAAGCTATGGCAGGACTATTTACGCCAAAGGATGCAGCCATGAATATCGCAATTGTGACAATAAATCAGGAGAATGCCGCAATAGCAAGCTGGCTGGCGGCGCAGGATTTCAGCGGTTGTACCCTGGCGCACTGGCAGATTGAACCTCAGCCTGTAGTGGCGGAACAGGTGCTGGATGCGTTGGTGGAAC
>NZ_VDAF01000083.1:0-492 GCF_019584525.1 Enterobacter sp. EC_50 | reverse complement strand
ACAGCGAAGAAGAGGGAGAGGAAATAATGCTATCTTCGCCTCCCCCTATACCAGAGGCGGTTCCTGCCACAGATTCTCCCTCCCACAGTCTTAACATTCAAAACACCGCAACGCCACCTGAACAATCCCCAGTTAAAAGCAAACGATTCACTACCTTTTGGGTATGGTTTTTTTTCCTGTTGTCGTTAGGTATCTGTGTAGCACTGGTCGCGTTTTCAAGTCTTGATACACGTCTTCCGATGAGCAAATCGCGTATTTTGCTCAATCCACGCGATATTGACATTAATATGGTAAATAAAAGTTGTAACAGCTGGAGTTCCCCGTATCAGCTCTCTTACGCGATAGGCGTGGGTGATTTGGTGGCGACATCACTTAACACCTTCTCCACCTGTATGGTGCATGACAAAATCAACTACAACATTGATGAACCGAGCAGTTCCGGTAAAACATTATCTATTGCGTTTGTTAATCAGCGCCAATACCGTGCTCAAC
>NZ_VDAF01000082.1:0-500 GCF_019584525.1 Enterobacter sp. EC_50 | reverse complement strand
CCTGGTCGCAGGTGGCATAATTGAGGCCATTCATCAGCGCACCACCTTTACCGGTATTTTTTTGCGTGACGGCAACAAAGCGGTCGCCCCATTTGCGTTTGACTTCCGCCATGACCGCTTCGGTATTGTCCGTGGAGCCGTCGTTAACGCAAATTACCCGGCAAAAATAAGGGTTACGCAGTAGATTATCCAGTGACTGCGCCAGACACGGGCCTTCGTTATACGCAGGTATAATGGCGTCAATACAGCCTTTCTTTTGACTGGGTTTACGTCTTAGCGTACTTAAAAACCATAGCAACATTGCTATGGACATACAGATAAATATCCAGGTTTTCATGCAATTTGCTCAAAGAATCATTTTATGAATTACAAAGCCTTCACCCAGATCGCTATTGACCTGTTGCCCGCGAAATTGTGCAACTGCACGCAGGCGATCATGACGCATATAATCACGTCGTTCCTGGCTTTTATGTTTTTTTAATGCAGCAAGTTTGACTGTG
>NZ_VDAF01000081.1:0-511 GCF_019584525.1 Enterobacter sp. EC_50 | reverse complement strand
AGCGGTGACACCTGGCACGCTACGGCTGAACTGTACAAATAAACCCTCATCGTCTTGTCCGACGATATTGCCCCCGGTTCGGGGGCTTTTTTTTGCGCTAATGACGAACATTAAAACGCAAATGCCCTTCCAGCTCTTCCTCTGCCTCATCAAACAGCAATATTAACGCGCCAAAACGGCGACGCGTTTTCTCTCCCAGATGAACAAATTCAATCTCAAGTGGTAGCGGCAGGACATCGTTCATTAACACATCCCATAGTGAGTCGAGATCGCGTACCTTATCTTTCGCCAGACCAAAGGTTTGGCTAAAGTCACGATAAAAATCCTCCTGACTCTCAATCTCATCAAAATCAAAGGTATAAATATTCATCTGTTGCCACCGTCACGTTTCGCGGCGAGTTCTGCCGTGCATCGCTAAGTATAGCCATGAAAAAACCGACGCTTTTGGCGTCGGTTTTGACTTAACTATCGGTCAACGCATGTTGATACTTATGGAGCATCCCCGCCAGCC
>NZ_VDAF01000080.1:0-583 GCF_019584525.1 Enterobacter sp. EC_50 | reverse complement strand
AACCACAAACCCCGATACATCCTTTAATTTGTCCATATAAGAACGACTAAACTCTGTCATTCTCTCTGTCACATCCTCATTCTGGTCGTGGCTGAAACACATCCGTATATTTCCTTGCATCGAGCGCACAAGACGTAGAGCAGGACGCGGAACTGGCAGCCCTATAGCCATTTCCGGACATACTGGTCTGAATGTTACCCATTCCACTAATTTGTCCATTAAAAAGTCAGCTCTTTTGTGACCACCATCAAAACGAACAGCAGAACCGGCCAAACAACCGCTGATTCCAATCACAGGTTTTTTTATCATATTCTCCCCCTTGACTAATTCATTAACACATAAACTGTGTAGTGCACGGAATAAATTGCCTTTCTGGCGTCATCACTGACTATTTTTCTGTTATGGACTATTCCTAATATAGTATGAAAGTTCTTTAAGTGATCGGTCGTAATCATCTATCTTTCATACTTACTCTCAACTATCAAAAGTACAGGATTTATTATGAAGTTATGGCCTGTGTTGACTGGCATTGCACTCTCTTTCACTCTTATAGCATGTAAGGCCCCGACACCACCTAAAGGTG
>NZ_VDAF01000008.1:0-170156 GCF_019584525.1 Enterobacter sp. EC_50 | reverse complement strand
TCTGGCAAGGCTGGGACGGAAGTCGCTGTCGTTCTCAAAATCGGTGGAGCTGCATGACAAAGTCATCGGGCATTATCTGAACATAAAACACTATCAATAAGTTGGAGTCATTACCTGAAGTGAGGTATTCACATCCTGGATTTTTTGGAGAGGAAAAATCGTCCAACGAATGATGATTACCAATAGCTGCGCTTTCCTTTTCATGGCTGCTACGCCCCTTTCACCGGGCGGGTTAACTGTCTACACTCACTGCTACAAGAAGAGAAGAAGACAGGCCATTTGATGATACTCATAATTTATGCGCACCCCTATCCGCAGCACTCGCATGCGAATAAGCGGATGCTTGAGCAGGTAAGGACGCTTGAAAACGTCGAGATACGTTCCCTCTATCAACTCTATCCCGATTTCAACATCGATATTGCCGCCGAACAGGAGGCGCTCTCCCGTGCCGATCTGATCGTCTGGCAGCATCCCATGCAGTGGTACAGCACGCCTCCACTCCTGAAATTGTGGATTGATAAAGTCTTCTCCCACGGCTGGGCGTATGGCCACAACGGCCATGCGCTAAAAGGGAAAAGCCTGATGTGGGCGGTCACCACGGGTGGAGGGGAAAGCCACTTTGATATTGGTTCCTTCCCGGGGTTTGAGGTTCTGGCACAGCCGCTGCAGGCGACCGCACTTTATTGCGGGCTGAACTGGCTCCCGCCTTTTGCGATGCACTGCACCTTTGTCTGCGACGATGAAACGCTGCAGGCGCAGGCGCGCCATTATAAACAACGCTTACTTGAGTGGCAGGAGGTGCACCATGGATAGCCATACGCTGATACAGGCGCTGATTTACCTCGGCGCGGCGGCGCTGATTGTACCCGTGGCGGTTCGCCTGGGACTGGGCTCTGTTCTCGGCTATCTGATTGCGGGCTGCGTCATTGGGCCGTGGGGTTTTCGACTGGTGACGGATGCAGAGGCAATCCTCCATTTCGCTGAAATCGGCGTTGTGCTGATGCTCTTTGTGATTGGTCTGGAACTCGATCCGCAGCGCCTGTGGAAGCTTCGCGCCTCGGTGTTTGGCGGCGGGGCGCTGCAGATGGTGGCCTGCGGCCTGCTGCTGGGTGGGTTCTGCATCCTGCTGGGCATGGACTGGAAAGTGGCAGAGCTTATCGGCATGACGCTGGCGCTCTCCTCGACCGCCATTGCCATGCAGGCCATGAACGAGCGCAATCTGACGGTCTCCCAGATGGGACGCAGCGCGTTCTCGGTGCTGCTGTTCCAGGACATTGCCGCTATCCCGCTGGTGGCGATGATCCCACTGCTGGCGGCCAGCGGCTCCGCCACGACGCTGGGGGCGTTTGCGCTGTCGGCATTAAAAGTGGTGGGGGCGCTGGCGCTGGTGGTGCTGCTTGGTCGCTACGTCACCCGTCCGCTGCTGCGGTTCGTTGCCCGCTCGGGCCTTCGCGAAGTGTTCAGCGCCGTGGCGCTCTTCCTGGTGTTTGGCTTCGGTCTGCTGTTGGAGGAGGCCGGGCTGTCGATGGCGATGGGGGCCTTCCTGGCGGGCGTTCTGCTGGCGAGTTCTGAATACCGTCACGCGCTGGAAAGCGATATCGAGCCGTTTAAAGGCTTGCTGCTGGGGCTGTTTTTCATCGGCGTGGGGATGTCCGTCGACTTCGGCACGCTGGTGACGCATCCGCTGCGGATCGTCGTCCTGCTGGTCGGCTTCCTGATCATTAAAATGGCGATGCTGTGGCTGATTGCGCGTCCGCTGAAGGTGCCGAATAAGCAGCGCAACTGGTTTGCGGTTCTGCTGGGGCAGGGGAGCGAATTTGCGTTTGTGGTCTTTGGCGCAGCACAGATGGCAAACGTCCTCGACCCAGAATGGGCGAAAGCGCTGACGCTCGCGGTCGCGCTGTCGATGGCCGCGACGCCTATTCTGCTGGTGGTGCTGACGCGTCTGGAAAAATCGGGTAGCGAGCAGGAGCGCGAAGCCGATGAAATTGACGAAGAGCAGCCGCGCGTCATTATTGCCGGATTTGGCCGCTACGGGCAGATCGTTGGCCGTCTGCTGCTGTCCAGCGGGGTGACAATGGTTATCCTCGATCACGACCCCGACCATGTCGATACCCTGCGAAAATTTGATATGAAGGTGTTTTACGGCGATGCAACCCGCGTCGATCTGCTGGAATCTGCCGGGGCGGCAAAAGCGGAGGTGTTGATTAACGCCATTGACGATCCGGAGACCAGCATGCAGATGGTGGAAATGGCGAAAGAACATTTCCCGAATCTGACCATCATTTCCCGCGCCCGCGATGTGGATCACTATATCCGGCTGCGGCAGGCGGGGGTAGAAGCACCGGAGCGTGAAACCTTTGAAGGCGCGCTGAAGTCTGGCCGCATGGCGCTGGAAAATCTGGGGCTCGGCGCGTACGAAGCGCGCGAGCGTGCGGACCTGTTCCGCCGCTTTAATACTGAGATGGTGGAAGAGATGGCGGCGATGGCCGGGAGTACGGCCACCGAGCGTGCGGCGGTGTTTAAACGCACCAGCGCGATGCTGACGGAAATCATTAACGAGGACCGTAATCACCTGTCGCTGATCCAGCGTCACGGCTGGCAGGGAACGGAAGAGGGCAAGCATACCGGGGATCCGGCTGACGAACCGGAGAGTAAACCTTCCGCGTGAAGTGGAGTTGCCAGCAATAATAAAAAATTTCTTTATCTTTACCCTGCCGCCAGTCGACGAAAGATTAAGCTTTCCGTATAGTGGCGGCAATTTTTTGCATCCGGGAAATTTTCAATGATCAGTCTGATTGCAGCGCTGGCGGTGGACCGCGTTATCGGTATGGAAAATGCCATGCCGTGGAACCTGCCTGCCGATCTCGCATGGTTTAAACGTACTACGTTAAACAAGCCGGTAGTGATGGGCCGCCTGACCTGGGAGTCGATTGGTCGTCCATTGCCGGGCCGTAAAAATATCGTTATCAGCAGCCAGCCGGGCACTGACGATCGCGTCGAATGGGTAAAATCAGTCGACGAGGCGATTGCTGCATGCGGCAATGCCGAAGAGATCATGGTGATTGGCGGCGGGCGCGTGTACGAGCAGTTCCTGCCAAAAGCGCAGAAGCTGTATCTGACCCACATTGATGCGGAAGTGGAAGGGGATACCCATTTCCCTGACTACGATCCGGACGAGTGGGAATCGGTATTCAGTGAATTCCACGACGCGGATGCACAGAACTCCCACAGCTACTGCTTCGAGATTCTGGAACGTCGTTAAGTGATTTTTTCCCTCTCCCGGCCGGGAGAGGGAAGTGCATATCAGGAGGCAACCGCCTCGTCTTCCCCTAAGTCCAGCTGTCGGTTGGACGGCTGAACAAAGTAAGTTTTATCTTCCCAGCGTAAGCAGGTTAACTCTCCGCCCCAGCAGCATCCGGTATCCAGACCGTAGATCCCTTCCGGCGTTCCTTTTCCTTCCAGTGCAGCCCAGTGACCAAATACCACGTTGTACTCACTTGTCACCGGCCCCGGAATGGCAAACCACGGTTTTAGCGGAGCGGGCGCGCTCTCCGGCGTCTCTTTGGAATACATGTCCAGCTGTCCGTTCGGGAAGCAGAAACGCATGCGGGTGAAGGCGTTGGTAATAAAGCGCAGACGCGCCAGACCGCTGAGATCCTCGCTCCAGTGGTTCGGCATATCGCCGTACATGGCATCGAGGAAGAAAGGATAGGAGTCGCTCGCCAGCACCGCCTCAACGTCGCGCGCACAGGTTTTCGCCGTCTCAAGATCCCATTGTGGCGTGATCCCGGCATGCGCCATGACCAGCTTTTTCTCTTCGTCGACCTGCAGCAGCGGCTGACGGCGCAGCCAGTTAATCAGATCGTCGGCATCTGGCGCATCCAGCAGCGGGGTGAGGCGATCTTTAGGCTTGTTGCGGCTGATCCCGGCGAACACCGCCAGCAGATGCAGATCGTGATTGCCCAGCACCATGCGCACGTTGTCGCCTAGCGATTTGACGAAACGTAATACTTCAAGGGAGCCGGGGCCACGCGCGACTAAATCGCCCGTCAGCCAGAGTGTGTCCTGTCCTGGCGTAAAGTCGACCTGTTTTAATAATGCGATCAGTTCATCGTAGCAACCGTGAACGTCGCCAATCAGATATGTAGACATTAGATTAATGAATGAGTGTGGTTACGGCGAGACGGAACACAGGAATGGCAACGCGGAAATCATTGCCATCGACGTCGACCATTTCATAATGGCCTTGCATGGTACCCATCGGCGTTTCAATCACCGCGCCGCTGGTGTACTGGTACTCTTCGCCAGGGGCGATATGAGGCTGTTCACCGACCACACCTTCCCCCTGGACTTCGATTTCGCGGCCATTGCCGTTGGTGATAAGCCAGTAGCGTCCGCGCAGCTGCACGGGCGTCCGCCCCAGATTGCGAATGGTCACGGTGTAAGCAAAGACAAAACGTTCTTCATCCGGTGAGGACTGTGATTCAACATAAACGCTTTGTACATGGACACATACGCGGGGCGAATCAATCATGGCTTAACTCTCCTTCGGCGGCGCATTTTCGCTGATGTAATTAGCCAGCTTGCAGTACTGCTCTACGGAGATGTTCTCCGCACGCATTGCCGGGTCGATCCCAAGCTCAGCTAACACCTCAACGGTGAAGGAATTGCTGAGGCTGTTACGGATCGTTTTACGACGCTGGTTAAAGGCTTCAGTGGTGATGCGGCTCAGTACACGCAGATCTTTTACCGGGTACGGTTTCGTTTTGTGCGGCACAAGGCGCACAACCGCTGAATCCACTTTCGGTGGTGGTGTGAACGCTGACGGCGGTACTTCGAGTACCGGGATCACGTTGCAGTAATATTGCGCCATCACGCTTAAACGACCATACGCTTTACTGTTCGGGCCTGCAACCAGGCGGTTAACCACCTCTTTTTGCAACATGAAGTGCATGTCGGCAATGGCATCAGTATAGCTAAAGAGGTGGAACATGAGCGGCGTGGAGATGTTATACGGCAGGTTGCCGAATACGCGCAGCGGCTGACCCATTTTTTCTGACAGTTCGCCGAAGTTCATGGTCATGGCGTCCTGCTGATAGATGGTCAGCTTCGGCCCGAGGAACGGGTGCGTTTGCAGGCGTGCGGCCAGATCGCGGTCCAGTTCGATGACGGTCAGTTCGTCGAGGCGTTCGCCTACCGGCTCGGTCAGCGCGGCAAGACCCGGGCCGATTTCGACCATCGCCTGGCCTTTTTGCGGATTAATAGCCGAGACAATGCTTTCGATCACGAACTGATCGTTTAGGAAGTTTTGCCCGAAACGTTTACGGGCTAAGTGGCCCTGATGGACTCGATTAGTCATTGAGTATTAACAATCATTTTGATGGCGAGATTAAGCGCCGTAATAAAACTGCCGACATCCGCCTTCCCCTGGCCTGCCAGATCCAGCGCAGTACCGTGGTCAACGGACGTTCGAATAAAGGGTAAACCGAGGGTGATATTCACGCCGCGGCCAAAGCCCTGGTATTTTAGCACGGGCAGGCCCTGATCGTGGTACATCGCGAGCACGGCGTCGGCATTATCCAGGTATTTCGGCTGGAAAAGGGTATCAGCAGGCAGCGGACCGCTGAGATTCATCCCCTTCGCCCGCATTTCGTTGAGTACCGGAATGATGGTGTCGATCTCTTCGGTACCCATGTGCCCGCCTTCGCCGGCGTGCGGATTCAGGCCGCAGATCAGCACATGCGGCTGCGGGATCCCAAATTTTGTCTGCAGATCGTGATGCAAAATCCCGATGATCTCGCGCAGGAGTTCAGGCGTGATCGCATCCGGAATCGCTTTGATCGGCAGATGGGTGGTCACCAGCGCAACGCGCATTTCTTCCGTCGCCAGCATCATCACCACTTTCGGACTGTGCGAGCGCTCTTCAAAGAACTCCGTATGCCCGGTAAACGGTATACCCGCTTCGTTGATGACGCCTTTGTGGACGGGGCCGGTAATCAGGGCGGCAAATTCGCCCTTCAGGCAACCGTCGCAGGCGCGCGCAAGGGTTTCAACGACATAGTGGCCGTTTTCCGTGCTGAGCTGGCCAGGAATGACCGGCGTACGAAGGGGAACAGAAAGAAGGGTGAGGGTACCGGCTTGCTGCGGTGCAGGCTGTTGGCCTTCAACGTAAGGGATGAGCGTTAAAGGCAGACCGAGCAGCGCTGCCCGGTCTTGTAACAGTGTTGCATCGGCGCAGACAACCAGTTCTACTGGCCAGCTGCGCTGGGCAAGCTGGACAACGAGGTCAGGCCCAATCCCGGCGGGTTCGCCGGGCGTGATAACAACACGATGCTGTTTCATTAGTTGCTCAGCACTTTCACGTAAGCACTGGCGCGTTGTTCCTGCATCCAGGTGGCTGCTTCTTCAGAAAACTTACGGTTAAACAGCATGCGGTAGGCTCTGTCTTTCTGTGCTGCATCCGTTTTATCAACGTTACGAGTGTCCATCAGCTCGATCAGATGCCAGCCAAACGAAGAGTGTACCGGCGCGCTGATCTGGCCTTTGTTCAGCTTCATCAACGCGTCACGGAAGGCAGGATCGTAAATATCCGCCGCTGCCCAGCCCAGATCGCCACCCTGGTTAGCAGAGCCAGGATCCTGAGAGAACTCTTTTGCTGCCTTCGCAAACGAGGTTTTACCGCTCTTAATATCTGCCGCAATCTGTTGCAGCTTCGCACGCGCCTGATCGTCAGTCATGATCGGTGACGGCTTCAGCAGAATGTGGCGAGCGTGAACTTCGGTAACGGAGATATTTTGGCTCTGACCGCGCAGATCGTTCACTTTCAGAATGTGGAAGCCCACGCCTGAACGGATTGGACCGACGATATCGCCTTTCTTAGCCGTGCTCAGTGCCTGAGCAAAGAGGGATGGCAGCTCCTGAATACGTCCCCAGCCCATCTGACCGCCTTTCAGCGCCTGTTGGTCTGCGGAGTAGGTGATGGCCAGCTTGCCAAAGTCACCGCCGTTACGCGCCTGTTCGACAATTGAACGTGCCTGGCTTTCTGCTTCCGCAGCCTGATCGGACGTAGGGTTCTCTGGCAGTGGGATCAGAATGTGGCTCAGGTTCAGCTCTGTGCTTGCATCGTTCTGGTTACCCACCTGTTTTGCCAGCGCGTCCACTTCCTGAGGCAGGATAGTGACTCGGCGACGCACTTCGTTGTTACGCACTTCCGAAATCAGCATCTCTTTACGGATCTGGTTACGATAGGTAGCGTAGCTGATGCCGTCATAGGCCAGACGGCTGCGCATCTGGTCTAAAGACATATTGTTCTGCTTTGCGATGTTAGCGATCGCCTGATCGAGCTGCTCGTCAGTGACCTTCACACCCATTTTCTGCCCCATCTGAAGAACGATCTGATCCATGATCAGGCGTTCCAGGATCTGGTGGCGCAGCGTGGCGTCATCCGGAAGCTGCTGACCCGCTTCGCCCGAATTGAGCTTCACCGATTTCATCAGACCGTCAACGTCACTTTCAAGCACGACGCCGTTGTTAACCACAGCAGCGACTTTATCAACAACCTGGGGGGCCGCGAAGCTGGTATTCGCAACCATAGCGACACCGAGCAGCAGCGTTTTCCAGTTCTTCATACTTTTTCCATTTCAATTAACCGCAAAGCGGATTACGTTGCAAATCAAGCACATTACAAGGAACTGCGGTAAGGCAGAATGTTCGAGCGCAGCATTTTCTGCGTACCCAGACCGTAGTTGGAACTCAGGCCGCGTAACTCGAAGTTAAAGCCAATCACGTTATCGTATTTGCTCTGATTGTTTTCCCAGCCGTTAAGCTTACGTTCGTAACCGACACGCAGCGCGTAGCAGCAGGAGTTATATTGCAGCCCCAACATTTGGTCAGCAGCTTTATTGGTGTTAGTGTCAAAGTAGTAAGCGCCTACGATTGACCAACGGTCGGCGATAGGCCAACTCGCTGCGCCACCCACCTGCGAAATACCGTCTTTATACTGCTCGGCAGTACCATAGTTTGGTAATGTCGCCTGAATATATTCGGGACTGGCATAACGATAGGTCAATTGCACCATCCGATCTTCATCCCGGCGATATTCTATAGCCGCCGTGCTGTTAGCGATATTGTCGAGACGGGTGTCATACTGAACGCCACCACGCAGGCCCCAACGATCGGTCATGCGCCAGTAGGTATCGCCAGCCCAAATCAGCGAACCCGTCTTATTATCTTTCTCCCACTTAATGTTGTCATCGCCCGTGCGAGACTCGGTGAAATAATAGATTTGACCAACAGAAACGTTAAAACGTTCAACGGCAGCATCATCATAAACGCGCGATGTGACCCCGGTCGTTAACTGGTTCGCTGATGCGATGCGGTCAAGGCCACCGTAGGTACGGTCGCGGAACAGGCCACTGTAGTCAGACTGCAGTAAAGAAGAGTCGTAGTTATTGATGTTGCTCTGATCGCGATAAGGCACGTACAGATACTGCATACGTGGCTCCAGCGTCTGGGTATAGCCATCCGCCAGAAGATCCATATCGCGTTCGAAGATCAGCTTACCGTCCATTTTGAACTGAGGAAGCGTACGGTTTACTGATTCTTCCAGGTGACCGGTATTGTTTGGGTTCGCGTTGTAATCATCTATGTTTTTCTGCTGATAGTGTGTCGCCATCAGCTTAGCTTCCGTGTTCAGACTAGCCCAGTCATTCGACCATGGAAGGTTAATGACGGGCTCCAGGTGAACACGGGTGGCTTCCGGCATAGAGGAATTGGTGTTTACAAAATGCACTGCCTGGCCATAAATGCGGGTATCAAATGGCCCTACGTCATTCTGGTACCAGTTAACGTCCAACTGCGGTTCGGCACCATAGGTACTCGCCGTCTGGCTTGAGAACACCTGGAACTGCTTACTAGTTACCGTCGCATCGAAGTTCTGCACCGCATAGCCAACGCTGAAGATCTGCGTTGCATAACCGTCGGTACTCGAACCGTATTTTGACGAAAAATCGTTGAAGTAGTTCGGGTCACTGACCTTGGTGTAATTGACGTTGAAACGCCACACCTGATCCATCACCCCGGAATGCTGCCAGAAATACATCCAGCGGTGCTTATCACCTTCAGTGGGATGCTCGTCCTGGAAGACTTTATCCGACGGCAGATAATCCAGCTCCATCAGACCCGCACCGGCGTGGGTCAGATAGCGGAACTCGTTCTCCCACATGACGTTACCGCGCTTGTGGATATAGTGCGGCGTGATCGTCGCATCCATGTTAGGCGCGATGTTCCAGTAATACGGCAGGTAGAACTCAAAGTAGTTCGTGGTGCTGTATTTGGCATTCGGGATCAGGAAACCGGAGCGACGTTTGTCACCCACCGGAAGCTGCAGATAAGGGCTGTAGAATATGGGGACCGGACCCACCTTGAAGCGGGCGTTCCAGATCTCTGCGACCTGCTCTTCGCGGTCATGGATAACTTCGCTCCCGACCACGCTCCAGGTATTTGAACCCGGCAGACACGACGTGAACGTGCCATTTTCCAGGATCGTATAGCGGTTTTCACCGCGCTGTTTCATCAGGTCCGCGTCACCGCGCCCCTGGCGACCCACCATCTGGTAATCACCTTTCCAGACGTTAGTGTCTTTGGTATTCAGGTTTGACCAAGCTTTCGGACCTTTCAGGATGACCTGATTGTCGTCATAGTGCACATTACCCAGCGCATCCACCGTTCGTACCGGCTCGGCCGCACCTTCCGGCTGCTTCTGGTGCAACTGCACTTCATCTGCCTGCAGGCGGCTATTGCCCTGGTTAATATCGACATTGCCTGTAAAGGTGGCATTGTCAGGGTAAGTCCCTTTTGAACTGTCGGCAGTAATGGTTACCGGCAAGCTATTTGTATCGCCACTCACCAGTGGGCGATTATAACTTGGGACGCCAAGCATACACTGCGAGGCGAGATCGGCCGCCAGCCCCTGTTGACTGTACAGGGTGGTGCCAATCATTGTGGCCAGGAGGGTGGGGATACGTTTTTTCATACGTTGTATTTTATTGTTCCGTCATCAGTGGCTACGGCTTACAAACGCTCAGAGACTATCTTACTCATCTGCGCAGTACCAGCGTTAATCCTGCCCGTTTGCGTGCCAGAGTGTTAGGCTCGCTATCGAATGACGAGTATGATAAAGCAAATTATAGGCGATGTCCTTCAATTGACCGTGACTTGAACACAGTGATGATGACGTTGCGTCGGCCAGGAATATGACTATCCGGGGAGTATATGCAGTATTGGGGTAAAATAATCGGCGTTGCGTTCGCCATCATCATGGGTGCCGGGTTCTGGGGAATAGTGCTGGGGCTTATTATTGGCCATATGTTTGATAAGGCGCGCAGCCGTAAAATGGCCTGGTTTGCCAACCAGCGCGAGCGCCAGTCACTCTTTTTCTCCACCACTTTTGAGGTGATGGGGCATTTAACCAAATCCAAAGGGCGCGTCACGGAAGCCGATATTCAGATTGCCAGCGTCTTTATGGATCGCATGAATCTGCACGGTGACTCCCGCCTGGAGGCGCAAAATGCGTTTCGCATCGGGAAATCCGATAACTACCCGCTTCGCGAAAAAATGCGCCAGTTCCGCAGCATCTGCTTCGGCCGTTTTGATTTAATTCGGATGTTTCTGGAAATTCAGATTCAGGCGGCCTTCGCCGACGGCTCGCTTCACCCTAACGAACGCGATGTTTTATACGTGATTGCGGAAGAGCTGGGTATCTCCCGTATGCAGTTCGATCAGTTCCTGCGCATGATGCAGGGTGGCGCGCAGTTTGGCGGCGGGTATCACCAGCAGTCTTCTGGCGGTGCCTGGCAGCAGGCGCAGCGTGGTCCGACGCTGGAAGATGCCTGCAACGTGCTTGGCGTAAAACCCTCTGACGATCAGACCACCATCAAACGTGCCTATCGTAAGCTCATGAGCGAGCACCATCCAGACAAGCTGGTTGCAAAAGGCTTACCGCCTGAAATGATGGAGATGGCGAAGCAAAAAGCGCAGGAAATTCAGAAAGCGTACGAGCTGATTAAAGAGAAGAAAGGCTTCAAATAAGCCCCTTTTTAGAATGATGAAGGGCCTGACAGCATGAGCTGCCAGGCCCTTTATACAGCGTTACCAGCTGTAGCGCACGTTCAGGCTACCGTTTACATCGCTGTAATCATTATCACCTTTCTGTCCGGAGACCTGGGCAATAACGCTCCATTGCTTGCTCACATTTGCCTGAATACCCGCTTTCAGCTCCGCACGATCGGCAGGAAGGTCCTGTTTGATCTGTGTGTCACCAAAGTTGACTGCCGTGTCTTCAGAGGTATGCAGCCAGTTGGCCTCCGCAAACGGCTGGATAACCGCGTCGTTCGACTTATTCATCTTGCTGTCAATGCGCAGGCCTAAACGGGTGGTCCAGCTTTCGCCGTTTTGCCCATCAATCGTCGTGCCGCTGCTGTCTTTGATGTCATCCGCACTGTAATCCTGCCAGACGACCTGTGCCTGCGGCGTGAGGCTCAGCGTGTTGTCGCCGAGTGCGATATCGTAGCGGTAGCCTGTTTCCAGCGAAACGGCGTTGGCGTTTGAATCGTAATCCGTTGAGCCAACGTCACCGTTATCTACGCTGTTGTGGTACATCCCATACTGATACCAACTGTCGACATAAAAACCCTGATGCTGTCGGGCATCGGCAAACCACGTTGCATAGACTCCGAGGTTATAGCCATCGACTTTACCGTCAGCGCTAAAGCGGCTGCCGTCAGCACCTTTATTGCCAGTGCTGTCGCTGCTGGCGTTGATATAGCTACCCATAACCCCGACCACCAGGCTTTGTTCGCCGTTGTTCCAGGCGGCAACATCGCCCCCAATCTGGAACTGGGAGTAGTTGCTGTCGATATCAATATTGCTCTCTGCTGCAGTAGACTGGTTCTTACCTGCTTTGAAACGCGCCCATGTCGTGCCGTTTTCCGATTTGAACTGACTGCCTTCTCGGTCTGACAGGGTCTGCATTTGCAGATCGCGAGCCAGCCACTGGTTGCTGAGGTATGAACCGATATCGGCACGATACTGAGGCGTTACGTCGCCATTATCACTCGTGGCCTGGGAACGAAGATACCAGTCCCCTGAGTCCTGATACAGGCGGTATTCGTAGGCGTTAATCTGGACCTGATTACCCTGAACAAAGGTGCCGTTTGATGCACCGCCGACCTGAATCACTTCAATACCGTTTTGGGTCAGTGCGCCCTGACCACCAACGTTGTTAATGTACAGGGTGGTGTTCCCGGACGTATTCCCCGTAATGTTAAGCATATCGGTTGGAGACGTGTCGTCGCCTAACTGCGTATTTAGCGTCACAGAACCCTGGTTGCTGGTGTAATCGCCGTTTACGATCAGCGTGTTGCCGGTCGTCGCACCATTGGTTCCTTCAATATTGCCGCTGACAATGCTGCCTGCGTTGCTCAGATCACCATTGATCGTTAGCGTGTCGTTGAACTGAACGGTGCCCTTGCTGTTAACATTGCCGTTCACCACACCGCTGGAACCGCCAAACGTGGCGCCTGCCGCGACATTCACGGCCTGCTCGCTGTTTTGTACGCCGATAACGCCAGCCTCGTCCAGCCAGAGCGTGCCCTGGTTCACATCCGTTGTGCCGCTGTAACTGTTTGCGGCATTAAGGATCAGCGTACCTTGCCCCTCTTTGGTCAGCGATTTTCCGTCCCATCCGGTCGTGGCTTCGGCATTTTGATCGACAAGCGCCGTGCTCAGCGTAAAGCTGCCGTCAGGATTGTTCAGAGTGAATGTGCCGTGAGCCGCTGTTGCCGCTGGGTTCTGGCTGGCATACCAGGTTAATGACGGTGTCAGGACGTAATTGGTCACGTCGGCGGGATCAATGGTGCCGCTAAAGGTGATGAAGTCAACGGAGCCAGATGCCATGCCCGCGACGGTGAGGTTGGTAAAATTGCCACTGATTGCATTTTCAGCGTCAATCACCGTGAAGGCGCTATCCGCGGAAAGCGTGCTGGCACTACCGTAACCTGTAATATTTAGTGTGCCATCAAGCGTCGCATTCTGAGCGACAATCGGCGCACCGGTCGCGTTTGCGTCAAGATAGACATCAGTTTGGCTGTTAGCCCGAAGGGTGAGATTACCGACATTGAGTGTACCAGTACTGCCGTTTTCATCGCCGAGTGTGATGCGTCCGCTGCTGGTAAGATTACCGACGCTGGAATCGGCCGTCAGCAGCCATTGGCTGTTCGCATCCAGCGTCATGCTGACGTTATCACCGCTGGCCTTAACGGCGCCGGACAGCTTGCTGTTTTCAGCGCGAAGGGTGACTGCATCAGTGGTATTGGCCACGGTGAGCAGATTGTCTGCGTTCATCGTTTGCACATTCTTCACGTTAATATCGGCAGATCCGGAATCCACCGCAAAAGCACTTCCTCCTGACGCGGTTGCCGTAATGCTCCCTCCGTCAATCGTAGCGACATTTTTTCCACCGCTGAACGAGAAGGCGACATTGCTACCGGAAACGTTGCTCTGGGTGACGGTCGCGCTGCTGGCGCTTTCTAAGGCAATGGCAGCAGATTGTTCGCTGGTGATATCTGTGCTGTTCGCCTCAAGGGCTCCACCGTGAGTCATCGCCACTGCCCGCGAATTTTCTCCGGACGCGATCGTTGAACCGTTATTCAGTACGAATGTGCTCTTTGCCCCGTCAGAGGATATTGCGTCAGCATTTTTCCCATGAGTGACGATATGAGTGTCAGTGAGTTCTGCGCGTCCGGTATTCATTATGCCAACTGACTGCTCACCGTAAGTTTCAACGTGGGATGCCGCTAAATTAAATGTGTTGGTATAGTTTTGAATACCAAAGCTCTGGCTTCCGGTAGTGGTAATCGTGACGTTTGAGCCGGTCAATTCACCGTCGTTATATATACCTGCATTACCAAAATCTCCCGTGGTGTTTATATTCACATTGTCTAATGAAAGGGTGGCATATCGGTTAACAATAGCCCGAGCCATGCCATACCCGGAAGTCGTAATGGTCGCGTTTTTTATCGTCAGGTCTGCGCTATTCAATATCTCAACACCATAAGAACCCTCTCCCGTCGCCGTATAGCTCCCCCCGTCAATGGTGCCTTTTGCATTAGAGCTAAACAATACGGCAGATGCGATCTCGCCTTCCGTCGAAACGGTAAGGTTGTTCAACATGGCTTCTGAGTTATCACCGACAATGGTTATCGCATGACTGCCTTCCCCGGAAGTGCGGATTGTGGATCCCGAATCATCGAGCGTGATTTTCGCTCCATTCGACACGGATAGCCCCATGCCTGCATCCCCGGTTGTGGATATCGTTAAGGCGCCGTTATCGGTGACGATGACATCAGAGCCAGAGGCGGATACCGCCGAGGTATTAGGGCTCGTCGTTGAATATTCACCACTGATGGTGTTATTACCCGGGACTGCAACAAACGTCGTGTCACTGGCGTGTGCGGTACCCACAACACCTGACAAGATAAACGTTGCGATCGCGCTTCCGGCGCGTACGCAGGATTTGACTTTGCTGTCCCCTTTTGAAAACTCCGAGGCAACGATGTACATATTTCTGGCGCAATTCCAGACGATGTTATACGAACGGTTCATACACTTCCTTGTGAATCAATGAGTAAACTAAGTGTGGCTGTTGAGTAGAAAAATAACTCCGTTTGGATAGGGTAGAGTTAGTATTTCCTTAAAATGAGCTGGATTATCAGTAATAAATTGCATCGTGTTCAATTTAATATTTTTTAATCCAAACCTTAGTCTTTCTAAAAATACTGAGTGTTATTTAAGGAAGAGATAATTATCGTGAATGAACTTGGGCGGGTTTTCAGATAAGCAGGGGAGATATATATGCTGTGTGAATATTTACCGTCGACAGTGAGCTGACAGTAAATATTCACATCAGGAATTTAAAAATCGACCGGGGCTTTAAACGTCATCGCGTTACCGAAGGCCGGATGGGTGATGGTAAGCGTCTGCGCGTGCAGCTGCAGACGTGGCGCTAAGGCCAGCGCTTCAGGCGGCGCGTAAAAGCGGTCGCCCAGAATCGGATGACCCAGCGCAAGCATATGCACGCGCAGCTGGTGTGAACGTCCGGTAATCGGCTTAAGCAGGACGCGCGCGGTATTATCCGGCGCGTACTTAAGCACTTCATACTCGGTTTGCGCGGCCTTGCCGGTTTCATAACACACCTTCTGCTTTGGCCGATTCGGCCAGTCGCAGATCAGCGGTAAATCCACCAGCCCTTCCGCCTGCGCCGGGTGACCCCAGACGCGGGCGACATACTGCTTCTTCGGCTCGCGCTCGCGGAACTGGCGCTTCAGCTCGCGTTCTGCCGCTTTGTTCAGCGCCACCACAATCACGCCGCTGGTCGCCATGTCCAGGCGATGGACCGACTCCGCCTGAGGATAATCGCGCTGAATGCGCGTCATCACGCTGTCTTTGTGCTCGTCCAGACGACCCGGCACGGACAACAGCCCGCTGGGCTTGTTGACCACCATAATGTGTTCATCCTGATACAGAATGACCAGCCAGGGATCCTGCGGCGGATTGTACGGCTCCATCACCATCTTGCGCTCCGTTTACTGATGCGTCACAACGATAAGACGCAGGGCATCCAGACGCCAGCTTGCCTGATCCAGGCTTTCCAGCACCTGCTGACGGTTGCTTTCAATCGCTGCCAGCTCGTCGTCACGGATGTTCGGGTTCACGGCCTTCAACGCCTCCAGACGCGACAGCTCTGCAGACAGTTTCTCGTCGGCTTCACTGCGCGCGGCGTCAATCAGCGCTCTGGCCGCTTTTTCAATCTGGGTTTCACCCTGCTGGAGAATGGCATGCACGTCCTGCTGCACCGCATTGACCAGCTTGCTGCCGGTATGGCGGTTCACCGCGCTCAGCTGGCGGTTGAAGCTCTCAAATTCAACCTGTCCTGCGAGGTTCGTGCCGTTTTTATCCAGCAGCAGACGCACCGGCGTTGGTGGCAGGAAGCGGTTGAGCTGCAGCTGTTTCGGCGCCTGCGCTTCCACAACGTAGATCAGCTCCAGCAGCAGCGTGCCTACGGGCAGCGCCTTGTTTTTCAACAGCGAGATGGTGCTGCTGCCGGTATCGCCAGAGAGGATCAGATCCAGCCCGTTACGGATCAGCGGGTGTTCCCAGGTGATGAACTGGGCATCTTCGCGGGACAGCGCCACATCACGCTCGAAGGTGATGGTGCAGCCATCTTCCGGCAGGCCCGGGAAATCCGGCACCAGCATGTGATCGGACGGGGTCAGGACAATCAGGTTCTCGCCGCGGTCGTCCTGGTTAATGCCAACGATGTCGAACAGGTTCATGGAGAAGCTGATGAGACTGGTGTCATCATCCTGCTCTTCAATGCTCTCAGCCAGCGCCTGCGCTTTTTCCCCGCCGTTGGAGTGGATCTCCAGCAGGCGGTCGCGGCCTTGTTCAAGTTGCGCTTTCAGCGCGTCATGCTTCTCACGACAGGACTTAATCAGATCGTCAAAGCCGTCGGTATTTTCCGGCGCGGCCAGATAGCCGATCAGATCGCCGTGCACCTGATCGTAAATGGTGCGGCCCGTCGGGCAGGTATGTTCAAACGCATCCAGACCTTCGTGGAACCAGCGCACCAGCACGGACTGGGCCGTTTTTTCCAGATACGGCACGTGGATCTGAATATCGTGCGCCTGACCGATACGATCCAGACGACCGATACGCTGCTCCAGCAGATCCGGGTTGAACGGCAGATCGAACATCACCAGGTTGCTGGCGAACTGGAAGTTACGGCCTTCAGAACCGATTTCAGAACACAGCATAACCTGAGCGCCGCTGTCCTCTTCGGCAAACCACGCCGCGGCGCGGTCGCGTTCAACGATGGACATGCCTTCGTGGAACACGGCGGCGCGAATGCCTTCGCGCTCGCGCAGGACCTGCTCCAGCTGCAGCGCGGTGGCCGCCTTGGCGCAGATCACCAGCACCTTTTGGGAGCGGTGCGCGGTCAGGTAGCCCATCAGCCACTCTACGCGCGGATCGAAGTTCCACCAGGTGCCGGTATCGCCTTCAAATTCCTGGTAGATTTGTTCCGGGTAGAGCATGTCGCGGGCGCGCTCTTCCTGCGTTTTGCGCGCGCCCATGATGCCGGAAACTTTAATTGCCGTCTGATACTGCGTCGGCAGCGGCAGCTTAATGGTATGCAGCTCGCGTTTCGGGAACCCTTTCACACCGTTACGGGTGTTACGGAACAGGACGCGACTGGTGCCGTGGCGATCCATCAGCATGTCGATCAGCTCTTTACGCGCGGATTCCGCGTTGTCGCTGTCGCTGTTAGCGGCCTGCAGCAGCGGCTCGATATCCTGCTCGCCAATCAGATCGCTCAGGGTGTTGAGTTCATCATCAGAAAGACGCTTGCCCGCCAGCAGCAGCGCGACGGCATCTGCAACCGGACGGTAGTTATTCTGTTCTTCCACAAACTGCCCGAAGTCGTGGAAACGGTTTGGATCGAGCAGGCGCAGACGGGCGAAGTGGCTTTCCAGACCCAGCTGTTCCGGCGTAGCGGTCAACAGCAGGACGCCAGGCACGCGCTCGGCAAGCTGCTCGATAGCCATATATTCGCGGCTCGGCGCGTCTTCGCTCCAGACCAGGTGGTGCGCTTCGTCGACGACCATCAGGTCCCACTCGGCATCGCACAGATGCTCAAGACGCTGCTTGCTGCGGCGCACGAAGTCGAGAGAACAAATCACCAGCTGTTCGGTTTCAAACGGGTTGTCCGCATCGTGCTGGGCTTCGGCGTAGCGTTCGTCATCGAACAGAGAGAAGCGCAGGTTAAAGCGGCGCAGCATCTCAACCAGCCACTGGTGCTGTAAGGTTTCTGGCACCACAATCAGCACGCGCTCGGCAGCGCCGGAAAGCAGCTGCTGGTGCAGGATCATGCCCGCCTCGATGGTTTTACCCAGGCCCACTTCATCTGCCAGCAGCACGCGCGGCGCATGGCGACGGCCCACGTCATGGGCGATGTTCAACTGGTGGGGGATCAGGCTGGTGCGCTGGCCGCGCAGGCCGCTCCAGGGCATGCGGTACTGTTCACTCTGGAACTTACGCGCGCGATAGCGCAGGGAGAAGCGATCCATACGGTCGATTTGCCCGGCAAACAGGCGGTCCTGCGGCTTGCTGAACACCAGCTTGCTGTCGAGCAGCACTTCGCGCAGGATGACATTGGCCTCGTCGGTGTCCAGGCGAGTGCCGATGTAGGCGAGCAGTCCATTCTCTTCTTTTACGTCTTCAATCTTGAGCTGCCAGCCGTCGTGGCTGGTCACGGTGTCACCCGGATTAAACATCACGCGGGTTACAGGGGAGTCATTGCGGGCGTACAGGCGGTTTTCACCGGTGGCAGGGAAGAGGAGGGTAACCATGCGCGCATCAACGGCAACGACGGTTCCTAATCCAAGTTCGCTTTCTGTATCGCTGATCCAGCGTTGACCAAGTGTAAAAGGCATAGTTGTTCGGCTCTAATCTTTAATTGCAGGCAATAGTTCGACCACCGTCAAAAAAGACGGTCATCGAAAAATGGGTCCGGGAATGGAAAGGGCGCTATGGTACTGGATGGCAGCCATTTCGTCACGCGTCAAAATAGGCCAAGTTGCCCTGTCACTAGTGTAGCAAAATCATCGTCGATGAAGGGCAAAATTCCGTCGGCAACCGGCTGAAGCTGACGTGTCAGATAGTGTTCATAATCCAGAGGCGAGTGCTGATAATCCACCGGTTCCGGACCGTTTATCGTCCAGATGTATTTGATGGTTCCCCGATTCTGATACTGCGGCGCGCGGCCACGGCGGACGTTTTCTTCGTCCGCGAGGCGCGCGGCGCGAACGTGCGGAGGAACGTTACGCTGGTACTCCGCGAGCGGGCGGCGCAGGCGTTTGCGATACACCAGCTGCGCGTCAAGTTCGCCTGCCATCAGGCTGGCGATCGTCTCGCGCACGTAGTCCTGATACGGCTCATTGCGAAATACCCGCAGATAGAGCGTTTGCTGGAACTGCTGGGCCAGCGGCGTCCAGTCGGTACGCACTGTCTCGAGCCCTTTAAAGACCATCCGCTGCGCGTCGCCTTCCTGAATCAGCCCGGCATAGCGCTTCTTGCTGCCCTGATCGGTACCGCGGATGGTGGGCATTAAGAAGCGGGCAAAATGGGTTTCAAATTCCAGCTCCAGCGCGCTGGTTAAGCGCGCTTTCTGCAGATGTTCCTGCCACCAGTCGTTCACGAAGGCAACCAGCGCTTTGCCGATTTGCGTGGCATCGTCTTCGGAATGCGCGCTCTTAAGCCATACAAAGGTGGAGTCCGTGTCGCCGTAGATGACGTCATAGCCCCGGGATTCAATCAGCGCTTTAGTCTGGCGCATGATCTCGTGCCCGCGCATCGTGATCGACGACGCCAGCCGCGGGTCGAAGAAGCGACAGGCGCTGGTGCCCAGCACCCCGTAGAAGGCGTTCATGATGATTTTCAGCGCCTGTGAGAGGGGCTTGTTGCCGTGGCGCTTGGCCTCATCGCGGCCGTGCCAGATGTTGCCCACGATGTCGGGCAGGCAGTGTTTTTCCCGCGAGAAGCGTGCGCCGAGGAAGCCTTCGGTGCTGTGTCCATCATCCGGCTGGGCCAGCCCCTCAACCAGCCCGACGGGATCGATCAGGAAGGTGCGAATTATCGACGGGTAGAGGCTTTTGTAGTCCAGGACCAGAACGGAGTCATACAGTCCTGGTCGGGAATCCATGACGTACCCGCCGGGGCTGGCCTGCGGCGGCACGTCCCCGAGGTTGGGGGCGACGTATCCTGCCCGGTGCATTCGGGGAAAATAGAGGTGGCTAAAGGCCGCCACGGAGCCGCCGTGCCTGTCCGCCGCGAGTCCGTTCACCGTCGCGCGCTCCAGCAGGAAGGGCATGATCTCGGTTTTGTGGAAAATCCGCGTGACCAGCTCACAGTCTTTCAGGTTATAGGTGGCGAGCGCGGGCTTGTCTTCGTTAAAGCGCCGGTCGATCTCGTCCATTCTGTCCCAGGGGTTGTCGATGGATTTGCCTTCGCCCAGCAGCTCCTGCGCCACCGCTTCGAGGGCGAATGACGAGAAGTTCCAGAAGGCGGACTTGAGCGCCTCTATGCCGTCGATAATCAGGCGGCCGTTCGCCTGTGCGAAGAAAACGCCGTTCTTAAAACCGTGTTCGCGCCACTCAAGCTCGCTGTTGCCGCGCCCGAGCATCAGCGGGATGCGGTAACGCTCGGCGTGTTTTTGCAGCACGCGCAGGTCGAACTGCACCACGTTCCAGCCGATCAGAACGTCGGGATCGAAGTCGGCAAACCACTGGTTGAGCTTCTCCAGCAGCTGCGGCCGGCTGGTAACATACTCAAGCCGGAAATCCAGCGCGGAGGCATCACCATTCGGTGGCCCGAGCATATAGACAACCCGATCGCCGCAGCCTTCAAGTCCTATACAGTACAGTTCGCCGTGACGGGTGGTTTCGATATCCAGGGAGACCCACTTCAGCGGCGGGCGGTAGTGCGGGTTCGGCTTTAGCCGCGCGTTGATGAGACCGCCATTTTGCGGAGAACCATCGACCCAGACGGGCGCGGTAATAAACCGCTCCATCAGAAAGCGTTCGGGTGGGCGGATATCCGCTTCGTAGAGCGTCACGCCTGCTTCACGGAGCAGTTTTTCATAGCGCATCAGCTGACGATGGGCGCGACAGTAGAGGCCGTAAACCGGCTGACGGTGGAAATCTTTCAGTTCAAGCGGGGTAATGCGCCAGCCGTTTTCACCGCGCAGCAGCTGTTTCACTTTCTCGACGTGCGCTTCAGGAATAAACGCCACGGACTCCTGCGGCGGCAGCGTCACCTGCAGCGGGCCGTTGTCCGTTGCCAGCCAGAATTCAACCTCGGTGCCCTGAGGGGTATCCCGCCAGTGTCGGGTCAGTAAAAAGCCTTCTTGCGCCTGCGTCACGCCGCTATCCCACAAAACAAAACCAGGCCTGATTATAGCCTGGTTGAATGTTTTATGCTGGGGATATATACAGTTTATTGTCCGTAGTAGGCCTTCGCGCCGTGCTTGCGCAGATAATGCTTATCCAGCAGGGTTTGCTGCATATCCGGCAGCTGCGGCGCCAGCTGTCGACAGAAGATCCCCATATAGGCGATCTCTTCAAGCACGATGGCGTTATGCACCGCGTCTTCTGCGTTTTTACCCCAGGCGAACGGGCCGTGGGAGTGCACCAGCACGCCGGGCATTTGCGCCGCGTCGATTCCCCGTTTTTCGAAGGTTTCAACGATCACGTTGCCGGTTTCCCACTCATACTCGCCGTTGATCTCCGCATCTGTCATCAGACGCGTGCAGGGAATGGTGCCGTAGAAGTAGTCCGCGTGCGTGGTGCCGGTCGCCGGGATGGACTGGCCCGCCTGCGCCCAGATAGTGGCATGGCGTGAATGGGTATGCACGATACCGCCGATGGTTGGGAATGAGCGGTACAGCAGGCGGTGGGTTGGCGTATCGGAGGAGGGCTTTTTGTTCCCTTCCACCACTTCACCCGTTTCGATGCTGACCACCACCATATCGTCCGCCGTCATCACCGCGTAATCGACGCCGGAAGGCTTGATCACGAACACGCCTTTTCCGCGGTCAACGGCGCTGACGTTGCCCCAGGTCAGGGTGACCAGATTATGTTTCGGCAGCGCCAGGTTGGCTTCGAGCACCTGGCGTTTGAGCTCTTCTAACATTGTTGTCTCCAGTGCCGGATGGCGCTTCGCTTATCCGGCCTACAGAACCGTAGGCCCGGTAAACGCGGTGCCACCGGGCATTCAGGGCTTAGCGTTTTGAACCGTAATAGACTTCGTTCCAGCGCAGCGCGTCTTTAAATGCGGGCAGGCGGGTATCGTTATCAATGACGGTCAGCTCGATATCATGCAGCTCGGCGAACTGACGCATGTCGTTCAGATCCAGCGCGTGGCTGAAGACGGTATGGTGCGCGCCGCCGGCCAGGATCCAGGCTTCTGACGCGGTCGGCAGATCCGGCTGTGCTTTCCACAGGGCGTTGGCGACCGGCAGTTTCGGCAGGGAGTGTGGCGTTTCAACCGCATCGACGCAGTTCACCAGCAGGCGGAAACGATCGCCCAGATCGATCAGGCTGGCGTTGATGGCCGGGCCCGTGCGGGTGTTGAAGATCAGACGCGCCGGATCGGCTTTACCGCCGATGCCGAGGTACTGCACGTCGAGGATCGGTTTTTCCTCTACCGCGATGGAAGGACACACTTCCAGCATGTGCGAGCCGAGCACCAGGTCATTGCCGTTTTCGAAGTGGTAGGTGTAATCCTCCATAAAGGAGGTGCCGCCCTGCAGACCGGTCGACATCACCTTCATGATGCGAAGCAGAGCGGCAGTTTTCCAGTCGCCTTCGCCGGCAAAGCCGTAGCCCTGCTGCATCAGGCGTTGTACTGCCAGACCCGGCAGCTGTTTCAGACCGTGGAGATCTTCAAAAGTGGTGGTAAAGGCGTGGAAACCGCCCTGTTGCAGGAAGCGCTTCATGCCCAGTTCGATGCGCGCCGCATCCAGCACGTTCTGACGCTTGTCGCCGTTGATTTGTGCCGCAGGCGTCAGGCGGTAGCTGCTTTCGTACTCGTCCACCAGCGCGCTCACGTCGCCATCGCTGATGTCATTCACCACCTGCACCAGATCGCCCACGGCCCAGGTATTCACTGAGAAGCCGAACTTGATCTGCGCGGCGACTTTATCGCCGTCGGTGACCGCCACTTCACGCATGTTGTCGCCGAAACGCACCACTTTCAGGTGGCGGGTATCCTGCTTAGAGACCGCCTGACGCATCCAGGCGCCGATACGCTGTTGCGCCTTGCCATCCTGCCAGTGGCCGGTGACCACCGCGTGCTGCTGACGCATACGCGCGCCGATGAAGCCGAACTCGCGGCCGCCGTGTGCGGTCTGGTTCAGGTTCATAAAGTCCATGTCGATGCTGTCCCACGGCAGGGAGGCGTTGAACTGGGTATGGAACTGCAGCAGCGGTTTGTTGAGGATAGACAGGCCGTTGATCCACATTTTTGCCGGTGAGAAGGTGTGCAGCCACACCACCAGACCGGCGCATTTATCGTCGTAGTTGGCGTCGCGGCAGATGTGGGTGATTTCGTCCGGCGTCGTGCCCAGCGGTTTCAGCACCAGTTTGCACGGCAGTTTGGCTTCCGCGTTCAGCGCGTTAACGACATGCTCCGCGTGTTTCGTTACCTGCTGCAGCGCTTCCGGTCCGTAAAGATGCTGGCTGCCAATCACAAACCACACTTCATAGTTATTAAAAATGGTCATCATCGTGTCCTTAATGGGTCAGGGTTGCCGTAGTGTCCGCGGTGCTTTTGGCCGGGGCGGCGACAGGGAGATAGTGAAGTTCGGCGCTTTTTGCCCATTGCTGGTAGCGCTGATAAAGCTGTTCAAAGCGTTGTGCCTGCTGGGCACGCGGCTGAAGGGTGTTTTCGACGGCACTCGCCATATGCTGCTGCGCGGTGGGGATATCCGCATGGACGCCAGCGGCTACGGCGGCGAAAATTGCCGCCCCCAGCGCGCAGCACTGATCGGAGGCCACAATCTGGAGCGGACGGTTCAGCACGTCGCAGCAGGCCTGCATGATCACCGGGTTTTTACGGGCGATGCCGCCCAGCGCCATCACGTTATTCACGTCGATGCCCTGCTCGGTGAAGCACTCCATAATCGCGCGGGCGCCGAAGGCGGTGGCGGCAATCAGACCGCCGAACAGCGCAGGCGCGTCGGTCGCCAGGTTGAGGTCGGTAATCACCCCTTTCAGGCGCTGGTTGGCAAACGGCGTGCGGCGGCCGTTAAACCAGTCCAGCACCACCGGGAGGTGGTCGAGAGACGGATTTTTAGCCCAGGCGTCGGTAAGCTGCGGCAGGAGCTGCTTTTTGCTCTCGGCGATCTGGGTTTTCAGTTCAGGATGTGACGCCGCCAGCCGATCCAGCGGCCAGCCGAGCACGCGGCCAAACCAGGCGTAGATATCGCCAAACGCGGACTGACCGGCTTCGAGGCCGATAAAGTCTGGCACCACGCTGCCGTCAACCTGGCCGCAGATGCCTTTTACCGCGCGGTCGCCTACGGTGGCTTTATCTGCCGTCAGGATGTCGCAGGTGGAGGTGCCGATCACTTTGACCAGCGTGTTTGGCTGTGCGCCCGCGCCCACAGCGCCCATATGGCAGTCAAACGCACCGCCGGAGATCGCCACGTTTTGCGGCAGGCCGAGGCGCGTCGCCCACTCCTCACAGAGGGTGCCGACGGGAATATCGGCGGTAAAGGTGTCGGTAAACAGCGGGTATGACAGGCTCTTGTTGATGATCGGGTCGAGCTCATCAAAGAACGCGGCCGGAGGCAGGCCGCCCCAGCTTTCATGCCACAGGGATTTATGCCCGGCGCTGCAGCGGCCGCGGCGGATATCCTGCGGGCGCGTGGTGCCGGAGAGCAGGGCGGGAACCCAGTCGCATAGCTCAATCCATGACGCCGCTGCCTGTGCGACAGACGCGTCCGCGCGGGTGACGTGCAGGATCTTGGCCCAGAACCACTCGCTGGAGTAAATCCCGCCGATATAACGTGAATAGTCCGTTTTGCCCGGCTGATGGCATAAGCGGGTGATAGCTTCGGCCTCTTCCACGGCGGTATGGTCTTTCCACAGCACGAACATGGCGTTCGGGTTGTCGGCAAACTCCGGGCGCAGTGCCAGCACGTGGCCTTCGGCATCCACAGGGGCAGGCGTAGAGCCGGTGCTGTCGACGCCAATCCCCACAACATCGGCCCGCTGGGCGTCGGTCAGGTCCGCCAGAACGGTTTTGATCGCCGCTTCCATCGACTCGATGTAGTCCCGCGGGTGGTGACGGAACTGGTTGTTTGGCGCATCGCAGTAGCGCCCCTCTTGCCAGCGCGGATACCACTCAACGCTGGTTGCTATCTCCTGGCCGGACGTACAGTCCACTGCCAGCGCGCGAACTGAATCGCTGCCAAAATCGAGGCCAATCGCAATTGCCATGGTGTTGCTCCATCGAAAAAACAGGTATGGAAGAACATTAGAGACTGGGGACAAAAGTCGTCAGGCAGGATCCGCTAATCTTATGGACTAAATTGCTGTTACAACGGAAAGTGTGACGCCGTGCAAATATTCAATGTGGACATTTCTGCCGCACTTATAGACACTTTTGTTACTGGTTATCTGCCTGCTCTGGCGGAGAAATCAGGGGGAAAGGCTGAAACATGGCGGACGTAAAAGCGGCGTGATGCTTTTTGGATCTTTTCGCGGGCCATTTTTAACCTGCATTTAGTGATATGGACAATTGGTTTCCTTCAGGACCCTTGGGAGAACTGAATCTATGGCCGAAACGCAGAACGATCCCCTGCTGCCGGGATACTCGTTTAACGCGCACCTTGTGGCGGGGCTGACCCCTATCGAGGCTGAGGGATATCTCGACTTTTACGTCGACCGACCGCTCGGGATGAAAGGGTATATCCTCAACCTGACCGTGCGGGGGGAAGGGATCATCAAGAACGGTGACCAGCAGTTCGTCTGCCGCCCGGGGGATATCCTGCTGTTCCCGCCGGGGGAGATCCACCACTATGGCCGTCATCCGGATGCCAAAGAGTGGTATCACCAGTGGGTCTACTTCCGTCCGCGCGCCTACTGGCAGGAGTGGCTTTCCTGGCCGGCTATTTTTGCACACACCGGGTTTTATCGCCCGGATGAGGTGCATCTGGCGCAGTTTCGCGAGCTTTTTGCCCAGATAATCGAGGCGGGGCAGGCTGGTGGACGCTATGCCGAACTGCTGGCGATAAACCTCCTTGAACAGCTGCTGCTGCGGCGGATGGAGGCGATTAACGCGTCGCTGAATCCGCCGCTGGATAACCGCGTGCGCGACGCCTGCCAGTACATCAGCGACCACCTGGCCGATAGCCAGTTTGATATCGCCAGCGTTGCCCAGCACGTCTGCCTGTCGCCGTCGCGGCTGTCGCACCTGTTCCGCCAGCAGCTTGGCGTCAGCGTACTGAGCTGGCGCGAGGATCAGCGCATCAGCCAGGCGAAGCTGCTGCTCAGCACCACCCGGATGCCCATCGCCACCGTGGGGCGCAACGTGGGCTTTGAGGATCAGCTCTATTTCTCCCGCGTATTTAAAAAATGTACCGGTGCCAGCCCCAGTGAATTTCGCGCGGGATGTGAATAAACGGTAAAAAAAGATAAACAAACAGGTGAATGCAGAAAGCAACCTGTAAACTATTCAGACAATTGTTGCCTTGACGCGGTGCAGGGCGCTAAGCAGAATCGCTGATTCGTTTTCTGACCGGAATAGTTATGCAGGCATTGCTGGAACACTTTATTACCCAGTCCGTTATGTACTCGCTCATCGCCGTGGCGCTGGTGGCGTTTCTGGAATCGCTGGCGCTTGTCGGGTTAATCCTGCCCGGCACCGTGATGATGGCGGGGCTTGGGGCGCTGATCGGCAGCGGTGAGGTCAATTTCTGGCAGGCATGGCTGGCCGGGATTATCGGCTGTCTGCTGGGGGACTGGATCTCCTTCTGGCTGGGCTGGCGCTTTAAGAAGCCGTTGCACCGCTGGTCGTTCATGAAAAAGAACAAAGCGTTGCTCGATAAAACCGAGCATGCGCTGCACCAGCACAGCATGTTTACCATCCTCGTGGGCCGCTTTGTTGGGCCAACGCGTCCGCTGGTGCCGATGGTGGCCGGGATGCTGGATCTGCCCGTCGCGAAATTTGTGGTGCCGAACATTATCGGCTGCGTCTTCTGGCCGCCGTTCTACTTCCTGCCGGGGATCCTGGCGGGCGCGGCCATCGATATTCCTGACGGTATGCAAAGCTGTGAGTTCAAGTGGCTGCTGCTGGGCACGGCGGTCCTGCTGTGGCTGGCGGTCTGGCTCTGCTGGCGCCTGTGGCGCAGCGCGAAAGCGAGCGTCGATCGCCTGACGCGCTATCTTCCGCGCTCTCGTCTTTTGTGGCTGGCCCCGCTGACGCTGGGTGTGGCCGTGGTGGCGCTTGTGGCGCTGATTCGCCACCCGCTGATGCCGGTGTACGGTGAGATCCTGTTGAAAGTTGTGAGCCGTTAAGCGCCGGGCGGCACTGCGTTTGCCCGGCCTACGGTTTTATACCCAATAATCCAGAAGCGCTTTCTTTTCCGCTCATTAATGCTTCTGTTGCTCCATCCCACAAAATGCGTCCCTCCGAGATCACCACCGATCGCGGCGCAATCCGTGCGGCATCTTCGATACTGTGCGACACCATCAGCATCGTAAGCTGTTGGCTTTGGCAGACCTCCTGCACCAGGGCGAGCATCTCCTGGCGCAGCGCGGGATCGAGCGCCGAGAACGGCTCATCCAGCAGCAGCAGCGGCTGCTCGCGCACCAGACAACGTGCCAGCGCCACGCGCTGACGCTGGCCGCCGGAGAGCTCGCCCGGGAGCCTGTCGATGAATTCAGCGATCCCCATCTGTGCGGCAATCACTTCAAGTTTTTCGCGTTGGGCATCGTTCAGCCTGAGCCCCGGATGCATTCCCAACGCGATGTTTTGCCGCACCGTCAGATGGGTAAACAGGTTGTTTTCCTGAAACAGCATCGACACAGGACGTTTAGCCGGAGGGGCGTCGGTGAAATCACGATTATCGATGGCTATCGACCCGCTGGCAGGTTGCAGAAAACCGGCGATCAAATTGAGCAAGGTGCTTTTCCCGGCACCGCTTGGGCCAAGCACCGCAATCCGCTCGCCCTGCTGAACGGAGAGCGTAAAGCGCATCGGCAGATGCTGATAGAGCCAGGTTACATCAGTCAGTTTTAACATCACGCCCCGGGAGTTTTTCGATAACGGTAAATAAGGCAAAGCACAGCAGCAGCAGTAACAGCGCGGTAACCGCGCCGTCCTGACTGCGGTAAGAGCCGATTTGCTGATAAAGCCAGTACGGCAGCGTGCGGAAATCGTCATTGCCGAACAGCGCCACGACCCCAAAGTCTCCAATGGAGAGCACGCAGGCAAACGCCAGCGCCTGAGCAAGCGGACGTTTTAGCGCGCGCAGTTCCAAAACCTTCAGCCGCTGCCAGCCCTGCATGCCCAGCGACTGACACAGCAAACCGTAGCGGCTGTTGACGTCGCGCATCGGGTTTTCCAGCACCTTAAGCGCGTAGGGGATGGCCATTAAGGCGTTAGTGAAAATCACAATGCCATCGGCCCTTTCCGGCAGGCCGAGGGTGCTGTTGAACAGTAAAAAGAAGCCCGTTGCCAGCACGATACCCGGCATCGCCAGTATCAGCATGCCCGTCAGTTCCAGCATTTGTCCGGTTTTTTGCGCCTGGCGGGCGTAGAGCTCACGGCTGCTCCACAGCAGCATCATGGTCAGCATAACGCACAGCAATCCGGCAGCCAGCGCTATGCGTACCGAGGTCCAGGTCGCCTGCCAGAGAACGGGCTGTTGCAGGACGGACATAAGATTGAGGTTCAGGCCGTCAACGATAACGGCCAGCAGCGGCGGCATCAACAGCAGCAGCGCCAGCGCGATCAGGATAACATCGCTGATGCGGCTGTGCAGGCTGTCCTGCGGATCGCGCCAGCCGGTTATTTGATGACTACCTGCGGGAATGGCTTTACTCAGCCGCTGGCTCAACAGCACCAGCACCAGACAGCACGCCATCTGGACTATCGCCAGCAGCGCGGCGCGACCGGGATCGTAGTCGTAACTCAGCGCCTGGTAAATCGCCAGCTCAATGGTGGTGGCCTGCGGCCCGCCGCCAAGTGACAGCACGGTGGCAAAGCTGGCAAAGCAGAGCATAAAGATTAATGCCGCCACGGGCGGGAGCTGGCGGCGCAGCCACGGCCATTCGACAAAACGGAAGAACGACCAGCCGCGCATGCCGAGCTGGGCGGCAATCTGCCGCTGCTCGCCGGGAATGTTCTCCAGCGCCTGCAAAAAGAGGCGCGTTGCCATCGGCATATTGAAAAACACGTGCGCCAGTAGAATGCCCTGCAGTCCGTAAGGCGAGAATGACCACTCAATACCAAGCTGGCCGAACAGCGAGGCCAGCCAGCCCTGACGACCGTAGACACTCAGAATGCCAAAAACGGCCACCAGAACCGGCAGGATCAGCGTCATGGCGCACAGGCGCAGCAGGGCCTGCCTGCCGGGGAAACGCCGCCGATAGAGCGCGCGAGCAAGAAAAATAGCCGGGATCGCCGACAGCAGGGCAGAAAGAGACGCCTGCCAGAAGGAGAACCGGATAACGTGCCAGAGGTAGCTGTCGTGCCAGAGGGCGAGCAGGTCGCTCTCCGGTGCGTTAAACCACAGCGCAAGAAAGGCTCCCAGACTGACCGCCACCATCACGACGGCGGCGAGCAATCCGGGGAGTAACCAGCCGGGAATTAACGGCTGACTGCGCGTTGCCATTCACTTACCCATGCGGCACGCTGCGCGGCGACCTGCTGCGGCGTAAACTCCAGCGAGGTTTTCGGCTTGGTCAACTGCTCAAAACCTGCGGGTAGCGTAACGCTGGTGACCGGATACATCCAGTTGCCCGCTGGAATGGCGTTCTGGAATGCCGGTGAAACCATAAATTTCAGGAACTTCTCGGCCAGTTCCGGCAGTTTGCTGGCGGCGGTACGCGCGGCCACTTCCACCTGCAGATAGTGCCCTTCCGCAAAATCAGCCGCAGCATAGTTGTCTTTCTTCTCGGCGATAATGTGGTAGGCCGGGGAGGTGGTGTAGCTCAGCACCAGATCGCTTTCACCTTTCAGGAACAGGCCATAGGCTTCGCTCCAGCCTTTGGTCACGGTGACGGTTTTGGCGGCCAGCTTCTGCCACGCTTCCGGCGCCTTATCGCCGTAGACTTTCTGCATCCACAGCAGCAGGCCCAGGCCCGGCGTGCTGGTCCGCGGATCTTCGTAAATCACGCGCCACTTCTGGTCGCTTTCCACCAGCTCTTTCAGGCTCTTCGGCGGGTTTTTCAGCTTGTTTTTATCGTAGACGAAAGCAAAGTAGCCGTAGTCGAACGGCACAAAGGTGTCGTTCTTCCAGCCGCCCGGCACGTTAACGGCCTCTGCCGCGACGCCGCTTTTGGCAAAGAGGTTGGTTTGCGAGGCGGCTTCAAGCAGGTTGTTATCCAGTCCGAGCACCACGTCGGCCTTGCTGTTTTTGCCTTCCATGCGCAGGCGGTTGAGCAGCGAAACGCCATCTTCCAGCGCCACGAACTTCAGCTCGCAGTTGCAGTCGGCTTCAAAGGCTTTTTTGACAACCGGGCCAGGGCCCCAGTCGGCGGAGAAGGAGTCGTAGGTGTAGACCGTCAGAACGGGCTTGGCTAAAGCGGGCAGCGCGAACAGCGCCAGCAGGGGGAGAACTTTTTTTAACACTTTGCACCTCAGGGTTGAGTGGCAAAGGATTTTGAGCGACAGCCTCAAATCCCTTCGCCGGCGTTATCCGGATCAGGTTCGACGGGTATTATCTCAGCGCACATCTGTGATGCAGCACCCCGTTGAGAACGGCGCTATTGTAATGATTTGGTGAATATTACGAAAGCGTTATGGCTCCGGGGGCGCAAACCAGGCGGATTTAAAATCAAACCAGCCCAGGGTGTTCATCCGCAGGCCGCGCATGCTGCGCTGGCCCTGGATCATCAGCCAGTGGTGGATCAGCGGGACGATCGCCTGCTCGGCCAGCAGCTGCTGGCACCATACGGCAAGATTCATCTCGCCCGCACGCCACAGGGCGGCATCCTGCTGCCAGTCCCGGTCGATGCAGTGCTGGATCAGCGGGACTTCATACAAATGCGAGAAGAGGGAAAAATCGAGCGGCAGGGTAAAGTTAGCGCTGTTGAGCCAGATATCGCTGGCGATTTCCCCCTGATGCCATTCGTCATAGTCCACTTCCCTGATGTCCAGCCTGACTCCCTCCGCTGCCAGCAGTCGGGTCATGATCCTGGCGATAAAACGATGCTCAACATGATCGCGGTAGTATGTCAGGGTGATGGACTCCAGCCCTGCGGGTTTGTCGCAGCGCGTTGGTCGGGCATGGTGCCAGCGCGGAAGCAGGCCGTACGCCGGGAACCAGTATGTCTGGTATTGCTCTTCCGCATGGTAGATAAGATTGGAAGGAGACAGCACGTGGCTGATCCACTTGCGGACAGCCGGGTTTGCCCCACGGTGGGTGCGGCGGTCAAAGAGGAGATAGTAGCAGCCCTCCTCCAGGCGGCTCTCCACGGCCTTTTCTCCGGTGGTGGGGCCTTCAAGCGTCAGCCCGCAGCTCAGGTCTTCATTGAGATCCGGTAATACCCACACGTTCACTTCGTCGATCAGCGCCCGATAGCCAAAGTAGTCATCGAATGCGCGGATTTTCAGCTGGTTGCTGTTATTGCGGGAGACGGAGTAGGGCCCGGTGCCAATCGGCAGGCTGGCAAAATTGTTCAATGATTCCCACTCGGCAGGAAAAATCATCGACGGCACATAGCCCAGAAGCCAGGGAAGCCACTTGTCCTGCTGCGCCAGCTCGATATCCAGCGTCCAGGCCGTGGGGGAGTGGATGCGCGAAATATGCGAGTAGAGCGGCAGCCTGCGGGCGCGTTCCAGAGAGGCGATGACGTCGTGCATTTCCAGTTCGCGACCGTGGTGAAAGTGGATGCCGGGGCGTAAGAAGAAGCGCCAGTGGCGCGGGGAAAGCTGCTGCCAGTGGTGCGCGATATCCGCCTCCAGTTCCCCGTTTTCCTCATTTATCCGCGTCAGGCCGCTGAAGATTTGTCGGGCCATGTGGGTTTCAGAACGCCGTAACGCCGTGCCGGGCAACAGATTTTTCATCGGACGGTAGTAGAGCACCCGCAGAATGTGTCGGCCCTGACGAAAACTGCGTCCGAGATGGGAGACCAGCATCTGGCGCACGGCGGCCTTGTCGCCCACCAGCTGGACCAGCTGATCGATACGGTCCTGCTCGAGCAGGTCTTCTGCACGCTGCTGCTGCAATGCCAGCCCGGTGTAGAGAAAGGTCAGCCGCGAGCGTTTCCCGCGTCCCGCCTCCGCTTCCCAGCTTAACCACCCCTGCTGCTGCATGGTATTGAGCAGCGTGCGCATATGGCGGCGGGAACAGCTAAGCAGGTCAGCCAGCTCGTTGAGCGTGGTTTCCTGCGATTGCCCCTCGCAGCACTGCCAGAGGCGGATAAATTGTTGCTGCAGACGACCGGAAGGCATAAAAGAGGAACTCCTGACAAAAAACCAGCAATTTATTAATCCCTATATTAGGCCAATAATGCTTCCCGATGAAGCGAGGAGGTAAATGATGAAGAGGTCTACCGCACGTCAGTTTTATCAGCAGTACTTTTCAGCGACAAAAGGATCGTCCTGGCTGGCCCGCCCGTGTGCAGAGCAACGGCTGAAAATGTTAGAAGAACTGATGCAGTGGGACGTTACGAAACCGGCCTCTTCTCGCTGACTCGCCTCGATCATGTGTGACTGAGTATTGGTGCTAATCACCCGCCAGCAAAATGTTTTTGCTGGCTTTTTTCGTTTATTCTTTCACCCAATTTCGATTCGCTTTCACAAGGACTTGCGCATGCTGTGGTTGATAACGATGGGGCGACGCCTGAACGGCGTGTATGCCGCTTTTATGCTGGTGGCCTTTATGATGGGCGTGGCGGGAGCGCTGCAGGCGCCGACGCTGAGCCTGTTTCTCAGCCGCGAGGTGGGGGCACAGCCGTTCTGGGTGGGGCTGTTTTATACCGTCAACGCGATAGCCGGGATCCTGGTCAGCCTCGCGCTGGGGAAGCGGTCGGACAGCCAGGGCGATCGTCGTAAGCTGATCCTCTTTTGCTGCGCCATGGCCGTGGGCAACGCGCTGCTCTTTGCTTTCAATCGTCATTACCTGACGCTCATTACCTGCGGCGTGCTGCTGGCTTCTCTTGCGAACACCGCCATGCCGCAGCTGTTCGCGCTGGCCCGGGAATATGCGGATAGCTCGGCGCGGGAAGTGGTGATGTTCAGCTCGGTGATGCGTGCCCAGCTCTCGCTGGCGTGGGTCATTGGCCCGCCGCTGGCCTTCATGCTGGCGTTGAACTACGGCTTTACCGCTATGTTTTCCATCGCGGCCGGGATTTTTGTCATCAGTCTGGCGCTGATAGCCTTCGCACTGCCGTCCGTGGCGCGCGTCGAACAGACAGCGGATAAACCGCTCACCCAGGTGAGCGGCTGGCAGGACAAAAACGTCCGCATGCTGTTTATTGCCTCCACGCTGATGTGGACCTGCAACACCATGTACATCATCGACATGCCGCTGTGGATCAGCAGCGATCTGGGCTTACCGGACAAGCTCGCGGGGATCTTAATGGGCACCGCTGCCGGTCTGGAAATTCCGGCGATGATTCTGGCGGGTTACTACGTTAAGCGCTTTGGAAAGCGTCGGATGATGATCGTCGCCGTGGCGGCCGGGGTGCTGTTCTACGCGGGGCTGATCCTTTTCCATTCGCGCGAAGCGCTGCTGGCGCTGCAGCTGTTTAACGCCGTGTTTATCGGGATTGTTGCCGGGATCGGCATGCTATGGTTTCAGGATCTCATGCCCGGTCGTGCCGGCTCGGCGACCACGCTTTTTACCAACAGTATTTCAACCGGAGTGATTCTGGCAGGCGTGATTCAGGGGGCGCTGGCGCAAAGTTACGGGCATGGCTCAGTTTACTGGATGATTGCGGCGATTTCGGTGGTTACGCTTGGGCTGACTTGCCGGGTTAAGGATGTCTGATTCTGGAAGGCGGCTTCACGAAACAAATCAATGGCCCGCTTTTTGCGGGCCATTGTCTTTAGCCCATAAACGCAGGCTGTTTTTTCTCGTACGCGGAGATGGCGTCTTCGTGCTGGAGCGTTAAACCAATGCTGTCCAGACCGTTCAGCATGCAGTGGCGGCGGAACGCATCAATGCTGAAGCTGTAGGTTTTATCCCCGGCTTTCACCACTTCCGCTTCCAGATCCACTTCAAACGCCATGCCCGGATTTGCCTTAACCAGCGCGAACAATTCATCGACCTGTTCGTCGCTCAGCGTCACCGGCAGCAGCTGGTTGTTGAAGCTGTTGCCATAAAAGATATCCGCGAAGCTGGGGGCAATGACCACCTTAAAGCCGTAGTCTGTCAACGCCCAGGGGGCGTGTTCACGCGACGAGCCGCAGCCAAAGTTTTCCCGCGCCAGCAGGATGGATGCGCCTTTGTACTCCGGGAAGTTCAGAACGAAATCCGGATTAGGCACCTCGCCTTTATCGTCCAGGAAACGCCAGTCGTTGAACAGGTGCGCGCCAAAGCCGGTGCGGGTCACCTTCTGCAAAAACTGCTTAGGAATGATCGCGTCCGTATCAACGTTAGCGGCGTCCAGCGGGACAACACGGCCCGTATGTTGGGTAAATTTCTCTGCCATGATTGTCTCCTTATTTCAGGCTGCGAATGTCGGCGAAATGGCCTGTTACTGCCGCAGCGGCGGCCATTGCCGGGCTGACCAGATGGGTACGCCCACCGCGGCCCTGACGGCCTTCAAAGTTACGGTTGCTGGTGGAGGCACAGCGCTCACCCGGATTCAGGCGATCGTTATTCATGGCCAGGCACATGGAGCAGCCAGGCAGGCGCCACTCAAAGCCTGCTTCGATAAAGATCTTATCCAGACCTTCGGCTTCCGCCTGGGCTTTCACCGGACCGGAGCCTGGAACCACCAGCGCCTGCACGCCCGGTGCGACCTTACGGCCTTTGGCAATCTCTGCCGCCGCACGCAAATCTTCGATACGGGAGTTGGTGCAGGAGCCGATAAAGACCTTATCAATGGTCACGTCGGTCAACGGTACGCCGGGTTTCAGCCCCATATAGGCCAGCGCTTTTTCCGCACTGGCGCGCTCGACCGGATCGGCGAAGGAGGCCGGATCGGGAATGGCGTCGTTGACGGAAATTACCTGGCCCGGGTTGGTTCCCCAGGTCACCTGAGGGGCAATCTCTTCTGCCTGCAGCGTGACAACGGTATCAAACGTTGCCCCGTCGTCGGTTTTCAGGGTTTTCCAGTACGCTACCGCGTCGTCAAAATCCTGGCCTTTCGGCGCGTGCAGACGGCCCTTCACATAGTTGAAGGTCGTTTCATCTGGCGCGACCAGACCGGCTTTGGCACCCATCTCAATGGCCATATTGCACAGGGTCATGCGACCCTCCATGCTCAGCGCCTGAATCGCGTCGCCGCAGAATTCAACGACGTGGCCGGTACCGCCTGCGCTGCCGGTTTTACCGATGATCGCCAGCACGATGTCTTTCGCGGTAATGCCAGGTGCCGCTTTGCCCTTCACTTCAATCTTCATCGTTTTGGCGCGGCCCTGCTTCAGGGTCTGCGTCGCCAGCACGTGTTCAACTTCAGACGTGCCAATCCCGAACGCCAGGGCGCCAAACGCGCCGTGGGTTGCGGTATGGGAGTCGCCGCAGACGATGGTCATGCCCGGCAGGGTAATTCCCTGCTCTGGCCCCATCACGTGAACGATGCCCTGATAGGGGTGGTTCAGATCGTACAGCTCAACGCCAAATTCGTTGCAGTTCTTGATCAGCTCCTGCATCTGGATACGCGCCATCTCACCCGAGGCATTAATGTCTTTGGTCTGGGTGGAAACGTTGTGATCCATCGTCGCGAAGGTTTTACCCGGCTGACGTACCGGGCGCTTGTGCGCGCGCAGGCCGTCAAATGCCTGAGGAGAGGTCACTTCGTGTACCAGATGACGGTCTATGTACAGCAGTGGGGTTTCGTTTGGTGCCTCGTAGACAACGTGCGCATCAAACAATTTTTCGTATAACGTTTTGGCCATGATTACACCCCTTCAGCGACATAGCGGGCAATAATGTCGCCCATTTCATCGGTACTGACTGCCGCCGCGCCGCGTGATAAATCACCGGTACGAACGCCTTCTTCTAACGCCCGGTTAATGGCATTTTCAATTGCGGTTGCTGCATCGCCTGCATCCAGGCTGTAGCGCAGCAGCAGGGCCAGAGAGAGGATCTGCGCAATCGGGTTAGCGATGTTTTTGCCCGCAATATCCGGCGCGGAACCGCCTGCCGGCTCGTACAGGCCAAAACCTTCTTCATTCAGGCTGGCGGATGGCAGCATGCCCATAGAGCCGGTGATCATCGCGCACTCGTCTGACAAAATGTCGCCGAACAGGTTGGAGCACAGCAGCACGTCAAACTGGGACGGATCTTTAATCAGCTGCATGGTCGCGTTGTCGATGTACATGTGCGACAGCTCAACGTCCGGGTACTGCTTCGCGACTTCGCTGACGATCTCGCGCCACAAGATGGAAGACTGCAGCACGTTCGCTTTATCAATGGAGGTCACTTTATGGCGGCGCTTGCGCGCTGACTCAAAGGCGATATGGGCGATACGTTCAATTTCGAAGCGGTGATACACTTCAGTGTCGAACGCCTTCTCATGCTGGCCGCTGCCTTCGCGCCCTTTTGGCTGACCGAAATAGATCCCGCCGGTCAGTTCACGCACGCACAGAATGTCGAAGCCGTTGGCGGCGATATCCGCGCGCAGCGGGCAGAACTCTTCCAGGCCCTGATACAGCTTCGCCGGACGCAGGTTGCTGAACAGCTTGAAATGTTTACGCAGCGGCAGCAGCGCGCCGCGCTCTGGCTGCTCTGCAGGCGGCAGGTGTTCCCACTTCGGGCCACCGACGGAACCAAACAGCACGGCATCGGCATTTTCACAGCCTTCCACGGTCGCTTTCGGCAGTGGCGTACCGTGGTTATCAATCGCAATACCGCCCACATCGTAGTGGCTGGTGGTGATTTTCATCGCAAAACGCGCGCGGACGGCTTCCAGTACTTTCAGCGCCTGTGCCATCACTTCCGGGCCAATACCGTCGCCCGGTAACACAGCAATATGGTAATTCTTCGACATTACACGGTTTCCTTGTTGTTCTCTTTATTCTGAGCTTTGCGTTGCAACTCTTTTTCGACTTCGGCGGCGCGCCAGATGTTGTTCAGCACATGCACCATCGCTTTCGCAGAGGATTCAACGATATCGGTCGCCAGGCCCACGCCATGGAAACGGCGGCCATTGTGGGTCACAACAATGTCGACCTGGCCCAGCGCATCTTTGCCGTGGCCCTTGGCCGTCAGGTCATATTTCACCAGCTCAACGTCGTACTCGGTGACGCGGTTGATCGCCTGATAAATGGCATCCACAGGGCCATTTCCGTTCGCCGCTTCGGCCTTAATTTCATCACCGCAGGCCAGCTTGACAGAGGCAGTGGCGATGTCGCTGGAGCCGGACTGCACGTTGAAGTAATCCAGACGGAAGTGCTCTGGCTCTTCCTGCTGCTTGTTAATAAAGGCCAGCGCTTCCAGGTCGTAGTCGAACACCTGACCTTTTTTATCGGCCAGCTTCAGGAAAGCGTCGTACAGCTGATCCATGTTGTAATCGCTGTCCTTATAACCCATCTCTTCCATGCGGTGCTTCACCGCCGCACGGCCGGAACGGGAGGTCAGGTTCAACTGGACCTGATTCAGGCCAATGGATTCCGGGGTCATAATTTCGTAGTTTTCACGGTTCTTCAGCACGCCATCCTGGTGAATACCGGAGGAGTGCGCGAAGGCACCCGTGCCGACGATCGCTTTGTTGGCCGGAATCGGCATGTTGCAAATCTGGCTGACGGTCTGGCTGGTGCGCCAGATCTCGTTGTGATTGATGCGGGTGTGCACGTCCATGATGTCTTTGCGCACTTTGATCGCCATGATCACTTCTTCCAGCGAGCAGTTGCCCGCGCGTTCACCGATACCGTTCATCGCGCCTTCTACCTGACGCGCGCCGGCGTGGACGGCTGCGATGGCATTGCCCACGGCCAGACCCAAATCATCGTGGGTGTGGACGGAGATAATCGCTTTATCAATGTTCGGTACGCGGTCATAAAGGCCGGTGATGATACTGGCGAACTCAAACGGCATGGTGTAACCGACGGTATCAGGGATGTTGATGGTTTTGGCGCCGGCATTGATGGCGGCTTCCACCACACGGGCCAGATCTTCAATCGGCGTGCGGCCCGCATCTTCACAGGAGAATTCAACGTCATCCGTGTAGTTGCGTGCGCGTTTCACCATATATACCGCGCGCTCAATCACCTCATCCAGCGTACTGCGCAGCTTGGTGGCGATGTGCATAGGTGAGGTGGCAATAAAGGTGTGGATACGGAACGCTTCGGCCACTTTCAGCGACTCAGCCGCGACGTCGATATCTTTTTCCACACAGCGTGCCAGACCGCACACGCGGCTGTTTTTAATGGTGCGGGCGATAGTCTGGACGGATTCGAAATCACCCGGAGACGAGACCGGGAAACCCACCTCCATCACGTCGACACCCATACGTTCGAGAGCCAGCGCGATCTGCAGTTTCTCTTTTACACTCAGGCTTGCCTGTAATGCCTGTTCACCGTCACGTAAAGTAGTATCGAAAATAATGACTTGCTGGCTCATGGGTTAGGTCCTTGTCAGTCTTAGGGCGCCTTGCTACGAGCATAAAAAAACCCGCGCAGTGGCGCGGGTTTTTAGTCTTACTGGTGACGATTCAACGCTGAATTTCGCCCGCCAGTCTACCGCGCACAGTGGATGCGTTTAGTAGTAGTAGACCGGTGAAACGAATGGTGCGAATCATGAATCGTGCTCCGTTAAATTCAATATGCTTTTAGTGGTACTGGATAAGCCAGTTGATGTCAACCCCTGATGATAAAAACGGGCCCGACGGGCGTAATCAGCAGGATAATTACTTTAGCTAATTGTGCTGGTTTTGGCTTTTACGACCCGACTAATTGTCTAATTTTGGACTGAAGAAAACAGTTGCAGAAACAAATAAATATAATTGTTTCAAATGAGTGACGCGCGTTACTGAGAATGTTCTGTACGTAAAGGGTTTTAATATCATTAAGTTATAATTATGGTGAATCTATTGCGCTTCAATGAAAAACGAAAAGAGATAACATGTTATTAACTAACTGCAGAGCAGTGGCGATAACAGTTTAATAATACTTAAGTCATCATTAACCTGGCGGTCATTGTGTATTTGTTTGGTTTATGGTTTCATTTCAATCCTAAAGTCAAACATATCATTTGCGCTATTTTTTTTCGTTTATATAGCGTCTTTATATATTCTGAATTTTAAATAATTCTCTTTCGCTGATCGTATTTGCATGATAAATCATATATTTCGAGATGATTAGCGTACGTTGGCAAAGGGAGTTTAGCGTGACAGTGGAGTCAGAAGTGCCAGAAAATAATATTAAACAACCTCAAGCTACTGATGGGATTAAACCGCAGTTACGCACGGTGGATCTTAATCTTCTGACGGTGTTTGATGCGGTCATGCAGGAACAGAATATCACCCGTGCCGCCCAGGCGTTGGGGATGTCGCAACCTGCTGTGAGTAATGCCGTTGCCAGACTCAAGCTCATGTTTAACGATGAATTATTCGTTCGTTACGGGAGGGGGATCCAGCCTACGGCACGCGCATTCCAGCTGTTCGGTTCCATCCGCCAGGCGTTGCAGTTGGTGCAAAATGAGCTGCCGGGATCGGGCTTTGAACCCTTGAGCAGCGAGCGCGTATTCCATCTTTGTGTCTGCAGTCCATTAGATAATTATTTAACGTCGATTATTTATAATAAAGTTGAAGAAATCGCACCAAATATCAATCTGGTTTTTAAATCATCCCTGAATCAAAACACGGAACATCAGTTACGCTATCAGGAGATCGAATTCGTGCTGGGGTATGAAGAGTTCCGTCGTCCGGAATTTTCCTGCGTGCCGCTCTTTAAAGATGAAATGGTTCTTGTCGCCAGTAAAAAACACCCACGTCTGAATTCTCCGCTGCGAGAACACGATGTTTATAACGAACAGCACGCCGTTGTTGCTCTCGACAGATATGCTTCCTTTAGCCTGCCGTGGTATGACACTGCGGATAAACAGGCGTGCGTGGCTTATCAGGGCATGGCGATGGTCAGCGTATTAAACGTGGTCTCCCAGACACAGCTGGTGGCGATTGCACCGCGCTGGCTGGCAGAAGAGTTTTCTGACCCATTAAATCTGCAAATTTTGCCATTGCCGCTTAAGTTAAATAGCCGAACCTGTTATCTCTCCTGGCATGAAGCGGCCGGACGGGATAAAGGACACCAGTGGATGGAAGAGTTGCTGGTTGGTATCTGTCGCCGGTAAACGCATCGGGATAAATCGCATCGGATCATGTGATTTATCCTGAGTTTTTTTGGATAGTTGCTATTTTGTTCTGTGAGTCTTTTTTTCGGGCGGCTCTTCGGCACGCAAAAATAGATGATTTCCTGCATTGTCCTGCTTTTCAGCGATGATTTATCACACCGTCCTCTATTCTCAGAGGAATTAACCATATCTTCTGTTAACGGCTGCGTTTTCTGCTTTACGCACCGTTTATCTCTCCGGGTTTGCTAATTGCCTGCCTCATAACGAGCGGTTAAGGTAAAGAACACTCTGCAAAATATAAGATTGGTTCATCCCAATCGTAAGACGGTGCGGAAATGAATTCGGCAGTCCGTCTATAACAAAATGCCTGGAGGCAAAGCATGGAGATGTTGTCTGGCGCGGAAATGGTCGTCCGGTCGCTGATCGATCAGGGCGTAAAGCAAGTGTTCGGCTACCCTGGCGGCGCGGTCCTCGATATTTATGATGCCCTCCATACGGTAGGGGGCATTGACCATGTTCTGGTACGTCACGAGCAGGCGGCCGTACACATGGCCGACGGCCTGGCGCGTGCGACGGGTGAAGTGGGCGTGGTCCTGGTCACGTCCGGCCCCGGCGCGACAAACGCCATTACCGGCATTGCGACGGCGTATATGGACTCTATCCCGCTGGTGATCCTCTCCGGGCAGGTAGCCACCTCGCTGATTGGCTACGATGCTTTTCAGGAGTGCGACATGGTCGGGATTTCGCGTCCCGTGGTGAAGCACAGCTTCCTGGTTAAGCAAACCGAAGATATTCCCGGCGTACTGAAAAAAGCCTTCTGGCTGGCGGCAAGCGGACGCCCGGGACCGGTGGTGGTCGATCTGCCTAAAGACATTCTGAACCCGGCAAACAAGCTGCCTTACGTCTGGCCGGAATCGGTGAGCATGCGTTCTTACAACCCGACAACGCAGGGGCATAAAGGTCAGATCAAGCGGGCGTTGCAAACGCTTCTGGCAGCCAAAAAACCGGTCGTCTATGTCGGGGGCGGAGCGATCAACGCAGCCTGTGAAGCCCAGCTTCGTGAACTGATTGAAAAACTCAACCTTCCTGTTGCGTCGTCGCTGATGGGGCTGGGGGCGTTTCCCGCCACCCACCGCCAGGCGCTGGGTATGCTGGGTATGCACGGTACCTATGAAGCCAACATGACGATGCATCACTCCGATGTGATCTTTGCCGTCGGTGTGCGTTTTGACGATCGTACCACCAACAACCTGGCGAAATATTGCCCGAATGCCACCGTGCTGCATATTGATATCGATCCGACGTCAATATCTAAAACGGTGTCGGCTGATGTGCCGATCGTCGGTGATGCCCGTCAGGTTCTGGAACAGATGCTGGAGCTGCTGGCCCAGGAGAAAGCGGCCCAGCCGCTGGATGAGATCCGCGACTGGTGGCAGCAGATTGAACAGTGGCGCGCGCGTCAGTGCCTGAAATATGACACGCAGAGCGAAAACATTAAGCCGCAGGCGGTCATCGAAGCGGTGTGGCGACTGACGAAAGGTGAAGCGTATGTGACCTCAGACGTGGGCCAGCACCAGATGTTTGCTGCCTTGTATTATCCGTTTGATAAACCGCGACACTGGATCAACTCGGGTGGCTTAGGCACCATGGGCTTTGGTCTGCCAGCCGCGCTGGGCGTGAAGCTGGCGCTGCCGGATGAAACCGTCGTCTGCGTGACCGGAGACGGTAGTATCCAGATGAACATTCAGGAACTGTCTACCGCGCTGCAGTATGAACTGCCGGTTCTCGTGCTGAACCTGAATAACGGCTACCTCGGCATGGTGAAGCAGTGGCAGGATATGATTTATTCTGGCCGTCACTCACAGTCATACATGAAATCGCTGCCGGATTTTGTTCGTCTTGCTGAAGCTTACGGCCATGTTGGCATGCGGGTAACCGATCCGGCCGAGCTGGAAACGAAGCTCGCACAAGCGCTTGAGCACGTTAAAAACAACCGCCTCGTCTTTATGGATGTGATTGTTGATGGAACCGAGCACGTCTATCCGATGCATATTCGGGGTGGTGGTATGGATGAAATGTGGTTAAGCAAAACGGAGAGAACCTGATATGCGCCGGATATTATCAGTTTTACTGGAAAACGAGTCTGGCGCACTGTCGCGCGTCATTGGCCTTTTTGCGCAGCGCGGCTATAACATTGAAAGCCTGACCGTCGCCCCGACGGAAGACCCAACGCTGTCGCGCATGACGATCCAAACCGTCGGCGACGCTAAGGTGCTTGAACAGATTGAGAAACAGCTGCATAAGCTGGTCGACGTGCTGCGCGTGAGCGAGCTGGGGCAAGGGGCCTACGTTGAACGTGAGGTCATGCTGGTGAAAATTCAGGCCAGCGGCTACGGGCGTGAAGAAGTCAAACGCAATGCGGATATTTTCCGCGGACAGATTATCGACGTCACGCCTTCTCTTTATACCGTTCAGCTGGTCGGGACGAGCGACAAGCTGGATGCGTTCCTGGCGTCCGTACGGGATGTCGCAAAAATTGTCGAGGTGGCGAGATCGGGGGTTGTGGGTCTGTCACGCGGCGAGAAAATCATGCGTTAGTTGTCAAAAAGGTTCGCCTCTTTCTGCCCGGTCACCAAAGCCGGGCTTTTTTTTGCGTAATCAGCCGACAACGCAGATAAAAGCGGTTGCCGCGAAGGCTTTTCTGCGTTTAGATGTTAAAAGATTTAACCATAACCTTGACAGGGCCATGGACTCTTTTCTTTTTTTAAGGGGCAATTGTGAAACTGGATGAAATCGCCCGGCTAGCCGGCGTGTCACGAACAACGGCCAGCTATGTGATTAACGGTAAAGCAAAGCAGTACCGTGTCAGCGACAAGACCGTTGAAAAAGTTATGGCGGTGGTTCGTGAACATAACTACCATCCGAATGCTGTCGCAGCCGGTCTGCGCGCCGGGCGCACCCGCTCTATTGGTCTGGTAATCCCGGACCTGGAAAACACCAGCTATACCCGTATCGCCAACTATCTTGAACGTCAGGCGCGTCAGCGCGGCTATCAATTGCTGATTGCCTGCTCGGAAGATCAGCCTGATAACGAGATGCGCTGCATTGAACATCTGCTTCAGCGCCAGGTGGATGCCATTATTGTTTCGACCTCCTTACCGCCGGAGCATCCTTTCTACCAGCGCTGGGCGAATGATCCGTTCCCGATCGTTGCGCTTGACCGTGCCCTCGATCGCGAGCACTTCACCAGCGTGGTGGGTGCCGATCAGGACGATGCCGAAATGCTGGCCGCAGAGCTGCGGACGTTCCCGGCGGAAACGGTGCTGTATCTTGGCGCGCTGCCTGAACTTTCCGTGAGCTTCCTGCGCGAGCAGGGATTCAGAACGGCATGGAAAGACGATCCGCGCGAGGTTCACTACCTCTATGCCAACAGCTACGAACGTGAAGCCGCCGCGCAGCTATTCGAAAAATGGCTGGAAACGCATCCGATGCCTCAGGCGCTGTTCACTACCTCGTTTGCGCTCTTGCAGGGTGTCATGGATGTGACCTTACGTCGTGAAGGTAAACTGCCTTCCGATCTGGCGATTGCCACGTTCGGGGATAATGAGCTGCTCGACTTCCTTCAGTGCCCGGTGCTGGCGGTTGCACAGCGCCATCGCGATGTGGCTGAACGCGTGCTGGAGATTGTGCTGGCGAGTCTGGATGAACCCCGCAAACCGAAGCCGGGCCTGACGCGTATCAAACGTAATCTCTACCATCGCGGAATTTTAAGCCGCCAAAAATGAAATGACCGGGGCGGTGAAATCTGCCCCTTTTTGCTGCAATAATTCGTGCAGATAATTCCCGGAAAGAAATTAGGATAATTCTTGGGAGATCATAATCGCCTATTTTTCTTTATTCATTTTGGCTTTTAAATTGCCCTTTAAACAACATCTCAGCGATTTTAAACGGTACTCTTTGTATTATTTTGTTACAAACCCTCTTCGGTCGATGAATATTCAGACGTTTTTTCCTCTTCCTTTGACAGCTTACGCGATAACCACTGCGCTTACCGCTCGCCTGAGTGAATCTGGCGCTGTCATCCCCTGAGAATCTGTCATAAAATGCCCGCGTCGCAAACTGACACTTTATATTTATCTGCGATGATATTGAGTGAGCCTTAACGCTAGTGTGCATATTCGGTTTTTTTCTTACAAATATTCATAACGTTAATTTTGCCTCGCCAGTTGTGCAGTTATTAACCAGGACTGTTTATCTCTGTAAATAGAGGGCTTTCGAGTCCTTATGCCGAGAGTCCTGGCTTGACAAGCTTTTCCCTCGCTCCGTAAACTCCTTTAGGTGGGAATTTGTGGGTTAAAGTGGTGAGGAGGGGTGAGACTGGCATGTTCCGTGGAGCTACGTTAGTCAATCTCGACAGCAAGGGGCGTTTATCGGTACCAACCCGATACCGCGACCAGCTGATTGAGAACGCTGCGGGTCAAATGGTTTGCACCATTGACATTAACTCCCCCTGCCTGCTGCTTTACCCCCTGCCTGAATGGGAAATTATTGAGCAAAAGCTGTCGCGACTGTCGAGCATGAACCCGCAGGAACGCCGCGTGCAGCGGTTGTTATTGGGACATGCCAGTGAATGTCAGATGGATAACGCAGGGCGATTACTGATCGCGCCTGTGTTACGGCAACATGCCGGTCTGACCAAAGAAGTGATGCTGGTCGGGCAGTTCAACAAATTTGAACTGTGGGATGAAACGACCTGGTATCAACAGGTCAAGGAAGATATCGACGCTGAGCAGTCTGATTCCGCGACATTATCGGAACGGCTGCAGGACTTGTCTCTATAAATATGATGGAAAATTATAAACATAAAACGGTGTTACTGGACGAGGCCGTTAACGGCCTGAATATTCGTCCGGATGGCATCTACATTGATGGCACTTTTGGTCGCGGTGGTCACTCGCGTTTGATCCTCTCCCAACTGGGTGAGGAGGGGCGTCTGCTGGCAATCGATCGCGATCCGCAGGCAATTGCCGTTGCACAGACTATCAATGACCCACGCTTTTCCATCGTGCATGGACCTTTTTCTGCGCTCGCGGACTATGTGGCTGAGCGCGGCCTGACGGGCAAGATCGACGGGATTCTTCTCGATCTTGGCGTCTCTTCACCCCAACTTGATGATGCTGAACGCGGTTTCTCCTTTATGCGCGATGGTCCGCTGGACATGCGTATGGACCCGACTCGCGGCCAGTCTGCCGCCGAGTGGTTACAGACCGCTGACGAAGCGGATATTGCATGGGTCATCAAAACCTTCGGCGAAGAGCGCTTTGGCAAACGTATTGCGCGCGCCATTGTTGAGCGCAATCGCATTGAGCCGATGACCCGCACCAAAGAGTTGGCCGAGGTGATCGCGGCGGCAACGCCGGTGAAGGATAAGCACAAACATCCCGCGACCCGTACCTTCCAGGCGGTTCGCATCTGGGTAAACAGTGAACTGGAGGAAATAGAGCTGGCGCTAAAAAGCTCGCTCGACGTGCTGGCCCCGGGTGGGCGGTTATCCATCATCAGCTTCCATTCGCTGGAAGACCGTATTGTGAAACGCTTTATGCGTGAACAAAGCCGCGGTCCACAGGTACCCGCGGGGCTGCCGATGACGGAAGAACAACTCAGGAAGCTGGGTGGCCGTCAGTTGCGAGCATTAGGCAAGTTGATGCCGGGCGAAGAAGAGGTGGCAGAGAATCCACGCGCCCGTAGTTCAGTGCTGCGTGTTGCAGAGAGGACGAACGCATGATCGGCAGAGTGACAGAGACCCTAAGCAAAGTTAAGGATTCGTTAGGAAGCAACGAGCGCCATGCCTTGCCTGGCGTGATCGGCGACGATCTTTTGCGGTTTGGGAAACTGCCACTCTGTCTGTTCATTTGCATCATTGTCACGGCTGTGACGGTGGTCACCACCGCCCACCACACACGTTTATTGACTGCGCAACGCGAGCAGATGGTACTGGAACGCGATGCGCTGGATATTGAATGGCGAAATCTGATCCTTGAAGAAAACGCGCTCGGCGATCACAGCCGGGTTGAACGGATCGCAACGGAAAAGCTGCAGCTGCAGCATGTTGATCCTTCACAGGAAAATATCGTAGTACAAAAATAAGGGAAAACGCGACGCATGAAAGCAGCGGCAAAAACGCTAAAACCAAAACGTCAGGAAGAACAGGCCAACTTTATCAGTTGGCGTTTTGCGTTGCTTTGCGGCTGCATTTTACTGGCGCTGGGTTTTCTACTGGGCCGTGTGGCCTGGCTGCAAATCGTCGCCCCTGACATGCTGGTACGCCAGGGCGATATGCGCTCTCTGCGCGTTCAGGAGGTTTCCACGTCCCGCGGGATGATCACCGACCGCTCCGGTCGTCCGCTGGCGGTGAGCGTGCCGGTGAAAGCGATCTGGGCCGATCCGAAAGAGCTGCACGACGCCGGTGGCATTACCCTTGATAACCGCTGGAAAGCCCTCTCTGATGCGCTGAAAATGCCGCTGGATCAGCTGGCTTCCCGCGTTAACGCGAACCCGAAAGGACGTTTTATCTATCTGGCGCGTCAGGTTAACCCTGACATGGCGGACTACATTCGCAAACTGAAGCTGCCGGGTATTCATCTGCGTGAAGAATCCCGCCGTTACTACCCATCCGGCGAAGTAACCGCTCACCTCATTGGCTTTACCAACGTCGACAGCCAGGGGATTGAGGGCGTTGAGAAAAGCTTCGATAAGTGGCTCACCGGCCAGCCGGGCGAGCGAATCGTGCGTAAGGACCGTTACGGGCGCGTCATCGAAGATATCTCTTCCACGGACAGTCAGGCAGCGCATAACCTGGCCCTGAGTATCGACGAGCGCCTGCAGGCGCTGGTCTACCGCGAGTTGAACAACGCGGTGGCGTTCAACAAGGCGGAGTCAGGCAGCGCCGTGCTGGTGGATGTCAGCACCGGTGAAGTGCTGGCGATGGCCAACAGCCCGTCCTACAACCCGAACAACTTTACCGGCACCGCAAAAGATGCCATGCGTAACCGGGCAATTACCGACGTGTTCGAACCCGGCTCCACGGTGAAGCCGATGGTGGTGATGACCGCGCTCCAGCGCGGTATTGTCAATGAAAACACGGTCCTGAACACTGTCCCATACCGTATTAACGGCCACGAGATAAAAGACGTGGCGCGCTACAGCGAATTGACCCTGACCGGGGTGTTACAGAAGTCGAGTAACGTCGGTGTTTCAAAGCTGGCGTTAGCGATGCCGTCCTCAGCGTTAGTAGAGACTTACTCACGTTTTGGACTGGGAAAGGCGACCAATTTGGGGTTGGTCGGAGAACGCAGTGGCTTATATCCTCAAAAACAACGGTGGTCTGACATAGAGAGGGCCACCTTCTCTTTCGGCTACGGGCTAATGGTAACCCCGTTACAGTTAGCGCGAGTCTACGCAACGATTGGCAGCTATGGCGTCTATCGCCCGCTGTCGATTACCAAAGTTGATCCACCGGTCCCGGGCGAGCGTATCTTCCCGGAATCCATCGTTCGTACCGTGGTGCACATGATGGAAAGCGTGGCGCTGCCGGGCGGCGGCGGCGTGAAGGCGGCGATTAAAGGCTATCGTATCGCCATTAAAACCGGTACAGCGAAAAAAGTGGGGCCAGACGGCCGCTACATCAACAAATACATTGCCTATACCGCAGGCGTTGCGCCTGCAAGCAATCCGCGTTTTGCGCTGGTGGTCGTGATAAACGATCCACAGGCGGGTAAATACTACGGCGGCGCCGTCTCCGCGCCTGTGTTCGGGGCCATCATGGGCGGCGTGTTACGCACCATGAACATTGAACCGGATGCGCTGGCGACGGGCGAAAAAAGTGAATTTGTAATTAATCAAGGCGAGGGTACAGGTGGCAGATCGTAATTTGCGCGACCTTCTCGCTCCGTGGGTGCCAAATGCACCGGAGCGAGCACTGCGAGAGATGGTTCTGGACAGCCGCGTAGCGGCTTCTGGCGATCTTTTTGTGGCGGTGGTCGGTCATCAGGCGGACGGGCGTCGTTATATCCCGCAGGCGATTGCGCAAGGTGTGGCTGCCATTATTGCTGAGGCTAAAGATGAGGCAACCGACGGTGAGATCCGTGAAATGCACGGCGTGCCGGTCATCTATCTCAGCCAGTTAAACGAACGTCTTTCCGCACTGGCGGGACGTTTTTATCACGAACCTTCCGACCAGCTGCGTCTGGTTGGCGTAACGGGTACGAACGGTAAAACCACCACCACGCAGCTGATGGCGCAGTGGGCACAGCTGCTGGGTGAAACCGGTGCGGTGATGGGAACCGTAGGTAACGGTCTGCTGGGCAAAGTGAGCCCGACGGAAAACACCACCGGCTCGGCGGTTGACGTACAGCACGTGCTTGCCGGTCTGGCAGGGCAGGGCGCAACCTTTGCCGCGATGGAGGTCTCTTCGCACGGTCTGGTACAGCACCGCGTCGCGGCGCTGAAATTTGCCGCGTCCGTGTTTACCAACCTGAGCCGCGATCACCTTGATTATCATGGTGATATGGAGCACTACGAAGCCGCGAAATGGCTGCTATTCTCTACTCACCATTACGGTCAGGCCATCATCAACGCCGACGATGAAGTGGGTCGCCGCTGGCTGGCGAAGCTGCCAGATGCAGTTGCCGTCTCGATGGAAGACCATATCAATCCGAACTGCCACGGCCGCTGGCTGAAGGCGGTTGAGGTGAATTATCACGACAGCGGGGCGACCATCCGCTTTGCCTCTTCCTGGGGGGAAGGCGAAATTGAAAGCCGCCTGATGGGGGCGTTTAACGTCAGCAACCTGCTGCTGGCCCTGGCAACGCTGCTGGCGCTGGGTTACCCGATGGCTGAACTGCTGAAAACCGCCGCGCGACTGCAGCCGGTTTGTGGCCGTATGGAAGTATTTAGTGCGCCGGGTAAGCCGACCGTTGTGGTTGATTATGCCCACACGCCGGATGCGCTGGAAAAAGCGCTGGAAGCGGCGCGCCTGCACTGTACCGGTAAGCTCTGGTGCGTGTTTGGCTGCGGCGGCGATCGCGACAAAGGCAAACGCCCGCTAATGGGGGCGATTGCGGAACAGTTCGCGGATATTCCGGTTGTCACCGATGACAACCCGCGTACCGAAGAGCCGCGCGCCATCATTAATGACATTCTGGCGGGTATGCTGGACGCAGGTCGCGCGCGCGTCGTGGAAGGCCGGGCGGAAGCCGTGACGAACGCCATCATGCAGGCACAGGAGAATGATGTTGTTCTGCTGGCGGGCAAAGGCCATGAAGATTATCAGATCGTTGGCAATCGCCGTCTGGACTACTCGGATCGCGTAACGGCAGCTCGCCTGCTGGGAGTTGTCGCATGATTAGCCTCTCCTTAAGCCAGGCCGCAGAAGTACTGCACGGCGACCTGCACGGGCAAGACCTGACCATCGATGCCGTGACGACGGACACCCGTAAAGTCACCGCAGGCTGTCTCTTTGTGGCGCTGAAAGGCGAGCGTTTTGACGCGCATGATTTTGCCGAGCAGGCCAAAGAGAACGGCGCCGGTGCGCTGCTGGTCAGCCGCAAGCTTGATATCGATCTGCCGCAGGTTGTGGTGAAAGATACGCGTCTCGCGTTCGGTGAGCTGGCTGCCTGGGTTCGTCAGCAGGTGCCGGCTCGCGTCGTCGCGCTGACAGGGTCATCAGGCAAAACGTCAGTGAAAGAGATGACGGCGGCGATCCTCAGCCAGTGCGGCAATACGCTTTATACCGCGGGCAACCTCAATAATGACATCGGCGTGCCGATGACATTGCTTCGCCTGACCAAAGAGCATGACTATGCGGTGATCGAGTTAGGCGCAAACCACCAGGGTGAAATCGCCTGGACCGTGAGCCTGACTCGCCCGGAAGCGGCGCTGGTGAATAACCTCGCGGCTGCGCACCTGGAAGGTTTTGGCTCGCTGGAAGGCGTGGCGAAAGCGAAAGGCGAGATTTACACCGGCCTGCCGGATAACGGTATTGCCATTCTGAACGCCGATAACAACGACTGGCTGAACTGGCAGAGCATTATTGGTGCGCGTAAAACCTGGCGCTTCTCACCAAATGCGGCCAACAGTGATTTTACGGCGACCAATATCCATGTGACGTCGCACGGCACCGAGTTCACCCTCACTACCCCAACGGGTGGCGTGGAGGTGCTGCTGCCGCTGCCGGGTCGTCATAACATCGCCAATGCCCTTGCGGCGGCGGCGCTGTCAACGGCGGTGGGCGCTTCACATGAGGCAATCAAAGCCGGGCTGGCGAACCTGAAAGCCGTACCGGGACGCCTGTTCCCGATTCAGCTTTCGGAAAACAAGCTGCTGCTGGATGACTCCTACAACGCAAATGTTGGCTCGATGACGGCGGCGGTGCAGGTGTTATCTGAAATGCCGGGCTACCGCATCATGGTGGTTGGCGACATGGCAGAACTGGGCGACGAAAGCGAAGCCTGTCATACCCAGGTCGGTGAAGCGGCGAAAGCGGCGGGGCTGGACTGTGTACTGAGCACAGGAAAATTGAGCCAGGCGATTAGCCAGGCCAGCGGCGTTGGCGAGCATTTTGCCGATAAAGCCGCCTTGATTGAGCGCCTTAAGGCATTAATGACAGAAAAACAAATTGTGACAGTGTTAGTGAAAGGTTCACGTAGTGCCGCCATGGAAGAGGTTGTGCACGCATTACAGGAGAACGGGACATGTTAGTTTGGCTGGCCGAACATTTGGTCAAATATTACTCAGGCTTTAACGTCTTTTCATATCTGACGTTTCGCGCCATCGTCAGCCTGCTGACTGCGCTGTTCATCTCGTTGTGGATGGGCCCGCGCATGATTGCCCGTCTGCAAAAGCTCTCTTTCGGCCAGGTTGTGCGTAACGACGGCCCGGAATCGCACTTCAGCAAGCGCGGTACGCCGACCATGGGCGGGATCATGATCCTGACTGCCATCGTCGTTTCCGTGCTGTTGTGGGCGTACCCGTCCAACCCGTACGTCTGGTGTGTGCTGACGGTACTGGTGGGTTACGGGATCATCGGTTTCGTCGATGATTACCGCAAAGTCGTCCGCAAAGATACCAAAGGCCTGATTGCCCGCTGGAAGTATTTCTGGATGTCGGTGATCGCGCTGGGCGTGGCCTTCGCACTGTATCTTGCCGGGAAAGACACGCCAGCGACCGAGCTGGTCGTGCCGTTCTTTAAAGACGTGATGCCGCAGCTGGGTCTGTTCTACATTCTGCTGGCGTACTTTGTGATTGTCGGCACCGGTAACGCCGTTAACCTGACCGACGGTCTGGATGGCCTGGCAATCATGCCTACCGTCTTCGTGGCGGCCGGTTTTGCGCTGGTGGCGTGGGCGACCGGTAACATGAACTTTGCGAACTACCTGCACATCCCTTATCTGCGTCATGCGGGTGAACTGGTGATCGTCTGTACGGCGATTGTCGGCGCGGGTCTTGGCTTCCTGTGGTTCAACACCTATCCGGCTCAGGTCTTTATGGGTGACGTCGGTTCACTGGCTTTGGGCGGCGCGCTGGGCATTATTGCCGTGCTGCTGCGCCAGGAGTTCCTGCTGGTGATCATGGGCGGCGTGTTTGTGGTTGAGACGCTGTCGGTGATTTTGCAGGTCGGCTCCTTCAAGCTGCGCGGTCAGCGCATCTTCCGTATGGCGCCGATTCACCACCACTATGAACTGAAAGGCTGGCCGGAGCCGCGCGTCATTGTGCGCTTCTGGATTATTTCGCTGATGCTGGTGCTGATTGGCCTGGCAACGCTGAAGGTACGTTAATCATGGCAGATTACCAGGGCAAAAAAGTCGTTATCATCGGGTTGGGCCTCACGGGGCTCTCCTGCGTGGACTTTTTCCTCGCGCGTGGCGTGACGCCGCGCGTGATGGATACGCGTGTCTCTCCGCCGGGTCTGGACAAGCTGCCGGAACAGGTTGAACGCCACCTGGGTGGTCTGAATGATGACTGGCTGCTGGCAGCCGATCTGATTGTCGCCAGCCCGGGTATGGCGCTGGCGCATCCTTCCCTGAGCGCTGCCGCAGATGCGGGCGTTGAGATTGTTGGCGATATCGAGCTGTTCTGCCGCGAAGCGCAGGCGCCCGTTATCGCGATTACCGGTTCTAACGGTAAAAGCACCGTCACCACCCTGGTGGGGGAAATGGCAAAAGCGGCGGGCATGAATGTCGGCGTTGGCGGTAACATTGGTTTGCCTGCTCTGATGCTGCTGGATAAAGGCTGTGAACTGTATGTTCTCGAGCTTTCCAGCTTCCAGCTGGAAACGACCTCCAGCCTGCATGCTGCCGCTGCGACGATCCTCAACGTGACTGAAGATCATATGGACAGATATCCCTTTGGTCTGCAGCAGTACCGTGCCGCCAAGCTGCGCGTTTATGAGAATGCCAAAGTCTGCGTGGTGAACGCCGATGACGCGCTGACCATGCCGGTGCGTGGCGCAGACGAGCGCTGCATCAGTTTTGGCATCACCATGGGTGATTACCATCTGAACCGCCAGCTGGGTGAAACCTGGCTGCGCGTGAAAGGTGAGAAAGTGCTGAACGTGAAAGAGATGAAGCTCTCTGGTCAGCACAACTATACCAATGCGCTGGCGGCGCTGGCGCTGGCGGATGCCGTGGGGCTGCCGCGCTCCTCGAGCCTGAAAGCGTTAACCACGTTTTCTGGCCTGGCGCACCGTTTCCAGCTGGCGCTGGAGCACAACGGCGTGCGCTGGATCAACGACTCCAAAGCCACCAACGTGGGCAGCACGGAGGCCGCGCTGAACGGGCTGCACGTTGACGGTACCCTGCATCTGCTGCTGGGTGGCGACGGTAAGTCTGCTGATTTCTCGTCCCTGAAGCCGTATCTCTCCGGCGATAACATCCGTCTCTACTGCTTCGGCCGTGACGGCAGCGAGCTGGCTGAACTGCGCCCTGAGATCGCCGAGCAAACCGAAACCATGGAACAGGCGATGCGGCTGATTGCCCCTCGCGTGAAGCCGGGTGATATGGTGCTGCTCTCTCCGGCCTGTGCCAGTCTCGATCAATTCAAGAATTTCGAACAGCGTGGTGATGTCTTTACCCGCCTGGCGAAGGAGTTAGGCTGATGCGTTTATCTCTCCCTCGCCTGAAAATGCCGCGCCTGCCAGGATTTGGGATCCTGGTGTGGTTGTTTGCGGCGCTCAAAGGCTGGGTGATGGGCTCTCGTCAAAAAGATAACGACAGCCTGATCATGTACGACCGCACGCTGTTCTGGCTCACAATGGGGCTCGCGGCGGTCGGCTTTATTATGGTGACGTCAGCGTCAATGCCCGTCGGGCAGCGTCTGGCGAACGATCCTTTCCTGTTTGCCAAACGTGATGGTCTCTACATCATCCTGGCATTCTGCCTGGCGCTGGTGACCTTGCGTCTACCGATGGAGTTCTGGCAGCGGCACAGTACGGCGATGCTGATCGCCTCGATCATTATGCTGCTGATCGTTCTGGTGGTGGGGAGTTCCGTAAACGGGGCATCACGCTGGATCGCCTTTGGTCCGCTGCGTATTCAGCCTGCGGAATTTACCAAGCTCTCCCTGTTCTGCTACCTGGCGAACTACCTGGTGCGTAAAGTAGATGAAGTGCGTAACAACCTGCGCGGCTTCTTAAAACCGATGGGCGTGATTCTGGTGCTGGCGGTCTTACTGCTGGCGCAGCCTGACCTCGGTACGGTGGTAGTACTGTTTGTCACCACGCTGGCCATGCTGTTCCTGGCGGGCGCGAAGCTGTGGCAGTTCATCGCCATCATTGGGATGGGGATTTCAGCGGTTGTGCTGCTGATCCTCGCCGAGCCTTACCGTATTCGCCGCGTGACCTCTTTCTGGAACCCGTGGGAAGACCCGTTCGGCAGCGGTTATCAGCTGACGCAGTCACTCATGGCCTTTGGTCGTGGTGAGCTCTGGGGGCAGGGGCTGGGTAACTCGGTACAGAAACTGGAGTATTTACCGGAAGCGCATACTGACTTCATCTTCTCCATTATTGCGGAAGAACTGGGTTATATCGGTGTGGTATTAGCGCTATTAATGGTATTCTTCGTCGCTTTCCGCGCCATGTCCATCGGCCGGAAAGCGCTGGAGATCGATCACCGTTTCTCAGGCTTCCTGGCCTGCTCAATTGGTATCTGGTTTAGTTTCCAGGCATTGGTTAACGTCGGGGCCGCAGCGGGTATGCTGCCGACCAAAGGTCTGACGTTGCCGTTGATCAGTTATGGTGGTTCCAGTCTGTTGATTATGTCGACGGCCATCATGCTGTTGTTGCGCATAGATTATGAAACGCGTCTGGAAAAAGCCCAGGCGTTTACACGAGGTTCACGATGAATCAACCGAAGCGGTTAATGGTGATGGCAGGCGGTACCGGCGGACATGTGTTCCCGGGACTGGCGGTTGCGCACCATTTAATGGATCAGGGCTGGCAGGTACGCTGGCTGGGAACCGCAGACCGCATGGAGGCCGACCTGGTACCGAAACACGGTATTGAGATCGACTTTATTCGTATTTCCGGCCTGCGCGGCAAAGGCCTCAAGGCAATGCTGCTGGCTCCGGTGCGCATTTTTAACGCCTGGCGTCAGGCGCGCACCATTATGAAGCGCTTTAAGCCCGATGTGGTGCTGGGCATGGGCGGCTATGTCTCGGGGCCGGGCGGGCTGGCAGCGTGGTCGTTAGGTATTCCCGTCGTACTGCATGAGCAGAACGGTATTGCCGGTCTGACCAACAAATGGCTGGCGAAAATCGCCACCAAAGTCATGCAGGCGTTTCCCGGCGCGTTCCCGAAAGCGGACGTGGTAGGTAACCCGGTCCGTGTGGACGTGCTGGCGCTGCCGTTGCCGGACGCTCGCCTGGCGGGCCGTGAAGGGCCGGTTCGTGTGCTGGTCGTCGGTGGCTCTCAGGGGGCACGCATTTTAAACCAGACGATGCCGCAGGTTGCTGCAAAGCTGGGGGATGCCGTCACCATCTGGCACCAGAGCGGAAAAGGCGCTCAGCAGACCGTTGAGCAGGCTTACGCCGAGGCGGGGCAGCCGCAGCATAACGTGACGGAATTTATCGACGACATGGCGGCAGCGTATGCCTGGGCCGATGTCGTGGTCTGTCGTTCTGGCGCCTTAACGGTAAGCGAAATCGCTGCCGCGGGTCTGCCAGCCCTGTTTGTGCCTTTCCAGCACAAAGACAGACAGCAGTACTGGAATGCCCTGCCGCTTGAGAAAGCCGGTGCGGCGAAAATTTTTGAGCAGCCACAATTTACCGCCGACGCGGTCGCCACCACCCTGGCGGGCTGGAACAGAGACGTATTGCTTGAGATGGCTGAACGCGCGCGCGCGGCGGCTATCCCTGATGCGACGGAACGGGTGGCAAAAGAAGTGAGCCTGGCAGCCCAGGCTTAACCCTCGCAGCGCGTGAAGCGCGGCACGAATTTTAAGTAGTCGATGGCGTTTAGAGAATGAATACACAACAACTGGCAAAACTGCGTTCAATCGTGCCCGAGATGCGTCGCGTCCGGCACATTCACTTTGTTGGCATCGGTGGTGCCGGCATGGGCGGTATTGCCGAAGTGTTAGCTAACGAAGGCTATCAGATCAGCGGGTCTGACCTGGCGCCAAACCCTGTAACGCAGCAGCTGGCGTCGCTTGGGGCGACTATCTATTTCAACCATCGCCCGGAAAACGTGCGCGATGCGAGCGTGGTGGTGGTCTCAAGCGCCATCTCTTCTGACAACCCGGAAATCGTTGCCGCTCACGACGCGCGCATTCCGGTGATCCGCCGTGCCGAAATGTTGGCGGAACTGATGCGCTTCCGCCACGGCATCGCGATTGCCGGGACCCACGGTAAAACCACGACCACGGCGATGGTTTCCAGTATTTATGCAGAAGCGGGTCTCGACCCGACGTTCGTCAACGGCGGTCTGGTCAAAGCCGCGGGCGTACATGCGCGTCTGGGCCACAGTCGTTATCTGATTGCTGAAGCGGACGAGAGCGACGCGTCGTTCCTGCACCTGCAGCCGATGGTGGCGATTGTCACCAACATCGAAGCTGACCATATGGATACCTACCAGGGTGACTTCGAGAACTTAAAGCAGACCTTTATCAACTTCCTGCACAACCTGCCGTTCTACGGGCGTGCGGTGATGTGCGTGGACGATCCGGTGATCCGCGAGTTGCTGCCGCGCGTGGGTCGTCAAATCACCACCTACGGCTTCAGCGAAGACGCTGACGTCCGCGTGGAAGAGTACAAACAGATTGGCGCGCAGGGACACTTCACGCTGGCGCGTCAGGACAAAGAGCTGCTGCACGTGACGCTGAATGCGCCAGGGCGCCATAACGCGCTCAATGCCGCAGCGGCAGTGACCGTCGCGACGGAAGAAGGCATTGATGATGATGCGATTCTGCGCGCACTGGAAAGCTTCCAGGGCACCGGGCGTCGTTTCGATTTCCTCGGTGAATTCCCGCTGGATGCCGTGAACGGTAAAGCCGGTACGGCGATGCTGGTGGACGACTATGGCCACCATCCGACCGAAGTGGACGCCACCATCAAAGCCGCTCGTGCAGGCTGGCCAGACAAAAATCTGGTGATGGTGTTCCAGCCGCACCGCTTCACGCGTACGCGCGATCTGTATGACGATTTCGCCAGCGTCCTGTCACAGGTAGACACCCTGTTAATGCTGGATGTGTACGCCGCAGGCGAGACGCCGATTCCTGGTGCAGACAGTCGTTCTCTGTGTCGCACCATTCGTGGACGCGGTAAAGTTGACCCTATTCTGGTTTCTGACCCTGCGCAGGTGGCGGAAATTCTGGCACCGGTCCTGACAGGTAACGATCTGATTCTGATTCAGGGCGCGGGAAATATCGGCAAAATCGCCCGTACCTTAGCTGAAATCAAACTGAAGCCGCAAAACCAGGAGGATGAGCATCATGGCTGATAAGATTGCTGTCCTGTCTGGCGGCACCTCCGCCGAGCGCGAGGTTTCCCTGAATTCCGGCGCCGCTGTACTGGCGGGCCTGCGTGAAGGTGGCGTTAATGCGCACCTGGTCGATCCAAAAGAGGTCGACGTGACGCAGTTAAAAGCCATGGGCTTCGATAAAGTCTTTATCGCTTTACACGGTCGTGGCGGCGAAGACGGCACCCTGCAGGGGCTTCTGGATCTGATCGGTCTGCCATACACCGGCAGCGGCGTGATGGCGTCTGCTATCTCTATGGATAAACTGCGCAGCAAGCTGCTGTGGCAGGGCGCAGGTTTACCTGTTGCGCCATGGGTGGCACTGACGCGTCGCGAATTTGAATTGGGCCTGCCGGATAGCGTTAATGCACGCATTGCTGAACTGGGCTTACCGGTTATTGTAAAGCCCAGTCGGGAAGGCTCCAGCGTGGGAATGTCCAAAGTCGACAAAGCTGACGATTTAGCGTCCGCTTTAGCGCTGGCATTTCAACATGATGATGAAGTTCTGATAGAAAAATGGCTTAGCGGGCCGGAATTTACCGTCGCGATGCTTGGCGAAGAAATTTTACCGTCAATCCGTATCCAACCCGCCGGAGTCTTCTATGATTATGAGGCGAAGTATCTCTCTGATGAGACGCAATATTTCTGCCCAAGTGGTCTTGAAGCTGAGCGTGAAGCCGATTTACAGTCCCTGGTGCTTAAAGCCTGGCATGTTCTGGGTTGCCAGGGCTGGGGACGCATCGACGTGATGCAGGACCGGGATGGACAATTTTATCTGCTGGAAGCCAACACCTCTCCGGGTATGACGAGCCACAGCCTTGTGCCGATGGCTGCGCGTCAGGCGGGGATGAGCTTCTCGCAGTTAGTCGTACGCATTCTGGACCAGGCGGGCTGATATGTCTCAGGCTGCATTGAACACGCGCAACCGCGATGACGAGGAAGAATACACCTCTTCACGCCGCAGTAATGGAACGCGTCTTGCAGGCATCATTTTCCTGCTCGGGGTGCTGTGCACCGTGTTTATCAGCGGCTGGATGGTACTGGGCTGGATGGAAGATGCGCAGCGGTTGCCGCTTTCTAAGCTGGTGGTCACCGGTGAGCGTCACTACACGCGTAACGACGATATTCGCCAGTCAATACTGGCGCTGGGCTCGCCTGGCACCTTTATGACGCAGGACGTCAATATTATCCAAAGCCAGATTGAACGTCTGCCATGGATAAAACAGGCGAGCGTAAGAAAGCAATGGCCTGATGAATTGAAGATTCATCTGGTTGAATATGTGCCCATTGCGCGTTGGAATGATCAGCACATGGTTGACGTCGACGGAAATTCCTTCAGCGTCCCGACCGATCGTGTCAACAAGCAGAATTTACCGATGTTGTATGGCCCTGAAGGCAGCGAAAACGAGGTGTTACAGGGTTTTCGTGAAATGGGCCAGGTGCTGGCGAAGGACAGGTTTACGTTAAAAGATGCTGCAATGACGGCGCGCCGCTCCTGGCAACTTACGTTAACGAACGGCATTAAGCTCAACCTGGGACGCGGGGACACCATGAAGCGTCTGGCGCGTTTTGTCGAACTTTACCCGGTTTTACAGCAGCAGGCACAGACTGACGGCAAACGGATAAGCTACGTTGATTTGCGCTATGACTCAGGCGCAGCAGTCGGTTGGGTACCGGCTCCGGTCGAGGAACCTAATCAGCAACAGAATCAGGCACAGGTACAGGCAGAACAACAATGATCAAGGCGACGGACAGAAAACTGGTAGTTGGACTGGAGATTGGCACCGCGAAGGTTGCCGCTTTAGTAGGGGAAGTTCTGCCCGACGGTATGGTCAATATCATTGGCGTGGGCAGTTGCCCGTCACGTGGTATGGATAAAGGTGGGGTAAACGATCTTGAATCGGTGGTGAAATGCGTCCAGCGCGCCATCGATCAGGCTGAATTGATGGCAGATTGCCAGATTTCTTCTGTCTATCTTGCCCTTTCTGGTAAGCACATTAGCTGCCAGAACGAAATCGGTATGGTGCCGATTTCCGAAGAGGAAGTGACGCAGGAAGACGTTGAAAACGTTGTGCATACGGCGAAGTCCGTGCGTGTTCGCGATGAGCATCGCGTATTGCACGTGATCCCGCAGGAATATGCGATTGACTACCAGGAAGGGATCAAAAACCCTGTTGGTCTGTCAGGCGTTCGTATGCAGGCAAAAGTGCACCTGATCACATGTCACAACGATATGGCGAAGAACATTGTAAAAGCCGTTGAACGTTGTGGCCTGAAAGTTGACCAACTTATTTTCGCCGGTCTGGCGGCAAGTTATTCCGTACTGACCGAAGATGAACGTGAACTGGGTGTCTGTGTGGTCGATATTGGTGGTGGTACAATGGACATGGCCGTGTATACCGGCGGTGCGCTGCGCCACACCAAAGTGATCCCGTACGCAGGGAACGTCGTGACCAGCGATATTGCTTACGCTTTTGGTACGCCACCGAGCGATGCAGAAGCGATTAAAGTGCGCCACGGCTGTGCGCTGGGTTCTATCGTTGGCAAAGATGAGAGCGTTGAAGTGCCAAGCGTCGGTGGTCGTCCACCGCGCAGCCTGCAGCGCCAAACGTTGGCAGAGGTGATCGAACCGCGCTATACCGAGCTGCTCAACCTGGTCAACGAAGAAATTTTACAGTTACAGGAACAGCTTCGTCAGCAGGGTGTTAAACATCATCTTGCGGCGGGGATTGTATTAACCGGCGGTGCAGCGCAAATTGAAGGTCTTGCGGCCTGTGCGCAGCGCGTCTTCCATACGCAGGTACGTATTGGGGCGCCGCTGAATATCACCGGTTTAACGGATTATGCTCAGGAGCCGTATTATTCAACGGCTGTGGGCCTGCTCCACTACGGGAAGGAATCTCATCTCAGTGGTGAAGCGGAAGTGGAAAAACGCGTCTCAGTGGGGTCGTGGGTCAAACGACTGAACAACTGGTTGCGAAAAGAGTTTTAATTTTTTTAAGAGACCGGAGAGAATTAGCGGTCTCGGGCGACAGGCACAACGGAGAGAGAAATTATGTTTGAACCTATGGAACTGACCAACGACGCGGTGATTAAAGTCATCGGCGTCGGTGGCGGCGGCGGTAACGCCGTAGAGCATATGGTGCGTGAACGCATTGAAGGTGTTGAATTCTTCGCGGTTAACACCGATGCGCAGGCACTGCGTAAGACGGCGGTAGGCCAGACTATCCAGATCGGCGGTGGTATCACCAAAGGGCTGGGAGCTGGGGCTAACCCGGAAGTGGGTCGCAATGCGGCTGAAGAAGATCGTGAAGCCCTGCGCGCTGCACTGGAAGGTGCGGACATGGTCTTCATCGCAGCAGGTATGGGGGGCGGTACCGGTACCGGCGCAGCACCTGTTGTCGCTGAAGTAGCTAAAGATTTAGGTATCCTGACCGTTGCTGTCGTGACCAAGCCTTTCAATTTTGAAGGCAAGAAGCGTATGGCCTTCGCGGAGCAGGGTATCACCGAGCTGTCCAAGCATGTGGACTCGCTGATCACCATCCCGAACGACAAACTGTTGAAAGTTCTGGGTCGTGGTATCTCCCTGCTTGACGCCTTCGGCGCAGCAAACGACGTGCTGAAAGGCGCGGTTCAGGGTATCGCTGAACTGATTACCCGTCCTGGCCTGATGAACGTTGACTTTGCAGACGTTCGCACCGTGATGTCTGAAATGGGCTACGCGATGATGGGCTCTGGCGTGGCGAGCGGCGAAGACCGTGCAGAAGAAGCGGCTGAAATGGCTATCTCTTCTCCACTGCTGGAAGATATCGACCTGTCTGGTGCGCGCGGCGTGCTGGTCAACATTACCGCTGGCTTTGACCTGCGTCTGGATGAGTTCGAAACCGTGGGTAACACCATCCGTGCGTTCGCCTCTGACAACGCTACCGTGGTAATCGGTACTTCACTTGACCCTGAAATGAACGACGAGCTGCGTGTTACCGTTGTGGCAACCGGTATCGGTATGGACAAGCGTCCTGAGATCACCTTAGTGACTAACAAGCAGACTCAGCAACCGGTAATGGATCGTTACCAGCAGCACGGTATGTCTCCGCTGACTCAGGAGCAGAAACCGGCCGCGAAAGTGGTGAACGACCCAACGCCGCAAACGGCGAAAGAGCCAGATTATCTGGATATCCCGGCGTTCCTGCGTAAGCAAGCTGATTAAGAATTGGCTGGAATTAGGGGATTTGCGCTCTTTGTGCTAAACTGGCCCACCGTTAGTGATATACACTCTCGGTTGGATAGTTAATTTGGCGAGATTATACGATGATCAAACAAAGGACACTTAAACGTATCGTTCAGGCGACGGGTGTCGGTTTACATACCGGCAAGAAAGTCACGCTGACGTTACGCCCTGCGCCGGCCAATACCGGGGTCATCTATCGTCGCACCGACTTGAATCCACCGGTAGATTTTCCGGCCGATGCCAAATCTGTGCGTGATACTATGCTCTGTACTTGTCTGGTGAACGAGCATGACGTGCGGATTTCTACCGTAGAGCACCTGAACGCCGCCCTGGCGGGTCTGGGTATCGACAACATTATTGTTGAAGTCGATGCGCCAGAAATCCCGATTATGGATGGCAGTGCTGCACCGTTCGTCTATCTGTTGCTGGATGCCGGCATCGAAGAACTGAACTGCGCGAAGAAATTTGTCCGCATCAAAGAGACCGTTCGCGTCGAAGATGGTGACAAGTGGGCTGAATTCAAACCGTACAATGGTTTCTCGCTGGACTTTACCATCGACTTTAACCATCCGGCGATTGATTCCAGCACCCAGCGCTATGCGATGAACTTCTCTGCCGATGCGTTTATGCGCCAGATCAGCCGAGCCCGTACGTTTGGCTTCATGCGTGATATCGAATATCTGCAGTCCCGCGGCCTGTGCCTGGGCGGCAGCTTCGATTGTGCCATCGTTGTTGACGATTATCGCGTACTGAACGAAGACGGCCTGCGTTTCGAAGATGAATTCGTTCGTCACAAAATGCTGGACGCTATCGGCGACCTGTTCATGTGTGGTCACAACATCATTGGTGCATTTACCGCGTTCAAATCCGGTCATGCGCTGAACAACAAACTGTTGCAGGCCGTCCTGGCAAAACAGGAAGCCTGGGAATATGTGACCTTCGAAGACGAAGCAGAACTGCCGTTGGCTTTCAAAGCGCCAAGCATGGTTCTGGCGTAACGGTTCACGCCGTTTCGTAAAAAATCGACTGGTTAACCTGGTACTCTCTCCGGCCAGGAAGACCAGTCGTTTTTATTTTTACCCTTCTTTGTTTGTCCCAGCGTTATTTCTAGTCTGTCCTGCGTAGAAAGTGTGTGCGTTAGCTGCATTCTTGACCGTTTTTCCCCGCGGCGGCGCCTCATTCCTGCTGATGTGTATTGGCTTTAGTGGTAATATCTGGGCGCTTAAAAAAATAACTGAAGATAGCCTGTAACAGGCTGGCTTATGTGGTGGAGCAAGTGAGCGGAATACTGACGCGCTGGCGACAATTTGGCAGACGTTACTTCTGGCCGCATCTCTTATTAGGGATGGTCGCGGCGAGTTTCGGCTTGCCTGTGCTCAGCAACAGTGCCGAAGCGGCGACGCCGACGAAGACCTCTACCAGCAAACACGATCTCAATACGCGGGTTAACTTTACAAATCTCGCCTGGCTTGAAGCCAGTCGCCGCCCGAATTTCTCCGTTGATTACTGGCACCAGCACGCTATCCGCACGGTTATCCGCCATCTCTCCTTCGCGATGGCGCCGCAGGCAATGCCTGTTGCGGAAGAGGCGCTGCCGGTGCAGGTGCAGCATCTTGCCCTGCTGGACACGCTCAACGCGCTGCTCACGCAGGACAGCCAGCCGCCGGTTATGGTTCGCCAGACGGCGCAACGCGCGCTCGTTCCTCCTGTTTCATTCTCTGTTTCAACCTGGATTAGCCAGGTTCACGGCATTCGCGCCGGGCCTCAACGCCTCAGCTAAATTAACTTTTTCAATACCTTAATTTATCTGCCCATGATGGGGCGTTTGAGAATTTATTATGCTAATCAAATTATTAACTAAAGTTTTTGGTAGTCGTAACGATCGTACCCTGCGCCGTATGCGCAAAGCTGTTGCCGTCATCAACGGTATGGAACCGGCGATGGAGAAGCTCTCTGATGATGAGCTGAAAGCGAAAACGGCGGAATTCCGTGCGCGTCTGGAAAAAGGTGAAACCTTAGAAAGCCTGATCCCGGAAGCATTTGCTGTCGTGCGTGAAGCAAGTAAGCGCGTGTTCGGCATGCGTCACTTCGACGTTCAGCTGCTGGGCGGGATGGTGCTTAACGAACGCTGCATCGCGGAAATGCGTACCGGTGAAGGTAAAACCCTGACCGCAACGCTGCCGGCTTACCTGAATGCGTTGACCGGTAAAGGCGTTCACGTCGTTACCGTCAACGACTATCTGGCGCAGCGTGACGCCGAAAACAACCGTCCACTGTTCGAATTCCTCGGCATGACCGTCGGCATCAACATGTCTGGCCTGCCTGCACCAGCCAAGCGTGAAGCGTATAACGCGGACATTACCTACGGTACCAACAACGAATACGGCTTCGACTACCTGCGTGACAACATGGCGTTCAGCCCTGAAGAGCGCGTCCAGCGTAAGCTGCACTACGCGCTGGTGGATGAGGTGGACTCCATCCTGATCGATGAAGCGCGTACTCCGCTTATCATCTCCGGCCCGGCTGAAGACAGCTCCGAGATGTACCGTAAGGTCGACAAAATCATTCCACACCTGCTGCGCCAGGAGAAAGAAGACTCGGATACCTTCCAGGGTGAAGGTCACTTCTCCGTGGATGAAAAAGCGCGCCAGGTGAACCTGACCGAGCGTGGTCTGGTGAAAATCGAAGAGCTGCTGGTGGCTGAAGGCATTATGGAAGAGGGCGAGTCTCTGTACTCCCCAAGCAACATCATGCTGATGCACCATGTGACCGCCGCGCTGCGTGCCCACGCGCTGTTCACCCGCGACGTCGACTACATCGTAAAAGACGGCGAAGTGATCATTGTCGATGAGCACACCGGTCGTACCATGCAGGGACGTCGCTGGTCAGACGGTCTGCACCAGGCTGTAGAAGCCAAAGAAGGCGTGGATATTCAAAACGAAAACCAGACGCTGGCGTCTATCACCTTCCAGAACTACTTCCGTCTGTACGAGAAGCTGGCGGGCATGACCGGTACAGCCGATACCGAAGCGTTTGAATTCAGCTCTATCTACAAGCTGGATACCGTGGTCGTTCCAACCAACCGTCCGATGATCCGTAAGGATATGCCGGACCTGGTGTACATGACCGAAGCGGAAAAAATTCAGGCGATCATCGAAGACATTCGCGAGCGTACTGCTAAAGGCCAGCCGGTTCTGGTGGGGACCATCTCCATTGAAAAATCCGAAGTGGTTTCTCACGAGCTGACGAAAGCGGGCATCAAGCACAACGTACTGAACGCCAAATTCCACGCCAAAGAAGCGGATATTGTTGCGCAGGCAGGTTATCCGGCTGCGGTAACCATCGCCACCAACATGGCGGGTCGTGGTACCGACATTATGCTGGGCGGTAGCTGGCAGGCCGAAGTGGCTGAGCTGGAAAACCCAACGCCTGAACAGATTGCGCAGATCAAGGCCGACTGGCAGGTGCGTCATGACGCGGTGCTGGCATCCGGCGGTCTGCACATTATCGGTACCGAGCGTCACGAATCGCGTCGTATCGATAACCAGCTGCGTGGTCGTGCGGGTCGTCAGGGTGATGCCGGTTCTTCCCGCTTCTATCTGTCGATGGAAGATGCGCTGATGCGTATTTTCGCCTCCGACCGCGTGTCCGGCATGATGCGCAAGCTGGGCATGAAGCCGGGCGAAGCTATTGAGCACCCGTGGGTCACCAAAGCGATCGCGAACGCACAGCGTAAAGTGGAAAGCCGCAACTTCGATATTCGTAAGCAGCTGCTGGAATACGATGACGTGGCTAACGACCAGCGTCGTGCGATCTACACCCAGCGTAACGAACTGCTGGACGTGTCCGACGTGAGCGAAACCATCAACAGCATTCGCGAAGATGTGTTTAAAGCCACGATTGATGCGCACATTCCGCCGCAGTCTCTGGAAGAGATGTGGGACATCGAAGGCCTGCAGGAACGCCTGAAAAACGACTTTGACCTCGATCTGCCTATCAAAGAGTGGCTGGATAAAGAGCCTGAGCTGCACGAAGAGACCCTGCGCGAGCGTATCTACGAAACCGCGCTGGACGTCTACAAGCGCAAGGAAGAAGTGGTTGGCGCTGAAATGATGCGTCACTTCGAAAAAGGCGTGATGCTGCAGACGCTGGACTCCCTGTGGAAAGAGCACCTGGCGGCGATGGACTACCTGCGTCAGGGTATCCACCTGCGTGGCTATGCGCAGAAAGATCCGAAGCAGGAATACAAGCGTGAGTCCTTCTCCATGTTTGCCTCTATGCTTGAGTCGCTGAAGTATGAAGTCATCAGCACCCTGAGCAAGGTTCAGGTGCGTATGCCGGAAGAGGTGGAAGCGATGGAACAGCAGCGTCGTGAAGAAGCCGAGCGTCTGGCACAAATGCAACAGCTGAGCCATCAGACCGACGACAGCGAAGCCGCAGCGGCGATCGCCGCGCAAACCGGCGATCGTAAAGTGGGTCGTAACGATCCATGCCCGTGCGGTTCTGGTAAAAAGTACAAGGCGTGCCACGGCCGTCTGAGCTAAGTTCATAAAAAAACAAAAAGGCGCAGAAATCTGCGCCTTTTTTATGGAAGTGACAATATGAAAATACTGCAAATTGCCGTCGGGATTATTCGCAACCCGCAAAACCAAATCTTTATCACCCAGCGTGCTGCCGACGCCCATATGGCGAACAAATGGGAGTTTCCTGGCGGAAAAATTGAGGCCGGTGAAACCCCGGAAGCGGCGCTGGTTCGCGAGCTTCAGGAGGAGGTGGGGATCACCCCGCTTGGCGCAACGCTGTTTGATAAGCTTGAGTACCAGTTCCCGGACAGACACATCACGCTGTGGTTCTGGCTGGTGGAAAACTGGGAAGGTGAACCCTGGGGGAAAGAGGGGCAGCCGGGTAACTGGGTGGAGCTTCAGGCAAGTGATGCCGAAAAATTCCCGCCAGCTAATGAGCCTGTGATCCTGCGGTTAGTCGAACAACCGAAGGCCTGCTAAGCGACACGCCAGCAGGCTCTACGGATTACTGCTGGCTTTCACTCCAGTCATCGCTGTCCGAAAGATCGCCTTTACTCGGAATGCGTTTCTCTTCCGCCGCCCATTCGCCCAGGTCAATAAGCTGGCAGCGTTTGCAGCAGAATGGGCGGAACGGACTCACTTCGCCCCAGACAACGGTTTTGCCACAGGTCGGGCAGTTTACGGTGATGACATCAGACATCGGCACTCCTTAACAACAGGCCAGTTCAAAATCGAGGCGTTCCGGCACGGTGCCATTTTCGCTGTCCAGCGGCATAAAGCGAATCGCAAAGCGGCTCTTATGCCCGGAAATTTGCGGATAAAGCTGTTCGCCAAGCGATAAATTCAGGCGCAGAAGATCGGCATCATCACCGTTGTCCTGGTAGAAACCGTTCAGGCTGGTTTGCTTGCGGAACGGCGCCGAGTTACGGATCAGATCGAGGATCAGCGACAGCGTCTGGTGCATCGGCTCCAGGCTTGCCAGCCAGCTGTTCACCTGCGCGTCACGCTGGGCTTGTGGCATATGGAGCCACATATGTAGCGTCGGCAGGTCGAAGCTGCAGCAACCGCCAGGGATGCTCAGGCGCTGGCGCACCAGGCCAATCAGGCGGTCCTCACGCAAAAACTGCCCGACGCGCGGTGCGGCCATCAGGATGCTGCTGCTGGTTTTAAGCTGCTGACGAAGGGAATCGATACGGCTTACGTCCACCCCCGGAACCTCAGCCCATGCCTGCAATTTACGCTGCTGGCGCTCCAGCTCTTTAAGCAATTCTGTGCGGACATCGCCGCGTTCAATCACATCCAGCAGATCGCCTACATTGCGGAAGAAGTGCAACGCCGTAGCGTGATCGTTAACCGGCAGATGTTGTGAAAGCTGCTGAATGAGGAATTCGATGCGTAGCCAGGTACGCATTTTTTCGTTGAGCGGATGCTCAAAAAGGATGTGAGTCGACATTATGGTTTTTCCTGTGCAACGGCCTGCCCGGCTAACGTCAGATACTGCGCGTGCAGACGGGCAACATCCGATGCAATAGCATCTGGTGCGCCGTTATTATCAATAACATCATCCGCTACGGCAAGGCGCTGAGCGCGCGTGGCCTGAGCGGCGAGAATATGTTCAGCATGCTCGCGCGAGACATGGTCTCGCATCATGGTTCTCTGGATTTGCGTCTCGGGTGCGACATCAATCACCAGTACCCGATCGGCTTTCTGATGCAGCTGATTTTCCACCAGCAGCGGAACCACCCACAAGACATAGGGCGAGCGGGCTTCGGCTATCTGACGCTGTGTTTCCTGGTGGATAATGGGATGGAGCAGGGCATTAAGCCAGGCTTTTTCCGCTGAATCGGAAAAAATGCATTCGCGAAGCTGACGGCGATTTAGCGTGCCATCGGCATTGATGATTGCCTGGCCAAAATGTTCTGCGATGGCCTTAAGCGCGGGTGTATTGGGCTCTACCACCTGGCGGGCAATAATATCGGCATCGATAATCGTGATACCCAAACGAGAAAACGCGTCTGCAACGGTACTTTTGCCACTACCGATGCCACCGGTTAATGCAACGATATACCCCATTAAATCAAATCCTGGGAATTATTCATTATTAAAATCAGTTGATTAAAACTCTCAGGTGCGCCAGCAACTGTTTAGCCCTGTTTACCGGCTTTTTACCAGGTAAATTTATAGGATTGTAGCGTAAAAAAAGAGAATTTCGCAGTCTTGCGGAGCAGGTATTAGTGCGTATGATAGCGTCACTGGAGTTGTGCTTTTAACATATTTGCCTCTAACCCCAGGAATCCGCACATGCGTATCGAAGAAGATCTGAAGTTAGGTTTCAAAGACGTTCTTATCCGCCCTAAACGCTCTACACTGAAAAGTCGCTCAGACGTTGAACTCGAACGTCAATTCACCTTTAAGCATTCCGGTCAGACTTGGTCTGGCGTGCCGATCATCGCTGCCAACATGGATACTGTGGGAACCTTTGAGATGGCAACCGCGCTGGCACAGTTCGACATCCTCACCGCCGTGCACAAACATTACAGCCCTGAAGAGTGGGATGCGTTTGTGGCGTCCGCCTCTGCTGATGTGGTGAAGCACGTGATGGTCTCCACCGGTACCTCCGATGCGGATTTCGAGAAGACCAAACAGATTCTGAAGGCTAACCCGGCGCTGAACTTCGTTTGTATTGATGTGGCGAACGGTTACTCCGAGCACTTCGTACAGTTCGTCAGCAAGGCGCGTGAGGCCTGGCCGACGAAAACCATCATCGCGGGCAACGTGGTGACCGGTGAAATGTGTGAAGAGCTGATCCTCTCCGGTGCCGATATCGTGAAAGTGGGCATCGGCCCGGGCTCCGTATGCACCACGCGCGTCAAAACCGGCGTCGGTTATCCGCAGCTCTCTGCCGTCATTGAATGTGCCGATGCGGCGCACGGGCTGGGCGGCCAGATCATCAGCGACGGTGGTTGCACCATGCCGGGTGATGTCGCAAAGGCCTTCGGCGGCGGCGCGGACTTCGTGATGCTCGGCGGTATGCTGGCAGGCCATGAAGAGAGCGGCGGTACCGTAGTAGAAGAGAACGGCGAGAAATTTATGCTGTTCTACGGTATGAGCTCTGAGTCTGCGATGACCCGTCACGTCGGCGGCGTGGCAAAATACCGTGCGGCAGAAGGTAAAACCGTCAAGCTGCCTCTGCGCGGCCCGGTTGAAAACACCGCACGCGATATCCTCGGCGGCCTGCGCTCTGCCTGCACCTACGTTGGCGCCTCCCGCCTGAAAGAGCTGACAAAGCGTACGACGTTTATTCGCGTTCAGGAACAAGAAAACCGCGTATTCAACAGCCTGTAATGGCTATCGCTGGCGCATGCCCGTGCGCCAGCCCTGTTGTACTATCCCGCGCTCATTGCATCTCCCAGGTGGAATATCGGCAGGTACATTGCCACCACCAGCGTACCGATAATGACCCCCGTCACTATCAGAAGCACTGGCTCCAGAAGCGCCGCCAGATTCTCTGCACGTTGAAAGGTCTGTTCCGTATGATGGCGGGCAAGGTTTGCCAGCATGATATCCAGCGCACCTGACATTTCACCGATTCGTAAAAGCTGAACACACAGCGGGGTAAAGATTGCCGCTCTTTGAAAGGATGACCAGACGGGAAGGCCTTTTTCAATGTCCTCCCGCACGCCGCGCAGCATTCCCTGCCAGTACTGACTTTCAACGGTCTCCTCGGCACTCTCCAGGCCCTGTAAAAAGGGGATACCCGCCTGTTGCGTGAGTGACAGCACGGTAAAGACGTGTCCCAGCTTTTGACCTTTTGCCAGTGTGCCCATCACGGGCGTATGCAGCAGGATGCACTGCCAGCGAGGATTCTGCCGCAGAGCCCAGGCGACGGCTAAAGGGGCTAATAGCAGGACGAACAACGCAAGGGCATATGACTGCATAAAGGCGGCCATCCCCATAACCATCTGTGTCAGCACGGGAAGCGGGGTATTAAACGTTTTGTAGATCGCGGCAAACTCGGGCAGGACCAGAGTAACCATCGCCAGCACGACGAGCACAGCCAGCGTCAGGACGAACGCCGGGTAGCGCAGCGCCTTTTTCACTTTCGCACTGAGCTGCTGCTGTGATTTTTGTTGCTGCGCGAGCTGACGACAGCACACCTCCAGCTTCCCCGTCAGCTCTCCGGTTTTCACCATCGAGACATGCAGCGGGCTAAAAACGGCTGGCCACTTTTTTAGCGACTCAGAAAACGGGCATCCTTCACTGAGCTCATCGGCAATGCTTTGCAGCAGCGCCTGCCACGGTTTTAACGGATGTTGCTCTGCCAGCATTTGCAGGCTGTGGGACAGCGTCAGCCCAGCCTGCAGCAGCGAGGCGAGCTGATGAAACATCTCGCCGCAGTGGTGTGGCCGCCATCGCTGTCGCTGCGCGCATCGGGTCAGCGTCAAAGGATGGAGGTCGTTACGCATCAGCCGGGTGAAGGCCGCATTGCGGTCTGTGGCCCAGAGTGTCCCGCTTCGGGGTTCTCCATCTTTGGTGAGCGCACGCCAGCGCCAGAGCTGATTAGCCGCCATTGGGCATTCCCAGGACGCGCAGCAACTCTTCAATCGTGGTTAGCCCTTGTTCGACGGCCCTGCAGCCGTGTTCAAAAAGAGAAACCATCCCCGCCTGCCGGGCGCTCGCCTCTATGACGTCAGTTCCCGCCCCGCTGGCAATGGCCTGCCGGAGGGCATTGTCGATGGCGAGTACTTCAAAAATGGCCACGCGGCCATAAAAGCCGTGATAACAGCGATCGCAGCCGGTGGGCTGCCAGCGTGGAAGCGGCCTGGGCCATACTGAGCGAGGTAGTTGAGCCTGATCGCGGGTTTCCCGGCGACAATGTGGGCACAAACGCCGGACCAGTCGCTGGGCAATCACCATCGTCAGCGCGGAAGAAATCATCCAGCGCGCGACGCCCATCTGCTCCAGGCGAATGAGCGTTTCCGTCGTCGAGTTGGTGTGCAGGGTCGACAGCACCAGATGCCCGGTCTGGGCAGCATTAATGGCAATCCCCGCCGTTTCTCCGTCACGGATTTCGCCGACCATAATGATGTCGGGATCCTGACGTAGCAGTGCGCGCAGCACGTTCTGGAAGGTTAAACCCGCCCGGGGATTAATCTGCGTCTGGTTTAATCCGGCAAGGGGGATCTCAATAGGATCTTCCACGCTGCAGATGTTGACGTCAGGGGTGTTACGCGACTGCAGCGCGCTGTACAGCGTCACGGTTTTGCCGCTGCCGGTAGGGCCGGTGACCAGAATCAGCCCCTGCGGCTGGTGGAGAACCGCATTAAAACAGGCCAACTGTTCAGCATTCATGCCAAGCGCTTTTGGCTCAAGGGCCTGCGGAACCTGATGCAGGAGGCGCAGCACAATTTTTTCGCCGCCGCTGCAGGGAAGCGTCGCGATCCGAAACGAGACCGGCTCATTGACCAGTTCAATCGTAAACTGGCCGTCCTGAGGCAGCCGGCGTTCTGCAATATCCAGGTTACCCAGCACTTTTAAACGTGCGCTTAACAGGTTAGCCAGTTCAGCGGCAAGCGGAGGCTGCGGACAAAGTACGCCGTCGATACGTAAACGAATCTGGCACGCGTGCTCCATCGGTTCGATATGAATATCAGAGGCGCGCTGGTTGATTGCCTGCTGCAGCGTGTGGTTAAGGACATCTACCGTAGAGTGTGTTTGCGAAACGCCGGGCAGATGCGATTGAGACGTTAGCTGCCGGTGTTTTTCCATGCGCTGCGCGCTCCAGCACTCAATATCAATCCGTTTCTGGGTCGCGAAACGCAGCGCCTCCATGAGTTCGGTCGCGGGCTTTCCCACGACGGCAATGTTGATCCTCTCACTGTCGCTGGATAACAGCAGTGCGTGATGGCGAAGACAAAGCGCCACGAGTTGATCGGTATTCATTATCCGCTCCTCAGTTATTGCTGAAGCGGAAAACGTCTTCGCAGGCCTGCTTCAGAGCGCTATCAGCACTGATGTTGCAGACGCGCGTCCAGCCCGTCATCCCGTTGCCGTTGTTCCACTGCGGCGTCATGACCACTTCCAGCCCGTTAAGACTTTCCTGTCCTGTTAAGGTCACGATCCCTTTCGCTACGCTCATTCCGGAAACGTAGCGTGTCGTGGTGGGGGAAGGGACGCCGTTGCTGTTGGCATCGCAGCTCTCCACACCACCGTGATCCAGCGCGCAAAGTTCAATGGCGGTGCGGTAGGGAACGAAGGTTTGCAGCATATCGGTCAGCGCCGCTTTGCGCAGGTAGTTCTGATAGGCAGGTATGCCGATGGCGCTCAGAATCGCAATAATGCCGATGACCACCATCAGCTCAATAAGAGTGAATCCGTGTTGTCTGTTCATATCTGCTCCTTACGTTAAGTGGCGCTACTCTGTCAGCGCAAAAGGGCAGAAACGAGGGGCAAAAAAGGGAACGGGAAAGCGCGTTCAGAGAATTAATGCGGTGTTGCAGGGAAGAACAGCGGATTTGCGAGCGGGGCTGAAATTCCCCTCTCCAGGCGGAGAGGGGAGGAATCACTATTTAAAACGCATCGAGAGGTCGAGGGCGCGAACGTGCTTGGTCAGCGCGCCGACGGAGATGTAATCCACGCCGGTTTCGGCGAATTCACGGATCGTTTCGAAGGTGACGTTTCCGGAGACTTCGAGCTGGGCCCGGCCATTGGTCAGTTTTACCGCTTCACGCATCTGCTCGGTTTCGAAGTTATCGAGCATGATGATATCGGCCCCGGCCTTAATCGCCTGCTCCAGCTCGTCCAGGTTTTCCACTTCTACTTCAACCGGCACATCCGGATGCAGCCAGAAGGCCTTCTCCACCGCCTGACGTACGGAACCCGATGCAATAATGTGGTTCTCTTTAATCAGAAAAGCGTCGGACAGGCCCAGACGATGGTTTGCGCCGCCGCCGCAGAGCACCGCGTACTTCAGCGCCGTGCGCAGGCCCGGCAGCGTTTTGCGGGTATCCAGCAGCTGGGTTCGGGTGCCGGCCAGCAGGTCAACGTAACGACGCACTTCGCTGGCGACGCCAGAGAGCGTTTGTACAAAATTAAGCGCGGTACGTTCGCCGGTCAGCAAGACGCGGGAAGGGCCGTCCAGCTCGAACAGCGGCTGGTTTGGCGTGACGCTATCGCCGTCCTCCACGTGCCATGTTACCTGCACATCATCGCCCGCCAGCTGGGTAAAGACCTCTTCAACCCAGCGCTTGCCGCAAAACACACCCTCTTCACGGGTGATAATGACCGCGTGGGAGCGCGTCTCTTTCGGCAACAATTGTGCGGTAATATCTTTATCGGCATTGACGTCACCGCCCAGATCTTCTTTCAAAGCATGGGCAACGCTTGCCGGAATATCCATATTAATACGTTCCAGAAGCGCTTCACGTCGGTGGTCGGGGTTGTAGCGGCGAGGCGGCATGATAAAACTCCAAATTGGTAACGAATCAAAATATTGAAACATGCTACTCTGAACCGAGTAACAGCACCATACATAAGGAGTTCCAGCATGTTGTTAGAAAACGGATGGCTGGTGGATGCGCGGCATGTGCCTTCGCCGCACCACGACTGCCGCCCGGAGGATGAAAAGCCCACATTGCTGGTGGTTCATAATATTAGTCTCCCGCCGGGGGAATTCGGCGGCCCGTGGATCGATGCGTTATTCACGGGAACGATAGATCCCGATGCCCATCCTTTCTTTGCTGAGATTGCGCATCTGCGCGTGTCGGCTCATTGCCTGATTCGTCGCGATGGTGAAGTGGTTCAGTATGTTCCCTTTGATAAGCGCGCCTGGCATGCCGGGGTGTCGATGTATCACGGGCGCGAACGGTGCAACGATTTTTCTATCGGGATCGAACTGGAAGGCACGGATACCACGCCCTACACCGATTCACAGTATCAACAGCTAGCGGCTCTGACCCGCACGCTTATCGGACTTTACCCGGCCATCGCCGACAATATTACCGGGCACAGCGATATCGCTCCGGCGAGAAAAACCGATCCCGGCCCGGCATTTGACTGGCCGCGGTTCCGCGCCATGCTCACCGCGTCGTCAGAATAAGGAGATACCATGACGTTGTTTACCATGCTGCTGGTTATCATCGCTGAACGCCTGTTCAAGCTCGGTGAGCACTGGCATCTGGATCACCGGCTGGAGGTGTTATTCCGCCGTATTAAGCACTTTTCCATGCTGCGCACGCTGCTGATGATGGCGGGCGTGATGGTGATTACGTTCCTGCTGCTGCGCGCGCTGTATGGACTCTTTTTCAACGTGCCGCTGCTGGTGGTGTGGATCCTGCTCGGCGTGCTGTGCATTGGTGCGGGCAAGGTGCGTTTGCACTATCACGCGTACCTGAAAGCCGCCTCCCGTGACGATGCCCATGCGCGCAATGCCATGGCGAGCGAGCTGACGATGATCCACGGCGTGCCGCCGGACTGCGACGAGCGCGAGTTCCTGCGCGAACTGCAGAACGCGCTGCTGTGGATTAACTTCCGTTACTACCTGGCGCCGCTGTTCTGGTTTGTGGTGGGCGGTCCATGGGGACCGGTCTTGCTGATGGGGTATGCGTTCCTGCGCGCCTGGCAGACCTGGCTTGCTCGCTATCTGACGCCGCACGAGCGTTTGCTGTCCGGCATTGATGCCATCCTGCACGTGGTTGACTGGCTTCCGGTGCGTCTGGTGGGCGTGGTGTACGCGTTAATTGGCCACGGTGAAAAAGCGCTGCCCGCGTGGTTCGCCTCGCTTGCCGACCGCCATACGTCGCAGTATCAGGTGTTAACGCGTCTGGCGCAGTTCTCGCTGGCGCGCGAGCCGCATACCGACAAGATTGAAACGCCGAAAGCCGCTGTCTCCATGGCGAAGAAAACGTCGTTTGTGGTCGTGGTTATCGTGGCGCTGCTGACGATCTACGGCACGCTGGTGTAAGCCAGCGCGGCGTAACGATTAAAGCGTGTCCGCAGGCGGGATGCCGAAATCAGGCATCCCGTTTTCGTCCCAGCGGACAAGCTTCAGCCGGGTGTGGCGGTTCGGATCGTACAGCGGGTCGCCCTCAATTTCGGTGTAGTTCCGCGCGTGATACACCAGCACATCTTCCCCTTCCGGCGTTTGCGTAAAGCTGTTGTGTCCCGGGCCGTACTGGCGATTTTCGTAGCTGGTGGCGAATACGGGGCGCGGGGATTTGTGCCAGTTCAATGGGTTTTGCGGATCGGCATTCAGGTCTATCCACAGCAGCCCCATGCAGTAGTTCTCGTCGGTGGCGCTGGCGGAATAGCTGATAAACAGTTTGTTGCCATGGAACAGCACCGCCGGGCCTTCGTTGACCCAAAACCCGCGACACTCCCAGTCATACTCCGGCTTGCTGAGCATCACCGGCTCGCCTTTCAGCGTCCACGGGTTCGCCATTTCACACAGATAAAGGTTGGAGTTCCCGGAGATGTCCGGCGCTTTTTGCGCCCACAGATACCAGCGTTTTCCCTGATGCACAAAGGTGGTGGCGTCCAGGGCGAAGGTGTCGAACGGGGTTTCGATCTGGCCTTTTTCTACCCACCTGCCGGTGAGCGGATCGTCGTCGGTACATTCAATGGCAAACATGCGGTGCTGGAACATCCCGAGCCCGTCGAGCGCCTGGGTGTGCGTCGCGGCAAAATAGATGTACCACTTTCCGTCAATGTGGTGCAGTTCCGGTGCCCAAATCAGCTGGCTCATTGGTCCGGCGTCGGGTTTACGCCAGACCACCACCTCTGCGGCATGACGTAAGCCTTCCAGTGAGTCTGCACGGCGGATCGCCAGCCTGTCGTACTGCGGCACGGAGGCGATAAAGTAATATTGCCCATCGTGGCGCAGGATATACGGGTCGGCGCGTTGTTCAATAAACGGGTTTGGCCAGGTTTGCATTCGGCTTTCCTTATTTAGTCTCAGCGGCTTTCAGTTCCTGATAATCGTTCAGCTCGTGGTAGTTGTTGCGGCGTTTTTCCAGATCGAGCTGGATCTGCTTCATGGTTTCACGATCCACCTTCAGCAGGCGCACCACGCCCGCGGTAATCAAATAACCCACCCCCGGGATAACGGTAAACAGCAGCACAATCCCGTTGATGGCGTCTGCGCTTTGCGCTTTCGCCCCCGCGTCGTAGCCGTACCAGGAGAGCAGAAAACCGACCATCGCCCCGGCAATCGCCAGCCCCAGCTTCAGGAAGAAGATGTTGCCCGAGAAGCTGATGCCGGTGATGCGCTTCCCGGTTTTCCACTCGCCGTAGTCGTCCACGTCGGCCATCAGCGACCAGTGCAGCGGAGACGGGATCTGGTGCAGGATGTTCAGCAGGACGTAGAGCACCACGATGGTGACGGTCGCTTTCGGGTCGAAGAAATAAAAGGCGCAGGAGAAAATCGCCAGCACGATGTTGGTCCAGAAGAAGACCTTCAGCTTGCACCAGCGGTCGGTCAGCAATTTTGCCAGCACGCTGCCGAGCATCATGCCGACAACGCCCAGGCTGATAAACAGCGTGGCGAAGTGGGTGCTCTGGCCCATCACCCAGGTGACGTAATACATGGTGGCCGCCATGCGGATAAAGCCCGGGCAGACGTTGCAGAGCGTCAGGAGCAGAATGCGCACCCACTGGTCGTTCTTCCACACGTCTTTCAGGTCGTTTTTCAACTGGTCATTGGTCTGGACTGCCGGGCGCACGCGCTCGCGCACGGTGGCGAAGCAGAACAGGAACATGCAGGTGCCAATCAGCGCCAGCACGGTCATGGCCATCTGGTAGCCTTTGGCTTTGTTGTCCCCGCCAAACCAGTCTGCCATGGGCAGCAGCGTTAATGAGAGCAGCAGCGTGGCGATGCCGACCAGCACGAAGCGATACGACTGGCAGGCGACGCGCTCTTTAGGATCGTTAGTGATCACCCCGCCCAGCGAGCAGTAGGGGATGTTGATGGCGGTGTAGGTTAGCGACAGCAGGAAGTAGGTGACAAAGGCATAGATAACTTTGCTGTTATAGCTCCACTCCGGGGTGGTGAACATCAGGATGCTGAACAGCGCGTACGGGAAAGCGATCCAAAGCAGCCATGGACGAAACCGGCCATATTTACTGCGGGTGCGGTCGGCAATCGCGCCCATGATCGGGTCCGTTACGGCGTCAATCACGCGGACGGACAGCAGCAGCACGCCGACCAGCGCAGGGGCCAGTCCAAAAATATCCGTATAAAAATAGTTAACAAACAGCATGATGGCGCCGAAGATGATGTTACATCCGGCGTCGCCCATCCCATAGCCGATCTTTTCTTTTACTGACAGCTTTGCGTTATCCATAGACTGCTCTCCGGGTTACGGTATGGAGAGAATTATTTGCTGGCGAAGGGATATATGCGTTGCAGTATCAGGGCGGTGATATGGATAAATGCGCTGTGGGCGTGAAAGTGTGAGGGAGGTAACAACGCGCGGCACCCGCAAAAGCAGGTACCGCGGAGAGGCTTAGTGCGCCTTCATGGCATTACGGCTTTTCTGACTGAAGAGATAGCCAACGCCGAGTACTGCAATCCAGACCGGGATCAGGTAGACGGAAATCACCATACCTGGGGTGATCAGCATGATCACCAGCACGGCCGCCATGAACAGCAGGCAGATCCAGTTACCCAGCGGATAGAGCAGGGCAGGGAAGCGCGTGGTGACGCCCTGCTGCTGCTTCGCGCGGCGGAACTTCATGTGCGCCAGGCTGATCATCGCCCAGTTGATGACCAGCGCAGAGACCACCAGCGCCATCAGCAGGCCAAACGCCGATTCCGGTGCCATGTAGTTAATGAGCACGCATAGGGCGGTCACGATGGCGGAAACAATGATGGTATTCACCGGCACGCCGCGTTTATCAACGTTAAGCAGCATCTTCGGCGCGTTACCCTGCTGGGCGAGGCCGAACAGCATGCGGCTGTTGCAGTATACGCAGCTGTTGTAAACGGAGAGCGCTGCGGTCAGCACCACGATGTTCAGCGCGTTGGCGACAAAGGTATCGCCCAGCTCGTGGAAGATCAGCACAAACGGGCTGGTGTCAGCAGTCACGCGCGTCCACGGCAGCAGGGAGAGCAGCACCGCCAGTGAGCCCACATAGAAGATCAGGATGCGGTAGATAACCTGATTTGTGGCTTTCGGGATGCTCTGCTCCGGATTGTCGGCTTCAGCAGCGGTGATGCCCACCAGCTCCAGGCCGCCGAAGGAGAACATAATGATCGCCATCATCATCACCAGGCCGGTCATGCCGTGAGGCAGGAAGCCACCCTGTTCCCAGAGGTTGCGCACCGTGGCCTGCGGGCCGCCGTTGCCGCTGAACAGCAGCCAGCCGCCGAAGATAATCATCGCCACCACGGCAATGACCTTGATGATGGCAAACCAGAACTCCATCTCCCCGAACACTTTAACGTTGGTCAGGTTAATGGCGTTGATAATGACGAAGAAGGCTGCAGCAGAAGCCCAGGTTGGGATTTCGGGATACCAGAACTGAATGTATTTCCCGACGGCGGTCAGTTCGGCCATGGCAACCAGAACGTACAGCACCCAGTAGTTCCAGCCCGAGGCGAAACCGGCAAAGCTGCCCCAGTACTTATAGGCAAAGTGGCTGAAGGAGCCTGCGACCGGCTCTTCCACGACCATTTCGCCCAGCTGGCGCATGATCAGAAAAGCAATGAAACCCGCAATCGCGTAACCCAAAATAATGCCCGGACCGGCAGACTGGATAACGGATGCGCTGCCCAGAAACAGGCCGGTACCAATCGCACCGCCCAGTGCGATGAGCTGAATATGGCGGTTTTTAAGCCCGCGCTTTAGCTGATCGCCGTGCTGTTGAGCTTCCATTTGAAACCTCGTGTGTGGTTGTTATGTTCACGCTGAGCGTGTGTAATTATGAAAATCCATATTCTGTATTTATTTCTTTACGGTTAACGAGACCGAAAAAATCGGAGATGACTTCCGTAAGCGCCAGAATAGTGGTAAGTGCCTGCGAATGCACCTGCTTTATGAAGGGGTGATGACGACTTGAATAAAAAGAAAGCATTTGTAAATCGGCCCGCTCGTTGTTCCTCACCCAACCTATAGAATAGAAATGCGCCTTAAGTGGGCGAATTTTCATTATTTGCCTTGTTGAATCGCTTCAGATTGCAAAAACCCTCGTTTCATTATGGTTAAAACTCCCTCTTTGGGGGTAATCAACTCATTTGTGCAAAGTTACATTTCTGAAACGTTATTTCTGTAAGGTTGTTAAAATGTGCAGGGTTTACTGATTTCAATCAAAACCAATATGGACAGAAGGTGAATACTTTGTTACTTTAGCGATACGAAATAGAAATTGGTAAGACCAATTGACTCCGGGCAAAAAGGCGTAAGACAGGGAATATGGCCTACAGCAAAATTCGCCAACCAAAACTATCTGATGTGATTGAGCAGCAGCTGGAGTTTTTAATCCTCGAAGGGACTCTGCGCCCGGGTGAGAAACTTCCGCCAGAACGCGAACTGGCAAAACAGTTCGACGTTTCACGTCCCTCTCTGCGTGAGGCGATTCAACGTCTCGAAGCAAAGGGCTTGCTGCTTCGTCGCCAGGGCGGCGGAACCTTTGTGCAAAACAGCCTGTGGCAGAGCTTCAGCGATCCGCTGGTAGAACTTCTCTCTGACCACCCAGAATCCCAGTTTGACCTGCTTGAGACCCGTCACGCGCTGGAAGGTATTGCGGCCTATTACGCCGCCCTTCGCAGCACTGATGAAGATCGCGTGCGTATCCGCGAGCTGCATCAGGCCATTGAACGGGCACAGCAGTCCGGCGATTTAGACGCCGAGTCCAGCGCCGTCGTCCAGTATCAAATTGCCGTCACCGAAGCGGCCCACAACGTGGTGCTCCTCCATCTGCTACGCTGCATGGAGCCGATGCTGGCCCAGAACGTTCGTCAAAATTTTGAATTGTTGTATGCCCGTCGGGACATGCTCCCACTGGTAAGCAACCATCGCACCCGAGTATTCGAGGCGATAATGGCCGGGGAACCGGAGCAGGCGCGCGAAGCGTCGCACCGCCATCTGGCTTTCATTGAGGAAATCTTGCTGGACCGCAGCCGTGAACAATCGCGTCGCGAACGTTCATTACGCCGCATACAGCAACGAAAGGATTAAGCGCCAGGTACTTTTAGAGCGCGGCAACTAAACGCAGAACCTGTCTTATTGTGTTCTTGCCCAAGAGCACAATGGGACAGGTTCCAGACAAATCAACGTATTAGATAGATAAGGAATACCCCCATGTCAGAACGTCTCCAAAATGACGTGGATCCGATCGAAACTCGCGACTGGCTACAGGCGATCGAATCGGTCATCCGTGAAGAAGGTGTTGAGCGCGCTCAGTATCTGATTGATCAGCTGCTTTCTGAAGCCCGCAAAGGCGGCGTGAAGGTTGCTTCAGGTGCAGGGGCTAGCAACTACGTAAACACGATTGCCGTTGAAGACGAACCGGAATACCCGGGCAATCTGGATCTGGAACGTCGTATCCGTTCTGCAATCCGCTGGAACGCCATCATGACCGTTCTGCGCGCATCCAAGAAAGACCTGGAACTGGGTGGCCACATGGCGTCCTTCCAGTCTTCTGCGACCGTTTACGAAGTGTGCTTCAACCACTTCTTCCGTGCAGCGAACGAGAAAGACGGCGGCGATCTGGTGTACTTCCAGGGCCACATCTCTCCGGGCATCTATGCACGTGCATTCCTGGAAGGTCGTCTGACTGAAGAGCAGATGAACAACTTCCGTCAGGAAGTTCACGGTAAAGGTCTGTCTTCTTACCCGCACCCTAAACTGATGCCTGAATTCTGGCAGTTCCCAACCGTATCAATGGGTCTGGGCCCAATCGGTGCGATCTACCAGGCGAAATTCCTGAAGTATCTGGAACACCGTGGTCTGAAAGACACCTCTGAGCAGACCGTATACGCCTTCCTGGGCGACGGCGAAATGGATGAGCCAGAATCTAAAGGCGCGATCACCATCGCGACCCGTGAGAAGCTGGACAACCTGTGCTTCATCATCAACTGTAACCTGCAGCGTCTGGATGGTCCGGTAACCGGTAACGGCAAGATCATCAACGAACTGGAAGGCATCTTCGCAGGTGCTGGCTGGAACGTGATCAAAGTCATGTGGGGTTCCCGTTGGGACGAACTGCTGCGTAAAGACACCAGCGGTAAACTGATCCAGCTGATGAACGAAACCGTTGACGGTGACTACCAGACCTTCAAATCCAAAGACGGTGCCTACGTGCGTGAGCACTTCTTCGGCAAATATCCAGAAACCGCAGCCCTGGTTGCAGACTGGACTGATGAGCAGATCTGGGCCCTGAACCGCGGTGGTCACGATCCGAAGAAAATTTACGCTGCACTGAAAAAAGCGCGTGAAACCAAAGGTAAAGCGACTGTAATCCTGGCCCACACCATCAAAGGTTACGGCATGGGTGATACCGCAGAAGGTAAAAACATCGCTCACCAGGTTAAGAAAATGAACATGGACGGCGTGCGCTATATCCGCGACCGTTTCAACGTTCCAGTGACCGATGAGCAGGTCGAAAACCTGTCTTACATCACCTTCCCGGAAGGCTCCGAAGAGCACAAGTACCTGCACGAACGTCGTCAGGCGCTGAAAGGCTACCTGCCAGCTCGTCAGCCTAACTTCACCGAGAAGCTGGAACTGCCAGCGCTGGAAGACTTCTCTCAGCTGCTGGAAGAGCAGAACAAAGAGATCTCTACCACTATCGCTTTCGTTCGTGCCCTGAACGTGATGCTGAAAAACAAGTCGATCAAAGATCGCCTGGTGCCAATCATCGCCGACGAAGCGCGTACTTTCGGTATGGAAGGTCTGTTCCGTCAGATCGGTATCTACAGCCCGAACGGCCAGCAGTACACCCCGCAGGACCGTGAGCAGGTTGCATACTACAAAGAAGACGAGAAAGGTCAGATCCTGCAGGAAGGTATCAACGAGCTGGGCGCAGGCGCATCCTGGCTGGCTGCTGCGACCTCTTACAGCACCAACAACCTGCCGATGATCCCGTTCTACATTTACTACTCCATGTTCGGGTTCCAGCGTATCGGTGACCTGTGCTGGCAGGCAGGCGACCAGCAGGCTCGCGGCTTCCTGATCGGTGGTACTTCCGGTCGTACGACCCTGAACGGTGAAGGTCTGCAGCACGAAGATGGTCACAGCCACATTCAGTCTCTGACTATCCCTAACTGTATCTCTTACGACCCGTCTTACGCGTATGAAGTGGCAGTCATCATGCATGACGGTCTGCAGCGCATGTACGGTGAAGCGCAGGAGAACATTTACTACTACATCACCACCCTGAACGAAAACTACCACATGCCGGCAATGCCAGCAGGTGCCGAGGAAGGTATCCGTAAAGGTATCTACAAACTCGAAACCATCGAAGGTAGCAAAGGTAAAGTTCAGCTGCTGGGCTCCGGTTCTATCCTGCGTCACGTTCGTGAAGCAGCGCAGATCCTGGCGAAAGACTACGGTGTCGGTTCCGACGTGTACTCTGTGACCTCCTTCACTGAACTGGCGCGTGATGGCCAGGATTGTGAGCGCTGGAACATGCTGCACCCACTGGAAACCCCACGCGTACCGTACATCGCTCAGGTGATGAACGACGCGCCAGCGGTGGCGTCTACTGACTATATGAAACTGTTCGCTGAGCAGGTTCGTACTTACGTTCCAGCTGATGATTATCGCGTTCTGGGTACTGACGGCTTCGGTCGTTCTGACAGCCGCGAAAACCTGCGTCACCACTTCGAAGTTGATGCTTCTTACGTGGTTGTAGCAGCACTGGGCGAACTGGCTAAACGTGGCGAAATCGATAAGAAAGTGGTTGCAGACGCAATTACCAAATTCAACATCGATGCAGAAAAAGTTAACCCGCGTCTGGCGTAAGAGGTAAAAGAATAATGGCTATCGAAATCAATGTACCGGACATCGGGGCTGATGAAGTTGAAATCACCGAGATCCTGGTCAAAGTAGGCGACAAAGTTGAAGCTGAACAGTCGCTGATCACCGTAGAAGGCGACAAAGCCTCTATGGAAGTCCCGTCTCCTCAGGCTGGCATCGTTAAAGAGATCAAAGTCTCTGTTGGCGATAAAACCGAGACTGGCAAACTGATCATGATTTTCGATTCCGCCGACGGTGCAGCTGCTGCACCTGCGCAGGAAGAGAAGAAAGCCGCTCCGGCCGCCGCTGCTCCAGCCGCTGCCGCGAGCGCGAAAGAAGTGAACGTGCCTGACATCGGCGGTGACGAAGTTGAAGTCACTGAGATCCTGGTGAAAGTGGGCGATACCGTTGCGGCCGAGCAGTCACTGATCACCGTAGAAGGCGATAAAGCCTCTATGGAAGTGCCAGCGCCGTTCGCAGGTACCGTTAAAGAGATCAAGATTAACACCGGCGACAAAGTGTCTACCGGCTCTCTGATCATGATCTTCGAAGTGGCAGGTGCTGCACCTGCTGCCGCGCCTGCACAGGCCGCTGCTCCTGCTCCGGCCGCTGCACCAGCCGCTGCTGGCGGCGCGAAAGACGTTAACGTACCGGACATCGGCGGTGACGAAGTTGAAGTCACCGAAGTGATGGTAAAAGTGGGCGACAAAGTTGCCGCTGAACAGTCACTGATCACCGTTGAAGGCGACAAGGCTTCCATGGAAGTGCCTGCGCCGTTCGCGGGTACCGTTAAAGAGATCAAAATCAGCACCGGCGACAAAGTGTCTACCGGCTCTCTGATCATGGTCTTCGAAGTGGAAGGCGCTGCGCCTGCCGCAGCTCCGGCTGCCGCGGCTGCTCCAGCACCGGCTGCTGCACCGGCTCAGGCTGCTAAACCAGCGGCACCTGCTGCAAAAGCGGAAAGCAAATCTGAGTTCGCTGAAAACGACGCTTACGTCCACGCGACCCCGCTGATTCGTCGCCTGGCGCGCGAATTCGGCGTGAACCTGGCGAAAGTGAAAGGGACTGGCCGTAAAGGTCGTATCCTGCGCGAAGACGTTCAGGCTTATGTGAAAGACGCGGTGAAACGCGCTGAAGCTGCACCAGCTGCAGCCGCAGGCGGCGGTATCCCGGGCATGCTGCCATGGCCGAAAGTAGACTTCAGCAAGTTCGGCGAAATCGAAGAAGTGGAGCTGGGCCGTATCCAGAAAATCTCTGGTGCGAACCTGAGCCGTAACTGGGTGATGATCCCGCACGTTACGCACTTCGATAAGACCGATATCACCGATCTGGAAGCGTTCCGTAAACAGCAGAACGCCGAAGCTGAGAAGCGTAAACTGGACGTGAAATTCACCCCAGTGGTCTTCATCATGAAGGCGGTTGCTGCGGCTCTGGAACAGATGCCACGCTTCAACAGCTCCCTGTCCGAAGACGGCCAGAAGCTGACGCTGAAGAAATACATCAACATCGGTGTTGCGGTTGATACGCCAAATGGTCTGGTTGTTCCGGTCTTCAAAGACGTGAACAAGAAGAGCATCACTGAGCTGTCCCGTGAACTGACCACCATCTCCAAGAAAGCGCGTGATGGTAAGCTGACTGCCGGCGAAATGCAGGGCGGCTGCTTCACCATCTCCAGCATCGGCGGCCTGGGTACCACCCACTTCGCGCCGATTGTGAACGCGCCGGAAGTGGCTATCCTCGGTGTGTCCAAGTCCGCGATGGAGCCGGTGTGGAATGGCAAAGAGTTCGTGCCGCGTCTGATGATGCCAATCTCTCTGTCCTTCGACCACCGCGTGATCGACGGTGCTGATGGTGCGCGTTTCATCACCATCATCAACAACATGCTGAGCGACATTCGCCGCCTGGTGATGTAATCGAAAAGCCGGCCAGTCGGCCGGCTTTTTTCTGATAATCTCATGGCGTTTGTGAGGTTATTGGCGAAAGCGACAATTCGTGAGCCGTTTGTTGTTTCAAAATTGTTAACAATTTTGTAAACTGCGGGCGGATAGAACGACCCGGTGGACGACGGGTATAAACTAAGAGGTCATGATGAGCACAGAAATCAAAACTCAGGTCGTAGTACTTGGGGCAGGCCCGGCAGGTTACTCCGCAGCATTTCGCGCAGCGGATTTAGGTCTGGAAACCGTCATCGTAGAACGTTACAGCACCCTCGGCGGTGTTTGTCTGAACGTCGGCTGTATCCCTTCTAAAGCGCTGCTGCACGTAGCGAAAGTTATCGAAGAAGCCAAAGCGCTGGCTGAACACGGTATCGTCTTCGGCGAGCCGAAAACCGACATCGACAAAATTCGTACCTGGAAAGAGAAAGTTATCACTCAGCTGACCGGCGGTCTGGCGGGCATGGCCAAAGGCCGTAAAGTGAAAGTGGTAAACGGTCTGGGTAAATTCACCGGTGCGAACACCCTGGAAGTGGAAGGCGAAAACGGCAAAACCGTGATCAACTTCGACAACGCGATCATCGCGGCAGGCTCACGCCCAATCGAACTGCCATTCATTCCACATGAAGATCCACGCGTGTGGGATTCCACCGATGCGCTGGAGCTGAAAACCGTTCCTAAGCGTCTGCTGGTGATGGGCGGCGGTATCATCGGTCTGGAAATGGGTACCGTGTACCACGCGCTGGGTTCAGAGATCGACGTGGTTGAAATGTTCGACCAGGTTATCCCGGCTGCTGACAAAGACATCGTTAAAGTCTTCACCAAGCGCATCAGCAAGAAATTCAACCTGATGCTGGAAACCAAAGTGACTGCCGTTGAAGCGAAAGAAGACGGTATTTACGTTTCCATGGAAGGCAAAAAAGCCCCATCCGAACCACAGCGTTACGACGCCGTGCTGGTGGCGATCGGCCGTGTGCCGAACGGTAAGAACCTCGACGCGGGCAAAGCTGGCGTGGAAGTGGACGACCGTGGCTTCATCCGCGTTGACAAACAGCTGCGCACTAATGTGCCGCACATCTTTGCTATCGGCGATATCGTCGGTCAGCCAATGCTGGCGCACAAAGGTGTTCACGAAGGTCACGTTGCCGCTGAAGTTATCGCCGGCATGAAGCACTACTTCGATCCGAAAGTGATCCCATCTATCGCGTATACCGAGCCAGAAGTGGCATGGGTGGGTCTGACTGAGAAAGAAGCGAAAGAGAAAGGCATCAGCTACGAAACCGCCACCTTCCCGTGGGCTGCTTCTGGCCGTGCTATCGCGTCCGACTGCGCAGACGGTATGACCAAACTGATCTTCGACAAAGAGACTCACCGCGTAATCGGTGGTGCGATTGTCGGTACCAACGGCGGCGAGCTGCTGGGTGAAATCGGTCTGGCTATCGAAATGGGCTGCGACGCGGAAGACATCGCGCTGACCATCCACGCTCACCCAACTCTGCACGAGTCCGTGGGCCTGGCGGCAGAAGTGTTTGAAGGCAGCATCACCGACCTGCCAAACGCGAAAGCGAAGAAGAAATAAGTTTCTTCAGATGAAAAAAAGCGGCCAATGGCCGCTTTTTTTATGCGCTGCGTTCAGGGAGCCACGGGTTGCCAGGTTTTATCCGGGTTATAGGCGGTTAACGCCCGGGCTTTCTGCTCAGAATCCTTGCCGAGATCGGACTGATACACCTTGTCGTCCTGATTTATCACAAAGCTCATCACGCCCGTTTGACCGTAGCTGACCGGCCACGCCACCATCGCGAAACCGTTATTATCCGGCAGGATCCGGAAGCGATAGCCGTGATAGCCGGTACCCGGCTCTTTCGGGCTAAATGCCGGTCCGAGCGGACTGGGCGTTTCGCCGGGTGAGACGGGCCAGTACAAACCGTCTTTCTTCCCTTCCGAGCTGACAATCTTCTGCGCGTATTTCTGGTTCATCGCAAAGTAGCTTTGCTGGGCATCAACATAGGCATGCAGGGCTTCAATGGCGGCAAGTTCGTTACGCCCGATTTCACGGGTCAGGATCTCTTCAGCCCCTTCTTTGATATCGAATTGCCAGCCGGCGGCGGTTTTGATCACCGGGATGGGAAGCTGCCAGTCGTTGTCTCCAACAACAAGGTGCGCCGTAGCTCCTTCGACAACGGTGTTATGACGAACTTTCCAGTCGCGCAGGAAACGATCGACGGCATCCGGATCAACGCCTTCGGGAGGGAGAAAATCGCGCCAGTTCTCTCCAAGCAGATTGCTCATCGCGCGCTCATTATGCTCACTAATGGCGCTGGCCAGCGCATCGGTCGCCTGGTCGGGCGTGCTAAAGGACTGCTGCGCTATCGCCGAGGCCGAAAGCATGAACAACACCATTCCACTGAGTAGTTTACTTTTCATGTCGGTTCCCTTAGCGATGTCTAAATTCACGGCGTTCAGCGCGTCCACCAGACACCTGACGGGGCTGCTGCTGGCGAGCCGCAAGCTGCCTGCTTTGCGCACCGCGCTGCTGCTGCGCCTGCCAGTTCGCGGAACGGCTGTCGTTGCCGCTCAGCGCATTGGCCCGGGGCTGACCGTTTCGCTGCTGCAGGGCGCGTTGCTGCGCGGGCTGTGAAACGCGTTTCTCCTGTCTTTGGGTTACAGCCTGACGATTTTCTCGCTGCTGCGTGGTGGTCCGCTTCGCCGTCTGCGGTTTGGTGTCGTAGCCACGGTAGTTGTTGCGCTGCGAAATTTGCTTCAGCTGTTCACTTGAGGCCTGACGCTGCACATCTTTCGTGCCGGGACGTGCCGTTTGCGGGAAGGTTTTCCCGGTGGATTTCTCCATCTGGCTCAGGGCCGCCTGACGCTGGCTATCCCGGTTAACCGGTTTTTGCTGCGTTGAGCTTAGCCCGGTGACTGTGCTGGTGGAGTGAAAACGGGTGTTGAGCTGGTTAGTCGGATAGGGCACACCTTCCCGGTAGGCCGGGTTATGCTGCCAGGTACGGTTGGCGTCCGTCAGACGCTGTCCGCTGATTTTATTGAAGTTCTCAACATTGATATTGATGTTGTTATCACCGTTGCGGTTATAGCCGCCGTGATTATCCCAGTCACCGTCATGGTGGTGGTCCCAGTCATCGTCGTCATCCCAGTCGATATTGCTGAAAATGGCATAGGTTGTGGCAACGCCCAGGCTGAAGCCTAAGCCGTTGACGAAGCTGTTGCCAAACTGCTCTCCGGGCGTGGGCGGGAGATAGGTGGGTGGATAGGCGGTGTTGGGCCAGGTCCCGTAAACCGTATTGGGGTTATAGGTGGGAACATAAACGACCTGCGGATCGGCAGATTCAATTTTGATCACCGTTGGGGCGGGCGCAGACGTGGTTGTTGTTGTTGCCTCGGTGGCGCGGGTTTTCGCTGGTGCTGGCTTTGTCACGGTGGTGACCGTCTGCTGAGGCGTAGATTGTAAAGCACCGGTCTTCTGTGCCAGCGCGCGCAGGCGTTGAACGGAATCCATCACGTCTTTCGGCTGTGCGAGAAACGCATCGCCCAGATTTTGTACCCACGGCGGGTTTTCACCCATCAGCGACATAAGCTGAGGAAACGCGACCAGCGATTTTACGCTCGGATCCCAGGGCTGGCTGGCAACGGCCTGAATGGCGGCGTCCCCTTCCATTTTAGGGTTGTCTTTTGACCACTGAGCCGCCTGAATCACGTTGGCCGGGTAAGTCGAGGCCATCAGAATTTGTGAAAGCAGGGCGTCAGGGTAGAGCGCAATGGGGGCAACCCACTGATCGATTTGCGCGGCAGTGTAGGTCGGCGCGACCACAGGGGCGGGCTGGGCTACGGCAGGTGCCGCCGGTTGTTGAGCGACGGGGGCTGGCGCAACGGGTTCCGTTGCACGACTTTTGACAAACAAGACGCCTGAGGCGGCAAGCAGCCCGGCACTGCACAGAAGGATGAGCAGATGTGGCTTAAAGGGCAACTTCATAAAATGACTCCAACGAGACCAGCGCTGTGCCGTGAGGCGTTACGGTTGGCGTGAGTATTATTCACCCGTCTTTTACTGTTTTGACTTTTATTGGGAAGCGTCCGGTACGTCCGGATAAAGAGTGTGAGTATTTATTACACAATTATATCTGATGAAGAAAAAACTGAAGCGTCACGGTGCAGAAGAACCGCAAAATGATGCCCTAAATCCCCGCTACACCATGCTTAACGATTCAGCAAACTTTTTAATGTTGCTTTTTTGTAAACGGATTAACACTGTGCAGAAATCCTGCTATGCTGCCCGACGCGGTATCGGGCATTTACCCTACAAACTGCTGTCTCACAGGAGCGTGAAGAGAACGCCCGCCGCATATGACAATGAGAGCGAGGAGAACCGTCGTGCTAGAAGAATACCGTAAGCACGTAGCAGAACGTGCCGCCGAGGGAATTGTACCCAAACCGTTAGATGCAACCCAAATGGCCGCGCTCGTCGAGCTGCTGAAGAACCCGCCTAAGGGCGAAGAAGAATTCCTGTTAGATCTGCTGATCAACCGCGTACCGCCTGGCGTAGATGAAGCTGCCTACGTAAAAGCCGGATTCCTTGCTGCTATCGCCAAAGGCGAAGCCACCTCCCCACTGGTTACTCCTGAAAAAGCCATCGAACTGCTCGGCACCATGCAGGGTGGTTACAACATTCATCCGCTGATTGACGCGCTGGATAACGACAAGCTGGCACCGATTGCCGCTAAAGCGCTCTCGTCTACGCTGCTGATGTTCGATAACTTCTACGATGTGGAAGAAAAAGCCAAAGCTGGCAACGTCTATGCGAAGCAGGTGATGCAGTCCTGGGCTGATGCCGAATGGTTCCTGAATCGTCCAGCGCTGGCTGAAAAAATTACCGTTACTGTTTTCAAAGTGACCGGTGAAACCAACACCGATGACCTCTCTCCGGCACCGGACGCGTGGTCTCGCCCGGATATCCCGCTGCACGCCCTGGCGATGCTGAAAAACGCCCGTGAAGGCATTGAGCCGGATCAGCCGGGCGTTGTCGGCCCGATCAAACAGATCGAAGCCCTACAGAAGAAAGGTTTCCCGCTGGCTTACGTGGGTGACGTTGTGGGTACCGGCTCTTCCCGTAAGTCCGCCACCAACTCCGTCCTCTGGTTTATGGGTGACGACATTCCGCATGTGCCGAACAAGCGCGGCGGCGGCCTGTGCCTGGGCGGTAAGATTGCCCCAATCTTCTTCAATACCATGGAAGATGCGGGCGCACTGCCAATTGAAGTGGATGTTTCTAACCTGAACATGGGCGACGTGATTGACGTCTACCCGTACAAAGGTGAAGTCCGTAACCACGACACCAACGAACTGCTGGCAAGCTTCGAGCTGAAAACCGACGTGCTGATTGACGAAGTGCGCGCCGGTGGCCGTATTCCGCTGATCATCGGCCGCGGCCTGACCACCAAAGCGCGTGAAGCACTGGGTCTGCCGCACAGTGATGTATTCCGTCACGCGAAAGACGTGGCGGAAAGCAACCGCGGCTTCTCGCTGGCACAGAAAATGGTCGGTCGCGCCTGCGGCGTGGCCGGTATCCGTCCTGGCGCCTACTGTGAGCCGAAGATGACCTCCGTAGGCTCTCAGGACACCACTGGCCCAATGACCCGTGACGAACTGAAAGACCTGGCGTGCCTGGGCTTCTCTTCCGATCTGGTGATGCAGTCCTTCTGCCACACCGCGGCGTATCCGAAGCCGGTTGACGTGACCACGCACCACACGCTGCCTGACTTCATTATGAACCGTGGCGGTGTCTCCCTGCGTCCGGGCGACGGCGTCATCCACTCCTGGCTGAACCGCATGCTGCTGCCGGATACCGTCGGTACCGGCGGTGACTCCCATACCCGTTTCCCAATCGGTATCTCCTTCCCGGCGGGTTCCGGTCTGGTGGCGTTTGCTGCCGCGACCGGCGTGATGCCGCTGGATATGCCGGAATCGGTGCTGGTGCGCTTCAAAGGTAAAATGCAGCCGGGTATTACCCTGCGCGACCTGGTTCACGCGATCCCGCTGTATGCCATCAAACAGGGTCTGCTGACCGTTGAGAAAAAAGGGAAGAAAAACATCTTCTCTGGCCGCATTCTGGAAATTGAAGGTCTGCCGGATCTGAAAGTTGAGCAGGCTTTCGAGCTGACCGATGCCTCCGCTGAGCGTTCGGCTGCGGGCTGTACCATCAAGCTGAACAAAGAGCCGATTATTGAGTATCTGAACTCTAACATCGTGCTGCTGAAGTGGATGATTGCAGAAGGCTACGGCGACCGTCGTACGCTGGAGCGTCGTATCCAGGGCATGGAAAAATGGCTGGCCGATCCGCAGCTGCTGGAAGCCGATGCTGACGCAGAGTACGCGGCGGTGATCGACATCGATCTGGCGGATATCAAAGAGCCAATCCTGTGTGCACCGAACGATCCGGACGACGCGCGTCCGCTGTCCGAAGTTCAGGGCGAGAAGATCGACGAAGTGTTCATCGGTTCGTGCATGACCAACATCGGCCACTTCCGTGCAGCCGGCAAGCTGCTGGATACCCACAAAGGCCAGCTGCCAACCCGTCTGTGGGTGGCGCCGCCAACCCGTATGGACGCGGCTCAGCTGACCGAAGAGGGCTACTACAGCGTGTTTGGTAAGAGCGGTGCGCGTATCGAAATTCCTGGCTGTTCCCTGTGTATGGGCAACCAGGCGCGCGTAGCCGACGGCGCGACGGTGGTCTCCACCTCGACCCGTAACTTCCCGAACCGTTTAGGTACCGGTGCGAACGTCTTCCTGGCCTCTGCGGAACTGGCGGCGGTTGCGGCGCTGATTGGCAAACTGCCAACGCCGGAAGAGTACCAGACCTTCGTGGCGCAGGTGGATAAGACCGCGGTGGATACCTATCGCTACCTGAACTTCGACCAGCTCTCTCAGTACACCGAGAAGGCCGACGGGGTTATCTTCCAGACGGCAGTATAAATGCTACCCTCTCCCGTGGGAGAGGGGCTGGGGGTGAGGGCACCAGACCGCACCTGACCCATTGCCCGGTGGCGCTACGCTAATCGGGCCTACAAAACCCATCGCAACTACGGTGGGTTTTTTATTTTCATTCCTCCCACCTCCCACGCTTTTTTTCTTCCTCGCTGCTGCGATAATTACCTTAATGGCTTTGCAGAGGAAAACACTATGGATTACGAATTTCTGCGCGACATCACCGGAGTGGTGAAAGTGCGTATGTCGATGGGCCACGAAGCCGTTGGACACTGGTTTAACGAAGAGGTGAAAGAAAATCTCTCCCTTCTTGATGAGGTTGAACAGGCGGCAAAGACGGTGAAAGGCAGTGAGCGCTCCTGGCAACGCGCCGGGCACGAATACACGCTGTGGATGGACGGTGAAGAGGTCATGGTGCGTGCCAACCAGCTCGAGTTTTCAGGCGACGAGATGGAAGAGGGGATGAGCTACTATGACGAAGAAAGCCTGTCGCTGTGCGGCGTAGAAGACTTCCTTCAGGTGGTGAATGCCTACCGCGAGTTCATGAAACAGCGGTAATTTCCCGAAGCATCCCTGCTCCGGGCAACACTTACACGGCCGGAATGTTGCGGCCGTAGTAGATCTCGCGCATCTCTTTCCAGAGCAGGTCAGTAATCGCCTTACGCTCTTCTTCGCTTAAATCTTCCGGCTTCGTGTGGAACATATAGTGCTTAAGGTCGAACTCCTTAAGTAACATCTTGGTATGGAAGATGTTTTCCTGATACACGTTCACGTCCATCATGTCGTACAGTGACTTCATGTCCTCGGACATAAAGTTCTGAATAGAGTTAATCTCGTGGTCGATGAAGTGCTTCATGCCGTTGACGTCACGGGTAAAACCGCGCACGCGGTAATCAATCGTGACGATATCCGATTCCAGCTGGTGGATGAGATAGTTCAGTGCGTTCAGCGGGGAAATCACGCCGCAGGTCGACACTTCAATATCGGCACGGAACGTACACAGCCCGCCTTCCGGGTGACTCTCCGGGTAGGTATGGACGCAGATATGGCTTTTATCCAGGTGAGCAACCACTACTTCCGGCAGCGGGCCCGGATGTTCCGTTTTGTCGATAAGCTTCGGATCGACCGGTTCTTCGCTGACCAGTATGGTCACGCTGGCGCCCTGGGGTTCATAATCCTGTCGGGCAATATTCAGGATGTTGGCGCCGATAATGGAACAGGTTTCTGACAGGATCTCGGTCAGACGGTTGGCGTTGTAGAGTTCGTCGATATAGGCGATGTAACCATCGCGTTCTTCCGCTGTTTTGGCATAGCAGATATCGTAAATACAAAAACTCAGGCTTTTGGTCAGATTGTTAAAGCCATGCAGTTTAAGCTTTTTCAATTAGCTCACCCCCTTAGTGGATAATGCGTCTTGCAGGTACTGCGGCAGAGCAAACGCTGCGGTATGAATAGCCGGATTGTAGTATCGGCACTGTAGACCGGCCTGATGGAAGCGGGCCTGAATAATTTCGGTGGAAAGATGACGTAATACGTCGTTATCCGTCGCCCAGGCAAAGGTCATGATCCCGCCGTAGTACGTCGGAATGGCCGCCTGATAGAAGCTGACATCCTCGAAATAGGTGCTGAGCTTGCGATGGCTATCCAGCGCTTCATCCTGTTGCAGGAAGCAGACGCCGTTTTGGGCGACGAAGATCCCGCCCGGGTTCAGGCAACGCTTGCAGCCTTCGTAGAACGAGGAGGTAAACAGCGACGCGCCAGGGCCGATAGGATCGGTGCAGTCGGAGATAATGACGTCAAAGGTCTGGGTTGTCTGGTTAACAAAGTTAACCCCGTCATCAATCACCAGATTAAAACGCGGATCGTCATAGCTACCGGCATTGTGGTTGGGCAGGTACTGGCGGCAGAACGAGACGACGCCCGCATCGATTTCCACCATGGTGATGGTTTCAATCGAGCGATGGCGGGAAACCTCGCGCAGCATTGCACCGTCGCCACCGCCGATAATCAGGACATGCTTTGCATGGCCGTGCGCCAGCAGCGGGACATGGGTCATCATCTCATGATAGATAAACTCATCTCGCTCGGTCGTTTGCACGACGCCGTCCAGGGCCATTACGCGGCCAAAGGCAGCATTTTCGAAGATGATGAGATCCTGGTGATCGGTTTTTTCATGATAGAGCACGTTATCAACGGCAAAGTACTGACCAAACTGGTCATGCAGTGTTTCATGCCACAACGTGTGGTCGGCCATACGCGGACTCCTCCTTTGTTAACATCCGTTACGCTCACAAAAAATGAGCGAAACATGATAGCTAACTATAACCGTGGTTGCACGGCTATAGGTTTAACAGGAGGCGTCGGGAAGGTTATTTGACGTAGGCGAGCAGGCTGAGCGAATCGCGAGCCAGCGCTTTGCATTTTTTAGCCGTGGGAATGCCAATACCGCTTAGGTCACGGTAGCTGTCTTCGCCGAGCGCCTTCATGTCAAAGCTGTCGTAGTTGCTGAGATCCCACTGGTTCTGCTGGGCAAAAAAGACCAGCGCGCGGCGAATTTGCCCGTTGGGTAAATTCTGGTAGCCACAATCATTTTTCAGGAATACAAAAACCGCCGTTAAATCGGCCATATCTTCCGCTTCATTTTCACTTAGCGCATAGCTGTTCGCGCACATTGCCATCAGGCTACCGAACAAAATTGTCCTGAAAAACGTCTTCATTGCTTCTACCACTTCTTCACGGAAAATTAACGTTAGCATACTTGATGCCAGTGCGACGATCTTTATTATTGCCGCTTTACTTGACCTTCCGGTAAGGGGAGGGTTTATGCTCAAAATGTCGCCTGCTGGAAATAAGGAAATGAACATGCAACGTCGTGATTTTTTAAAATATTCCGTGGCGCTGGGGGCTGCCAGCGCCTTACCCCTCTGGAGCCGTGTGGTTTTCGCGGCTGACAGGCCTGCCTTACCCATCCCTGATTTGCTTACCGCTGACGCCCGCAGCCGTATCCAGCTTGTGGTTCAGGCAGGCAAAACAACATTCGGTGCGCACAACGCCACGACGTGGGGCTATAACGGTAATTTGCTCGGTCCGGCGCTTCAGCTGCGTAAAGGGAAAGCGGTGACGGTGGATATCCACAACACGCTCGCCGAAGAGACGACGCTGCACTGGCACGGACTGGAAGTGCCGGGCGAGGTAGACGGCGGGCCGCAGGGCATCATCAAAGCGGGCGGCACGCGCAGCGTCACCTTTACGCCCAACCAGCGCGCCGCGACCTGCTGGTTCCATCCGCATCAGCATGGCAAAACGGGCCATCAGGTAGCGATGGGGCTGGCGGGGCTGGTGCTGATTGAAGACGACGAAAGCCGCCTGCTGCGCCTGCCGAAGCAGTGGGGCATCGATGATGTGCCGGTGATTGTGCAGGACAAGAAATTCACCGCTGACGGGCAAATCGACTACCAGCTGGATGTGATGAGCGCGGCGGTCGGCTGGTTTGGCGACACGCTGCTGACCAACGGCGCCATTTATCCTCAGCACGCCGCGCCGAAAGGCTGGCTGCGCCTGCGTCTGCTTAACGGCTGTAACGCGCGTTCCCTCAACTTCGCCACCAGCGATAAGCGTCCGCTGTACGTGGTCGCCAGCGACGGCGGGCTGCTGCCTGAGCCGGTGAAGGTCAACGAACTGCCGATGCTGATGGGGGAGCGCTTTGAGGTGCTGGTGGATATCAGCGACGGCAAGCCGTTCGATCTTGTGACCCTGCCGGTTAGCCAGATGGGGATGGCGGTCGCGCCGTTTGACAAGCCGCATCCGGTGCTGCGTATCCAGCCGTTACGGGTGACCGCTTCCGGCACGCTCCCTGATACGTTAACCACGCTGCCGGCACTTCCGTCGCTGGATGGGCTTACGCAACGCAAACTGCAGCTCTCCATGAACCCGATGCTCGATATGATGGGCATGCAGGCGCTGATGGCGAAATATGGCGATAAGGCGATGGCGGGGATGCATCACGGGCAGATGATGGGTCACATGAACATGGACCACGGCAACATGGGCGGCATGGGGAACATGAATCACGGCGACCATGGCTTTGATTTCCACAACGCCAACATGATCAACGGCAAAGCGTTCGACATGAACACGCCGATGTTTGCTGCGACAAAAGGGCAGTTTGAGCGCTGGGTGATTTCAGGTGAAGGGGACATGATGCTGCACCCGTTCCATATCCACGGCACGCAGTTCCGCATTCTCTCTGAGAACGGCAAAGCCCCGGACGCGCATCGCGCGGGCTGGAAGGATACGGTGAAGGTGGAAGGCGGCGTCAGCGAGGTGCTGGTGAAGTTTGACCACGATGCGCCGAAGGAGTTTGCCTATATGGCGCACTGCCATCTGCTGGAGCATGAAGATACGGGGATGATGCTGGGCTTTACCGTATAAAAAAAGCCGGGTGGCGGCTTCGCCTTACCCGGCCTACATAGCGTATCCATAGGCCCGGTAAGCGTAAGCGCCACCGGGCTTTTCAGTTACTTGTTTTCGTCAGGCAACGCATACGCGACAATATAGTCGCCCATCTTCGTGCCAAACGAGCCGTGACCACCCGCGGAGATGACAACGTACTGCTTGCCATTCACTTCATAGGTCATCGGCGTGGCTTGTCCACCCGCTGGCAGACGGCCTTGCCACAGTTTTTCACCGTTGGTCATGTTGTACGCGCGCAGGTAGTTATCTGCGGTTGCCGCGATGAACAGCACGTTACCGGCGGTGGAGATTGGGCCACCCAGCATTGGCATACCCATATTGAACGGCACCGGAACCGGCATTGGGAACGGCATGCTGTCCTGTGGCGTACCAATACGTTTTTTCCACACGATCTGGTTAGTTTTCAGATCCAGACCGGAGATATAACCCCAGGCAGGCTGTTTACACGGCAGACCGAACGGCGACAGGAACGGGTTCAGCGTCACGCCGAACGGTACGCCATACTGCGGCTGAATGCCGGCTTCGGTACCGCTGCCTTTCGCGTCTTTTGGCTGCTCCATTGGGTTGCCCGGACCGCGTGGGATCAGACGGGAAACGAACGGCAGCGCCATTGGGTTGGCAATCGCGACCTGACGGTTAGGGTCAACGGAGATCCCACCCCACTCGAACATCCCCAGGTTACCCGGGAAGACCAGCGTGCCCTGCTCAGAAGGCGGCGTGAAGATGCCTTCGTAGCGCAGCTGATGGAACATCACGCGGCACACCAGCTGGTCAAACATCGTGGCACCCCACATGTCTGCCCCGCTGAGGTCTTTCTTCGGACGGAAGCTCAGATCGGAGAACGGCTGGGTTTTGCTGACGTAATCGCCTTTCGCCGCACCCTGCGGAACCGGTTTTTCCGGTGCAGGCACAACCAGCTTGCCGTTGCTGCGATCCAGCACGAAGATGTTGCCGGTTTTCGCTGGAGCGTAAATCACCGGTACGGTTTTGCCATCAACGGTGATGTCCGCCAGCGTCGGCTGGGACGGCATATCCATATCCCACAAATCGTGGTGAACGGTCTGGTAGCTCCAGGCCAGCTTACCGGTGGTCGCGTTCAATGCCACGATAGCGCTGGCATAACGTTCCTGCTCCGGCGTGCGGTTACCGCCCCAGATATCTGGCGTAGTAACGCCCATCGGCAGGTAGACCAGGTCCAGCTTCGCGTCATACGCCGCTGGCGCCCAGGAGTTTGGCGAGTTAAAGGTAAAGGTGTGTTCGTCCGACGGGATCGCGTTCGGATCTTTCGCGCCCGGGTCGAAGGCCCACAGCAGTTTACCGGTGTTCACGTCGAAACCACGGATAACGCCGGAGGTTTCACGTGTGGAGAAGTTATCCGTTACCGAACCGGCAATCACGATGGTTTTATCGGTGATGATGGGCGGGGAGGTCGGCTCATACAGACCCGGCGTGGTGTCCGGCATATTGGTCTGCAGATTCAGGATACCTTTGTTGGCAAAGGTTTCGCACAGCTTGCCCGTTTCGACATTGATGGCGAACAGACGACCATCGTTCACCGGCAGCATGATGCGGCGAGGACAGTCGGCAATGACTTCCGGGCTCGCATTATCCGGGCGCGCTTCGTGATAAGAGACGCCACGGCAGGTCACGTGCTGGAAGGACGGGTTGGAGTTCAGCTGCGGATCGAAGTGCCATTTCTCTTTACCGGTGGCCGCGTCGAGCGCGAACAGACGCTGGTGCGCCGTACACAGATAAAGCATATCGCCGACTTTAATTGGCGTCACTTCGTTGGTCAGTTCACCCGGATCGTTCGGCATCTTCAGGTCGCCGGTACGGAATACCCAGGCTTCTTTCAGGTTCTTAACGTTGTCCGCGTTGATCTGCTTCAGCGGAGAGTAACGCTGGCCTTCCTGGTTACGACCATAGGCAGGCCAGTCGCCGTCAGCAACCTGAGAGATCGCCGCCGCAGGCGTCGATTCTGCGTTCAGCGTACCGTTGATCTCCTGCGGATCGTTGAAGCCAGCCCAGGTCAGGATACCGCCGCTGATTAACAGCGCTACCACCAGCGCCGCGACCGCACCGCTGGACGGCACAATCAGGCGACGCCAGACGAACGGCAGGATCAGCCAGATGCCGAAGAAGACCAGGATGTCACTGCGCGGCGTCAGCGCCCAGAAGTCAAAGCCGACTTCCCAGACGCCCCAGATCATGGTGGCAAGAAGGAGTGCGGCATACAGCCACAGTGCAGATTGTTTTCTACGCCAGAGCAGGACGGTTACGCCAAGCATAACCAGGCCCGCAATCGGGTAGTACCAGGAGCCGCCGATCGCGACCAGCCAGACGCCACCGATTAACAGGTACAGGCCGCAGAAGGCGGCGAATAGCGCTGTTAATGTCACCAGTAGACGCGGCTGTTTAGAGTTTGTTTCAGCCATAGAAAGTGTACTCGTCAGTTTTTGTTAATAATTTGCTAGCAACTAATTATAGGTATTAACAAGTGTGATCGGAATCACAATATTTGCTTTTTATAACTCATACGCCAGGGTTATCCATTTGCTGATATAATGGCTGGCTTGCGTATCAGTGCTGGATATTAACGCATCCGTATTGAGAGATTTTCATTAAAATCATTTGGTTAGTAATATGAAACATACTGTTGAAGTGATGATCCCGGAAGCCGAGATCAAAGCGCGTATCGCCGAACTGGGTCGTCAAATCACCGAACATTACAAGGACAGCGGCAGCGAAATGGTGCTGGTCGGTCTGTTGCGCGGCTCTTTCATGTTCATGGCAGACCTGTGCCGTGAGGTGCATGTGCCCCATGAGGTCGATTTTATGACCGCCTCCAGCTACGGCAGCGGCATGTCCACCACCCGTGATGTGAAAATCCTGAAAGATCTGGATGAAGATATTCGTGGCAAAGATGTGTTGATCGTTGAGGACATCATCGACTCCGGCAACACGCTGTCAAAAGTGCGCGAGATCCTGAGCCTGCGTGAGCCAAAATCGCTGGCGATTTGCACCCTGCTGGATAAGCCTGACCGCCGTGAAGTGCAGGTGCCGGTGGAGTTTGTTGGTTTCTCTATCCCGGACGAGTTCGTCGTCGGTTACGGTATTGACTACGCACAGCGTTATCGTCATCTGCCGTATGTTGGGAAAGTGGTATTGCTGGACGAGTAATTGCGGTTTGTTGCCCGGTGGCGCTGCGCTTACCGGGCCTACGAATGGGCACATGTAGGCCGGGTAAGGCGCAGCCGCCACCCGGCTTTGTTTATTTATGGTTTACGTGCTTAAGCTGAAGGTTGGCAATTCCTGAACGGTAACGCTGCTCCAGCGTTTCGCGGTTGGTGGCGGTCACTTCCAGGTTGCGCAGCAGACCATCGTGAATACCGTACGCCCAGCCGTGGATCGAGACCTTCTGCCCGCGCTTCCACGCCGATTGCATGATCGTTGAGTGGCCCAGGTTATACACCTGCTCCATCACGTTGAGTTCGCACAGGGTATCCATGCGGCGCTCCTGCGGCATTTCGCCCAGCAGTGAGCTATGTTTGAACCAGATATCGCGGATGTGGAGCAGCCAGTTATCAATGAGCCCCAGCTCCGTGTTTTCAACCGCCGCCTGCACGCCGCCGCAGCCGTAGTGGCCGCAGATGATGATGTGCTCGACTTGCAGAACGTCAACGGCATACTGAACAACAGAAAGACAGTTGAGATCGGTGTGAATCACCAGGTTGGCAACGTTGCGGTGAACAAACAGTTCGCCGGGCTCGAGGCCGGTCAGGCGCTCCGCCGGTACGCGGCTGTCGGAGCATCCAATCCAGAGAAAGCGTGGGTTTTGCGCCTGCGCGAGTTTTCCAAAAAATCCGGGGTCTTCCTCCACCAGCATTTTTGACCATAGTGCATTGTTGCTGATGAGTGTATCTATGTTGTTCATGGAGGTTAGCGACCTGTAACCGAGTAATTGCGTTGCGCTACTATAGGGTAACCCGACTTTTAATGAAACCACACAACGTGTGTCAGAACTGAAGGTAAGTTAATTTCATGGCAATTGCACTGGAGCTTGAGCAGCTTAAAAAAACCTATCCGGGCGGCGTTCAGGCGCTGCGCGGAATAGATCTTAAAGTAGAGGCCGGTGATTTTTACGCGCTTCTGGGGCCGAACGGGGCGGGGAAATCGACTACCATCGGCATCATTAGCTCGCTGGTGAACAAAACTTCCGGCCGCGTCAGCGTGTTCGGATACGACCTGCAAAAAGATGTGGTCAACGCCAAGCGCCAGCTGGGTCTGGTCCCGCAGGAATTCAACTTCAACCCGTTTGAGACGGTGCAGCAGATCGTCGTTAACCAGGCGGGTTATTACGGCGTTGAGCGTAAAGAGGCCCTGGAGCGGAGCGAAAAATACCTCAAGCAGCTCGATCTGTGGGAAAAGCGTAACGAACGCGCCCGGATGTTATCCGGCGGGATGAAGCGCCGCCTGATGATTGCCCGTGCGCTGATGCACGAGCCAAAGCTGCTGATCCTCGATGAGCCGACGGCGGGCGTAGACATTGAGCTGCGCCGCTCCATGTGGGGCTTCCTGAAAGACCTCAATGACAAAGGCACCACCATCATTCTGACTACCCACTACCTGGAAGAGGCGGAAATGCTGTGCCGCAACATCGGCATCATTCAGCACGGCGAGCTGGTGGAAAACACCTCGATGAAGAACCTGCTCTCCAAGCTGAAATCAGAAACCTTTATTCTCGATCTGGCGGCAAAGAGCCCGCTACCGAAGCTTGAAGGGTACCAGTATCGTCTGGTGGATACCTCAACGCTGGAAGTGGAAGTGCTGCGCGAGCAGGGGATTAACAGCGTGTTCTCCCAGCTGAGCGCGCAGGGTATTCAGGTTTTAAGTATGCGTAACAAAGCGAACCGACTGGAAGAGCTGTTTGTCTCTCTGGTGCAGGATAAACAAGGAGACAAGGCATGACGCATCTTTACTGGGTCGCGCTGAAAAGTATCTGGGCGAAAGAGATTAACCGTTTTATGCGCATCTGGGTGCAAACCCTGGTGCCGCCAGTCATCACGATGACGCTCTATTTCATCATCTTCGGTAACCTGATTGGTTCCAGGATTGGTGAGATGCACGGCTTTACCTATATGCAGTTTATCGTGCCTGGCCTGATCATGATGGCGGTGATCACCAACGCCTATGCCAACGTGGCGTCGTCCTTTTTCAGCGCCAAGTTCCAGCGCAATATTGAGGAGCTGCTGGTGGCACCGGTGCCAACGCATGTGATCATTGCCGGTTACGTCGGTGGCGGCGTGGCGCGCGGTCTGTGTGTTGGGATCCTGGTGACGGCCATTTCGCTGTTCTTCGTGCCGTTCCAGGTGCACTCCTGGCTTTTCGTGGCCCTGACCCTGCTCCTGACGGCGATCCTCTTCTCGCTGGCCGGTCTGCTGAACGCCGTGTTTGCCAAAACGTTTGACGACATCAGCCTGATCCCGACCTTCGTGCTGACGCCGCTGACCTATCTCGGCGGGGTGTTCTACTCCCTGACGCTGCTGCCGCCGTTCTGGCAGGCGCTGTCGCACCTGAACCCGATCGTCTACATGATCAGCGGTTTCCGCTTTGGCTTCCTCGGCATCACCGATGTGCCGCTGTTTACCACGGTGGCGGTGCTGGTGGTGTTCATCATCGTCTTCTACCTGCTGTGCTGGTATCTGATCCAGCGCGGACGCGGTCTGCGCAGCTAGCCCTCAGCCCGGCGACATTCTGTCTGCCGGGCACTTTCTTTGACAGTTATCACCGAAAGCTAACCTTCACTCCGCTAAACTACTTGCCTGCTAAGGAGAGAGTTATGCTGGGATGGGTTATCACCTGCCACGATGAACGGGCGCAGGACATGCTGCTGAAGCTGGAAGCCAGGTTTGGTCCACTGCCACAGTGTCGCGCGGTTAACTACTGGCGCGGCTTGAGCACCAATATGCTTGGCCGGATGATGTGCGATGCCCTGCATGAAACTGACACCGGAGAGGGCGTCATTTTTCTTACTGATAAATCCGGCGCGGCGCCGTACCGTGCAGCGGCTCTGATGAGCCATAAGCACGACGGCTGCGAGGTAATCTCCGGTATTAGCCTTCCATTGCTTGAAATGATGTATCCCCAGCGCGAAACATTAACCAGCGCGGCGTTCCGTAACGCTATTGTTTCGCTGGGTACACCGGGCGTCAGCAGCTTGTGGCATCAGCAGCAAAAAAATCCCCCCTTTGTCCTGCTTCATGACCTGTATAAGAATTAAACATTGGTATTGATGTCGCTTTTGCTACAATGGCATAAGTATTTCCGCTTCGAATAAGACCCTCATGTTCACGCGTATTGTTTTCCTGCTATTGATGTTCGTGTCCGGCACTGTTTCTGCCAGTTTATTAAGTCAGCAAAGACTGCCTGCTCAATATATGCAAACCACCGAAGATGCGGCGATTTGGGCGCAGATCGGCAACAGCGTCATTAACGTTGGCAACGTGCGGGCAGGGCAGATCCTCGCGGTGGTGCCTGCGGCGGCGGACTACTATGAATTTCGCTTCGGATTTGGCACGGGCTTTATCGACAAGGGGCATCTGGAGCCGGTTCAGGGCAAACAGCGCGTCGAGGATGGCCTGGGGGATTTGAATAAACCGCTGAGCAATCAAAACCTGATAACGTGGAAAGACACGCCCGTTTATAACGCCCCGAACAACGGCAGCGCACCCTTCGGCACCTTAAGCGCCAATCTTCGCTATCCGATCCTGAACAAACTTAAAGACCGTTTAAACCAGACCTGGTTTCAGATCCGCATCGGTAATCGTCTGGCGTGGATCAGCAGCCTGGATGCACAGGAAGATAACGGCCTTCCTGTTCTGACCTACCATCATATTTTGCGTGATGAAGAAAACACGCGCTTTCGACATACGTCCACAACGACCAGCGTACGTGCGTTTAATAACCAGATGGCATGGCTTCGCGATCAGGGCTATACCACCCTGACGATGTACCAGCTGGAAGGGTACGTGCGTAACAAAATGAACCTGCCTGCGAAATCGGTGGTGATAACCTTTGACGATGGCCTGAAATCTGTCAGCCGCTATGCTTATCCTGTGCTGAAAGAGTACGGCTTCAAGGCTACCGCGTTTATTATCTCTTCCCGCATAAAAGGCCATCCGCAGAAGTGGGATCCTAAATCCCTGCAGTTTATGAGCGTGCAGGAGATTAAGGGGATTCAGGATGTGTTCGATATTCAGTCTCATACCCACTTCCTGCACCGCGTGGATGCCAATAAGCATCCGATTTTACTGAGCCGCAGCTATCACGTGATTTTGTTTGATTTTGAACGCTCGCGTCGCGCGCTGGCGCAGTTTAACCCGCGCGTGCTGTATGTCTCTTACCCCTTCGGCGGCTACGACAATAAAGCGATAAAGGCGGCGAATGATGCCGGTTTCCATCTGGCGGTGACGACGGTGAAAGGAAAGGTGAAGCCGGGGGATAATCCGTTCTTACTGAAACGCCTGTACATCTTAAGAACGGATTCGCTGGAGACGATGTCGCGGCTGATCAGCAATCAGCCGCAGGGGTAGTGCTTATGCAACCTGAACCGGAATCGCCTTTGCGGTGCGCTTCATTTCATTCTCGCCTTCGAAGTAGGCGACTTTAGGCTGCCAGCGGCGCGCTTCTTCGTCAGACATCATCACGAAGCTGGCGATGATCACGATATCACCCACGTCCGCGCAGTGCGCGGCTGCGCCGTTAACGGAGATGATTTTGGACCCGCGCTCGGCGGCAATCGCGTAGGTGGAGAAGCGTTTACCGTTGTTCACGTTCCAGATATCAATCGCTTCGTTTTCGAGGATACCTGCTGCATCAAGGAAATCCTGGTCAATGGCGCAGGAGCCTTCATAGTGCAGGTCGGCCTGCGTGACTTTCACACGGTGAAGCTTACCTTGCAGCATTTTGCGAATCATTACGTTTACCTATCATTATCAGGGGTGAAGGGAACTACGCCAGCTCAACCACTTTATTGTCGATCAGACGCGCCTGACCTAGCCAGGCCGCCACCAGGATGACTGCGCGCTTGCTGTTCTGGGTTAATTCCAGCAGCGTATCAGCATCACGAATTTGTACGTCGTCAGCACGAAGGCCATTATCGTTAAGCGCCTGCTCGGCAAGGGCGATAATTTCTTCTGCTGTTAACTCTTTTGCCAGCATCTGCTCTGCCATGGTGTTCATGACCTTGCTTAAGCCCGGCGCGATTTTACGCTGTTCGGCAGTCAGGTAGCCATTTCGCGAGCTGAGTGCCAGACCGTCTTTGGCGCGTACAATCGGTACGCCGACAATCTCGATATCGTAACCCATATCCGCAACCATCTTGCGGATCAGCGCCAGCTGCTGGAAATCTTTCTCGCCAAAGCAGGCTACGTCAGGCTGTACCAGGTTGAACAGCTTGCTGACGATGGTGGAAACGCCGCGGAAATGGCCCGGGCGGCTCGCGCCTTCGAGCATGGTGGAAATGCCCGGGACGTCAACGTAGGTTGCCTCTTCGGTACCCTGCGGGTAAACATCCGCCGGTGCAGGTGAGAAAACGATATCCGCGTGGCGTTTTTTGAGCTTCTCGCAATCTTCCTGCAGGGTACGCGGGTAGCGTGCCAGATCGTCTGCGCGGTCAAACTGCATGGGGTTCACGAAGATACTGACCACCACGATATCTGCTCGTGCACGGGCTTCGTCGACGAGCTTCATGTGGCCGTCATGCAGATTGCCCATGGTCGGGACCAGTGCGATACGTTTACCTTCCTGTCGCGCGCGGCGGATATGCTGGCGAAGCAGCGGCAGGGTTTCAATGATTAGCACAACGAGACTCCTTAATGGAAACTGTGTTCTTCACCCGGGTAAACACCGGATTCAACGTCGGCAATATACTGCCTGACCGCAGCGCGCATGTCGCCCGCTTCGGCGAGGAAATTTTTGGCAAATTTCGGGATGTGTCCGCCGGTGATACCGAAGGCGTCGTGCATCACCAGAATCTGACCGTCGGTGACGTTGCCTGCACCAATACCAATCACCGGAATGGACAGCGCGTCGGTGATGCGTTTCGCCAGCTCAACCGGCACGCACTCCAGCACCAGCAGCTGGGCACCTGCGGCTTCCAGCGCCAGGGCATCATCCAGCAGCGTCTGGGCGGCATCGCCACGGCCCTGCACCTTATAGCCGCCAAAGATATTGACGGACTGCGGCGTCAGGCCTAAATGCCCGCACACCGGCACGGCGCGCTCGGTGAGCCTCTTCACCGTATCCACAAGCCAGGCGCCGCCTTCAATTTTGACCATATTGGCACCGGCACGCATCACTGCCGCCGCGTTTTCGAATGCCTGTTCCGGCGTGGCATAGGCCATAAACGGCAGATCGGAAAGCAGCAGGCAGGCTGGGGCGCCACGGCGCACGGCGCGGGTATGGTAAGCGATATCCTCAACCGTTACCGGCAGGGTGGAATCATGTCCTTGTACCGTCATCCCTAACGAGTCCCCGACCAGCATGACGTTGATCCCCTCTTCGGCAAACAGTTTGGCGAAGCTGTAGTCATACGCGGTGATGGTGGCGAAGCGTTTTTTTTCCTGTTTGCATTTCTGCAGTAAGGAGATGGTGGTTGGTTTCATACTGTTTCCTGATAGCCCAAAAGCGAATCTTTGCGCATTCTAACAGTAACATTCGAGGGAACAATGATTTTAGGTAAACGATTAACCATAAATATTTTATGGTTAATCGCTAAAAAAACAGCCTTACCAGCGGGCGGGTTTCTCCGCACCGAGACTGTTGAGAACGGCCTTTAGCGAGAGCCCGTCAGGGAAGGTAAGGGAAGGGGCAACTTCATACAGTGGCCAGAGCATAAACCCGCGATTTTTCATGTCGTAATGCGGAACGGTGAGACGTTCAGTGTTAATCGTCTCGTGACCAAACAGCATAATATCGAGATCAAGCGTGCGCGGCCCCCAGCGTTCGGCTTTGCGTACGCGGCCCTGCTGAAGCTCAATACGCTGGGTATTGTCCAGCAGCGCTTCGGGACCCAGCTCAGTCTCAAGAACCACGGCGGCGTTGAGGTAGTCTGGCTGATCCTGTGGCCCCAGCGGCGGTGTGCGATAGAACGAGGAGACCGCCACGATGCGGCTTTGCGGGATCTCACCCAGCGCCTCTACGGCAGCATTCACCTGCTCCAGCGGTGAGGCTAAATTGCTGCCGATGGCGATATACGCGAGGGTCATGCTGTCCCTTCACGACGCGGCGCGCGTTTGCGCGGACGACGATGACGGCGACGCGGTTCCGGCTCTTCATCCAGCCCGGTCAGCATATCTTTCTGCTCTGGCGGGGCGGAGACCTGGAATTCAGCCCACCACTGCGCCAGACGCTGCAGCTCCTGGTTGCGTTCAATTTCTGCGCGCAGCGACAGGAGATCGAAGGCGGCACGGAACTTAGGATGCTCCATCAGCTTCCAGGCGCGTTTGCCCTGACGACGGGACATGCGCAGCTGAAGCTGCCAGATGTCGCGCACCAGAGTGGTAATACGTTTCGGAATGGCGAGCGTGCGGCAGCCTTCGTCCAGCACGTCGTTGGCGGCCAGCGCGAACGCATCGTAATAGGCGAGCCCGCTCTCCTGGGTAATGCGCTGGGCCGTTTCCAGCAGCGGATACCAGAACATCGCGGCAAACAGGAACGCCGGGTTCACGCGCATGTCGTTGCGAATGCGGGTATCGGTATTCTTCAGCACCTGCGCAATCATCCGCTCCATTGGGCTGTCACCGTTTTCGGTGAAGTAGCGGGTAATGGTCGGGAACAGCGGCTGGAACAGGTTGTATTCGCGCAGAAGATTATAGGTTTCAAAACCGTGGCCGGCCTGCAGCAGCTTCAGCGCCTCTTCAAACAGGCGAGCAGGCGGCACGTCGTTAATCAGCGTCGCCAGACGCGGGATCGGCTCGGCCGTTTCCGGGCTGATGCGCATATTGAGCTTGGCGGCAAAACGCACGGCGCGCAGCATACGCACGGGATCTTCACGGTAGCGTGTTTCCGGCGTGCCGATCAGGCGGATCAGACCTTCTTTCAGGTCCTGCATGCCGCCGACGTAATCGCGCACGGTGAAATCCGCCACGCTGTAATAGAGGCTGTTGATGGTGAAGTCGCGACGCTGGGCATCTTCTTCGATAGAGCCGAAGATGTTGTCGCGCAGCAGCATACCGTTCTGGCCGCGCTGCGACGTGGTGCGATCGGATGCGCCCGCTTCGTGGTGGCCGCGGAAGGTCGCCACTTCGATAATTTCCGGCCCAAACATCACGTGAGCCAGACGGAAGCGGCGGCCAACGAGACGACAGTTGCGGAATAATTTGCGCACCTGCTCAGGCGTGGCGCTGGTCGTCACGTCGAAATCTTTCGGTTTTTTGCCCAGCAGTAAATCACGCACCCCACCGCCGACGAGATAGGCCTCGTAGCCCGCTTTATTCAGACGATAGAGTACCTTGAGGGCATTTTCACTGATATCTTTGCGGGAAATAGAGTGCTGCTCACGCGGAATAACCGACATGTGTGGCTGTGCAATAGCATCATTCGCCATGCTCTCTTCACGGCTTAGCACTTTACGGCAAAAATTAGCGACTCGGGTAAAAATGGTACACCTCGTAGTGTGTTTTGTTATGAAAAAAGCGGCTAATCATAGCTCAGCGCAACGCATTTGAGAATGCTGGATTTTTGGCACAGCCCTGAGCGTCCAGTTGGCGATGGCCATTTTCAGCAGTTCGTCAATACGCAGATCCTGCCATTCGTTGGTTACATTCTGGTTGAGAAAACGCAGCGCGTCGATCAAAACAGGACGCGGATCGCCGTCTGGCAGGGCCGGGGCGTGGTTCTGCTTTGATAATTTTAAGCCCTGCGCATTAACCGCCAGCGGCAGATGAATATAGTCCGGTGCCGTCCAGCCAAACTGGTGATACAGCGAGATTTGCCGTACGGTGGGCTCGACCAGATCCGCCCCGCGCACAATTTCCGTCACGCCCTGGAAATGATCGTCCACCACCACGGCCAGGTTGTAGGCGAACAGGCCATCGCGACGGTGAATAATAAAATCCTCACGCGCCAGACGTTCATCGGCATGAATCTCACCGGAGAGTAAATCGTGAAAGCGCGTCACCGGTGAGCGCTGCAGTATTCGCACGGCGGCATTTTCAGGACCGTTGTTCAACGTGCGGCAGTGGCCGTCATAGACGCCGCCTGCGCTCTGGATACGCGCGCGGGTGCAGGTGCAGTTATAGGAAAGCCCCTGAGCGCGAAGCCAGGCCAGACGTTCCCGATACGCCTCGTGACGTGTCGACTGCCACAGAACCTCGTCATCCCAGTGAAGACCGTAATGTTCCAGCTGACGCAGAATCGTCTCTGCTGCACCGGGAACTTCACGCGGAGGGTCAATATCTTCAATGCGGACGAGCCATTTTCCCTGACGGGCGCGAGCCTGCAGGTAGCTGCCGAGCGCGGCAATTAATGAGCCGAAGTGTAATTCACCGGAAGGAGATGGCGCGAAGCGCCCAATATAGTGTGATTCAGACATATCAACAGTAACAAGGCGGGAGAGACTCCCGCCTTTGGAGTGTGTAAACAGCGCTGGTGTTAACCGGCCATCTGTTTTTCGCGGATTTCGGCCAGCGTTTTGCAGTCGATGCACAGATCGGCGGTTGGACGCGCTTCCAGGCGACGAATGCCAATTTCAACACCGCAGGATTCGCAGTAGCCAAAATCTTCGTCTTCGACTTTTTTCAGCGTTTTCTCGATCTTTTTGATCAGTTTGCGTTCGCGGTCACGGTTACGCAGTTCGAGGCTGAACTCTTCTTCCTGAGCGGCACGGTCTACCGGATCCGGGAAGTTAGCAGCTTCATCCTGCATATGAGTAACGGTGCGATCGACTTCATCCCTGAGTTGATTACGCCATGCTTCAAGAATACGCTTGAAGTGCGACAGCTGGGCTTCGTTCATATACTCTTCGCCCGGTTTCTCTTGATACGGCTCCACCCCAGCGATGGCGAGAATACTCAGGGACGATGTTTTACGGTTTTGCCCTTCTTGCATGTTGCTTCTCCTTAACACGCACTATCGATCCCCGTGTTGGGGGAAAAATCAGGTCGCTATAAATAGCAGATGCTTTTCCGTATGGCAATTATCTAAACGTAACACTTGACAAGCCTGTGAGGAAAAGCGTATTTGCGCACGCGGCCAGAACACTTAATAGTCAATCGTCTAATCCCTTATAAGACAATGGGAAGAGAGGATCTCAGAGTCATATTATCGGCAGAAAGTTCCGCTTTATAAGCGAAAACCTCTACCCCCTGCTTTTGTGCCTCATTCAACAATTGCGCGTATTTAGGATCAATATGGCGGGCAGGGGAGAAACGTTCAATGGCTGAATGCAATACCGCAAACAGCAATACGGCGCGTTTGCCCGCCGCCGCAACACTCATTAGCTCTCGCAGATGCTTCTGGCCACGTAGCGTTACCGCATCCGGGAAGTAGCCATTTTCCTGTTCCGCTAACGTCACTGATTTTACTTCAATATAGCACTCCGGCCTGTCTTCCGCCTGTAACATGAAGTCAATTCTGCTGCCTTCATCGCCATATTTCACTTCGCTTTTATGCGTGCCATAACCAACCAGTTCGGGAATAACGCCATGGGTCAGCGCTTCCTTAACTAACTGATTGGCGCGCAGGGTGTTAACGCAAATAAATGCCCCGTTTTGGGTTTCGGTCATTTCCCAGGTATGAGCATATTTGCGTTTAGTATTTTCTGATGTGGAATACCAGACCCTGTCACCCGGCGTCGCACAGCCCGTCATGGCACCGGTATTGGGGCAGTGCAGGGTGAGCTGTTCGCCTTCTGGCGTGATCACATCGGCGAGGAAGCGTTTGTAGCGTTGGACAAGCGTAGCGTGCTGCAGGGGAGGACTAAACTTCATCAGAATTCCTTTCGGTGTCGCCCAGCGTCCAGCGCTGTAGCGGCGTATAGCGGGTGCGTCCCTGAATAAAGACGGATTCATAAAGCGCGAATGTGTTGACCTGAAAGGCCCAGTGAAAACCCGGCGGCGGGATGGCAACGGCCTGACCGGCATCGCGCAGCAGGGTGATGTGCGGATGAAACGGCTGTGGGCTTTGATAACAGCCGCTGCGCGCCGCCTGCGCGCGCAGCATGTTCGCCAGCTGTAATAATCCGCGCGGAGGCTGTCGCGTACCCAGCCAGACCACGCGCGAACGCAGCCACTGGCCCGCGTCGTCGAGGTGCAGCGTAAATTCCGGCTGGGCAATACGCCCTGCCAGGGCGGCTAGCGCCCGCTGTTTTTCGGTACTGACGTCGCCCAAAAAGGCCAGCGTCAGGTGCAGGTTGGCCGCCGCGACAGGGCGACCGGCCTCCGGCGGGAAGTGGTCAGCGCGCCAGCGAACAATTTGACGCTGTAAGGGGGGGGGCAATTCAATGGCAAAAAACAGCCGTTTCGACTCAGGCATACGGAGGACTCGGTAATGATATGCGCCGATGCTACAATGTACGCCGACGAATGTTAACCCTCTGGAGCTGTTAGTGTCCTCATTGCCGGTCGCCGTTGTTCTTCCTGACCTTCTCGCTGCCTTACGCCATTCCCCGCAGGTTTTGCTGAATGCCCCGACGGGGGCGGGTAAGTCCACCTGGCTGCCGCTGCAGATTCTGAAAGAGGGGAACATCAGCGGGAAAATTATCCTGCTGGAGCCGCGCAGGCTGGCCGCGCGCAACGTAGCGCAGCGCCTCGCGGAACTGCTGAATGAAAAACCGGGCGAAACGGTAGGGTACAGGATGCGCGCCGAGACCTGCGTGGGTCCGACAACGCGCCTTGAGGTGGTCACCGAGGGCATTCTCACCCGCATGCTGCAAAACGATCCGGAGCTGACCGGCGTCGGGCTGGTGATCCTGGATGAATTTCACGAGCGCAGCCTGCAGGCGGATCTGGCCCTCGCGCTGTTGCTGGACGTTCAGCAGGGACTGCGTGACGATCTCCGGCTGCTGATAATGTCGGCCACGCTGGACAATGCGCGGCTACGGCAGGCTTTACCCGATGCGCCTGTCATCAGCTCTGAAGGGCGGGCGTTTCCAGTTGAACGCCGCTATCAACCGCTTCCCTCCCATCAGCGTTTTGACGAAGCGGTCGCCATTGCCACCGCAGAACTGCTGCGTCAGGAACCCGGCTCGCTGCTGCTGTTTTTGCCGGGCGTAGGGGAGATCCAGCGCGTGCAGGAGCAGCTTTCCTCTCGCGTAGGCGGTGATGTACTGCTCTGCCCGCTCTACGGCGCGCTGTCGCTGCAGGAGCAGCGTAAAGCTATCCTTCCTGCCCCGGTTGGACAGCGCAAGGTGGTACTGGCAACCAATATTGCTGAAACCAGTTTGACCATCGAAGGTATTCGCCTGGTGGTCGATAGCGCGCAGGAGAGGGTGGCAAGCTTTGACCCGCGCACCGGGCTGACTAAACTCCTGACGCAGCGCATCAGCCAGGCATCAATGGTGCAGCGCGCGGGCCGCGCGGGGCGACTTGAGCCGGGTATCTGCCTGCATTTGACCAGCGCAGAGCAGGCGGAACGCGCGGCGCAGCAAAGCACACCGGAAATTTTACAAAGCGATTTGTCTGGCCTGGTGATGGATCTGCTGCAGTGGGGCTGCCCGGAGCCTGGACAGCTTACCTGGCTTGATTCCCCGCCAGCCGTGAACCTCACCGCTGCGCGCAACCTGTTGACCCAGCTTGGTGCGCTGGAAGGCGAACGTCTGACGGTACGCGGCCAGAAAATGGCGGCACTGGGCAACGATCCGCGTCTGGCCGCGATGCTGGTGGCTGCGCAGGGGGAAGATGAGATTGCCACGGCGGCCAAACTGGCAGCTATCCTTGAGGAGCCGCCGCGCGGAGGCAGTAGCGATCTGGGGCAGGCGTTTTCGCGCAATCAGGGGAACTGGCAGCAGCGGGCGCAGCAGCTCTGTAAGCGGCTTAACAGCCGCGGCGGCGTGCCAGACAGTGAGAGCATCTCCCGGCTGTTAGCGCAGGCGTTTCCGGACCGGATTGCGCGTCGGCGCGGGCTGGACGGTCGCTACCAGCTGGCAAACGGTATGGGGGCGATGCTGGACAGCGATGATGCCCTGACGCGTCATGAGTGGCTGATTGCGCCGCTCCTGTTGCAGGGGAGCAACTCCCCGGATGCGCGTATCCTGCAGGCGATTGCCGTCGATATTGACGCCCTGACCCGTACCTGTCCGCATCTGCTCCAGCAATCGGACATCGTCGAGTGGGATGACGCCCAGGGCACGCTGAAGGCGTTTCGTCGTAGCCAGATTGGCAAACTGACACTCGGAACGAAGCCGCTGGCGAAGCCGTCGGAAGACGAGCTCCATCAGGCTATGCTGAACGGCATTCGGGAAAAAGGGCTGAGCGTGCTGAACTGGACGCCGGAGGCTGAGCAGTACCGCATTCGCCTGCACTGCGCCGCTCGCTGGTTGCCGGAGTACGCCTGGCCAGCGGTGGATGACGAAACGTTACTCGCGTCGCTGGAGACCTGGCTACTGCCGCAGATGAGTGGCGTACACTCCCTGCGGGCGCTGAAAGCGCTTGATGTTAAGGTCGCGTTACAGAATTTACTGGACTGGTCATTGCGTCAACGTCTGGATAGTGAACTGCCAGGGCATTACACTGTGCCGACCGGAAGCCGGATTGCCATCCGTTATCATGAGGATAATCCGCCGGCGCTGGCGGTTCGAATGCAGGAGATGTTTGGTGAGGCAACCACGCCGTCTATCGCTGAAGGGCGCGTGCCGTTGGTGCTTGAACTGCTGTCGCCTGCGCATCGACCCTTGCAGATCACTCGCGATTTGGGGGCGTTCTGGGCGGGGAGCTACCGTGACGTGCAAAAAGAGATGAAAGGGCGGTACCCCAAACACGTCTGGCCGGACGATCCGGCGAATACGGCGCCGACGAAGCGGACGAAGAAGTATTCCTGATAGGGATGTGCGGCCTGATGCCCTCACCCCGGCCCTCTCCCACAGGGAGAGGGAAAACTAATTTTGAGAGATTTCTTCTTTCACAGACCGGTGGAAGAAAAGAGAATCGGGCCTTTGCGCCTGAAAGTTGCGGAGAAAAAGCATGGCGGGGAATGACCGCGAGCCAATAGGACGTAAGGGAAGACCAACGCGTCCGGCGAAAGAAAAGGTAAGCCGTCGTCGCCTCAGAGATGAGGACTATGACGATGACTATGAAGACGATGATGAGGATGAAGAACCGATGCCGCGTAAAGGGAAAGGCAAAGGACGCAAGCCTCGGGGCAAACGCGGCTGGTTCTGGCTGCTGCTGAAGCTCTTTATTGTTTTTGTTGTGCTGATGGCAATTTACGGCGTGTATCTGGATCAGAAGATCCGCAGCCGTATCGACGGTAAAGTCTGGCAGTTACCTGCGGCCGTGTATGGCCGTATGGTGAACCTTGAGCCAGATATGTCCATCACGAAAAACGAAATGGTAAAACTGCTGGAAGCCACCCAGTATCGTCAGGTGTCAAAAATGACGCGCCCTGGCGAATTTACCGTGCAGGCCAACAGCATTGAGATGATCCGCCGTCCGTTTGATTTCCCGGACAGCAAAGAGGGTCAGGTGCGCGCGCGTCTGACCTTTGACGGCGATCGTCTGGATACCATCGAGAACATGGATAACAACCGTCAGTTCGGTTTCTTCCGTCTCGATCCCCGCCTGATCACCATGCTCTCGTCGGCGAACGGCGAACAGCGTCTGTTCGTGGCGCGTAACGGCTTCCCGGATCTGCTGGTTGATACCCTGCTGGCAACCGAAGACCGCCACTTCTACGAGCATGACGGCATCAGCCTCTACTCGATTGGCCGTGCGGTCCTGGCGAACCTGACCGCGGGCCGTACCGTGCAGGGGGCAAGTACGCTGACCCAGCAGCTGGTGAAGAACCTGTTCCTCTCCAGCGAGCGCTCTTACTGGCGTAAAGCGAACGAAGCGTATATGGCCGTGCTGATGGATGCGCGCTACAGCAAGGATCGTATACTTGAGCTGTATATGAACGAGGTGTACCTCGGTCAGAGCGGCGACAACGAAATCCGCGGCTTCCCGCTGGCGAGCTTGTACTACTTTGGTCGTCCGGTTGAAGAGCTGAGTCTGGATCAGCAGGCGCTGCTGGTGGGCATGGTGAAAGGGGCGTCCATTTATAACCCGTGGCGTAACCCGAAACTGGCGCTGGAGCGTCGTAACCTCGTTCTGCGTCTGCTGCAACAGCAGCAGGTGATTGACCAGGAGCTGTACGACATGCTGAGCGCACGTCCGCTCGGCGTGCAGCCGCGCGGTGGGGTGATCTCGCCTCAGCCTGCGTTTATGCAGCTGGTGCGTCAGGAGCTGCAGAGCAAGCTTGGCGATAAGGTGAAAGACCTCTCCGGCGTGAAGATCTTTACGACCTTTGACTCCGTGGCGCAGGATGCGGCAGAAAAAGCGGCGGTGGAAGGCATTCCGGCGCTGAAGAAACAGCGTAAGCTCTCCGATCTTGAAACAGCGATGGTGGTGGTTGACCGTAACTCCGGCGAAGTTCGTGCGATGGTGGGCGGTGCCGAGCCGCAGTTTGCTGGCTATAACCGTGCCATGCAGGCGCGTCGCTCGATCGGCTCTCTGGCAAAACCGGCAACCTATCTCACTGCCCTGAGTCAGCCAAACCAGTATCGTCTGAATACCTGGATTGCGGATGCGCCGATCTCCCTGCGCCAGCCTAACGGCCAGGTGTGGTCACCGCAGAACGACGACAAGCAGTTTAGCGGTCAGGTGATGCTGGTGGATGCGTTGACGCGCTCCATGAACGTGCCGACGGTGAACCTGGGCATGTCGCTGGGTCTGCCAGCGATTGTCGATACCTGGCAGAAGCTGGGCGTGGCGAAAGATCAGCTGCACCCGGTACCGGCGATGATCCTGGGGGCGCTCAACCTGACGCCGATCGAAGTGGCGCAGGCGTTCCAGACGATCGCCAGCGGCGGTAACCGCGCGCCGCTCTCCGCCCTGCGTTCGGTGATTGCCGAAGATGGCTCCGTGCTGTATCAGAGCTTCCCGCAGGCGGAACGTGCCGTTCCTGCGCAGGCAGCCTATATGACGCTGTGGACGATGCAGCAGGTGGTGCAGCGCGGTACCGGCCGTCAGCTGGGGGCGAAGTATCCGGGCCTGCATCTGGCGGGTAAAACCGGGACCACCAACAACAACGTTGATACCTGGTTTGCCGGTATTGATGGCCGTGAAGTGGTGATCACCTGGGTAGGCCGCGACAACAACCAGCCGACGAAACTGTACGGCGCGAGCGGGGCGATGTCGATTTACCAGCGCTATCTGGCGAATCAGTCCCCGGTGCCGCTGAACCTGGTTGCGCCGGAAGATATCGTCGATATGGGCGTGGACAGTTCCGGTAACTTCGTCTGCGGCGGCGGAATGCGTACTCTGCCGGTCTGGACAACCAACCCGGATTCCCTGTGCCAGCAAAGCCAGCCAGAACAGCCAACGGGTAACCCGTTTGAGCAGTCTTCTCAGCCACAGCAGCCGCAGCAGCAACAGCCGCAGCAGCAGAACGAGAAGAAAGACAGCGATGGTGTCGCAGGCTGGATTAAAGATATGTTCGGCGGTAACTAACCGCGTGAGGTCCCCCCGCAAGGGGGGATTTTTTTACCCATTCCCCCCCTTTTTTTAACCCGCTTTTTAATATTGATTAACCCTTCGTTCTCTCCTGGTTATTTCTTAAACCCTTAATTCTCGTAGGGCCGCTTACTGCTTGCTATGCAGTCAGCGTTTCGCCTATTATGCTGCGGTCATAATAATAATTCTCGTTTACGTTATCATTCACTTTTCCATCAGAGATACACCATGGCGCTTTCCAATACTGCTCAGCCAATCAATACGTCGCTGCGTAAAATCGCGGTCGTCGTCGCCACAGCGGTTGCCGGCATGTCGGCTTATACACATGCTGCCGAAACCCCGAAAAAAGAAGAAACCATTACGGTAACCGCAGCACCTGCGGCACAGGAAAGTGCCTGGGGACCGGCACCCACGATTGCGGCTAAACGCACCGCCACCGCGACCAAGACCGATACCCCGATTGAGAAAACCCCGCAGTCTATTTCTGTCGTCACCCGTGAAGAGATGGACATGAAGCAGCCGGGGACGGTTAAACAGGCGCTGGCCTATACGCCGAGCGTGTTCGCAACACGCGGGGCGTCTACAACGTATGACGTTGTTTCTATTCGTGGGTTCACCACCTCCAGTACCGTGAATACTAACCAGTATCTGGACGGGATGAAGCTGCAGGGAGATAACTATTCTGAAGCGTCCATGGATCCGTATTTCCTTGAGCGCGTCGAGCTGCTGCGTGGCCCAACGTCCGTTCTGTACGGTAAAAGCCACCCGGGCGGCGTGGTCAGCATGGTCAGCAAGCGCCCAACCACCGAGCCACTAAAAGAAATTCAGTTCAAAATGGGTACCGATAACCTGTGGCAGACCGGGTTTGATTTCAGCGATGCGATTGATGATGATGGCGTGTGGTCATACCGTCTGACCGGTCTGGGGCGCAGCGAAAATGCGCAGCAGGAGATGGTGAAATCTTCCCGCTACGCCATTGCACCTGCTTTCAGCTGGCGTCCTGACGATAAAACCGATTTTACTTTCCTGAGCAACTTCCAGAGCGATCCGGATGCAGGCTATTACGGCTGGCTGCCGCGGGAAGGTACCGTTGTGCCTTACTACGATGCCAACGGCAAAGCACACAAGCTGCCGACCGATTTCAACGAAGGTGAAGAAGATAACAAGATCTCCCGTCGTCAGAAAATGGTGGGTTACAGCTTCTCGCATCAGTTTGATGACACCTTTACCGTGCGTCAAAACCTGCGTTACACCAAAATCAATACGCTTTACCGTTCCGTCTACGGTAACGGCTATATTGCACCGGCTCAGATCAGCCGCGCGTATGTGCGCTCCGATGAGGACCTCAACTCGTTTACCGTTGATACTCAGCTTCAGTCCAAATTCGCGACGGGTGCAGTGGATCATACCCTGTTGACGGGCGTTGATTACCTCCGCATGCGTAATGATATTGATGCTGACTACGGCACGGCCGATCCCATCAGTATGACGAAGCCTGCGTACGGCAATCCAAATGTCGACGTTTACTACCTTTACAAAGTGCTCAACCGTCAGGAACAAACCGGCCTTTATGCGCAGGATCAGGCTGAATGGGATAAGTGGGTACTCACAATGGGTGGCCGCTATGACTTTGCGAAAACCTCAGCACTGACGCGTACAACCGGTACTACCGCGGAAATCAACGATCAGGCATTCACGTGGCGCGGCGGGATTAACTACCTGTTCGACAACGGCATCACGCCTTATTTCAGCTATAGCGAATCGTTCGAACCGATTTCGGGTACCACTCAGGGCGGCAAACCGTTCGATCCTGCACGCGGCAAGCAGTATGAAGCGGGCGTGAAATACGTACCGAAAGATCTGCCTGTTGTGGTCACGGCTGCTGTTTATCAGTTAACCAAAAACAACAACCTGACGGCCGATCCGGCGAACCCGACCAGCGGCTTTAGCGTGCAGGGCGGTGAAATTCGCTCTCGCGGTTTCGAACTGGAAGCGAAAGCTGCCGTCTCTGCCAACGTGAACGTGACGGCTTCCTATAGCTTTACTGATGCCAAATACACGCACGATACCTGGTATGAAGGCCGTCGTCCGGCGGAAGTGCCGCGCAATATGGCGTCTCTGTGGGCAGATTATACCTTCCATGAGACGGCGTTGAGCGGTCTGACGGTAGGGGCTGGCACCCGTTACATTGGTAACACCGTGTCCTATTACTCTGCCTCGTCGCCAAAAGCCTACCAGTCGTTCAACGTCGCGGGCTATGCCCTGGCGGATGCCACCGTAAAATACGATCTGGCACGCTTTGGACTTCCCGGCTCTTCTGTCGGCGTCAACGTGAACAACATCTTCGATCGCGAATACGTCTCCAGCTGCTACAGCGAATATGCATGCTACTGGGGAGCAGGACGTCAGGTTGTTGCTACCGCGACCTTCCGCTTCTAATCTCTCTTCGGGCACGGTTCGCCGTGCCCTTTTTATTTAAGTTGGCTGATATGCAGGATAATCAAACGCAACCCGACACCACCTTTACGCTCAACCATCTCTCCTTTCGCGTACCCGGGCGCACCTTGCTGCATCCGCTCTCTTTGACGTTTCCCGCAGGTAAAGTCACAGGCCTGATTGGTCACAACGGTTCCGGTAAGTCCACGCTGCTCAAGATGCTGGGACGACATCAGCCGCCGTCAGAAGGCGACATCCTGCTGGATGACCAACCGCTGGAGAGCTGGAGCAGTAAAGCCTTTGCGCGCAAAGTGGCGTATCTGCCGCAGCAGCTGCCGCAGGCGGAGGGGATGACGGTGCGAGAGCTGGTGGCGATTGGGCGTTATCCGTGGCATGGCGCGCTTGGACGCTTTGGCGTGGCCGACAGAGAGAAAGTGGAAGAGGCGATTGCGCTGGTCGGGCTTAAGCCGCTGGCGCACCGTCTGGTGGATAGCCTGTCCGGCGGTGAACGCCAGCGCGCGTGGATTGCAATGCTGGTGGCCCAGGACAGCCGCTGCCTGCTCCTCGACGAACCCACCTCCGCACTTGATATCGCCCATCAGGTCGATGTTCTGGCGCTGGTGCACCGCTTGAGCCAGCAGCGCGGTCTGACGGTGATTGCGGTGCTGCATGATATCAACATGGCGGCACGCTACTGCGATTACCTTGTTGCGCTGCGCGGCGGCGAAATGATTGCGCAGGGAACGCCGTCCGAGCTGATGCGCAGCGAAACGCTGGAACAGATTTATGGTATTCCGATGGGTATTCTGCCTCACCCGGCCGGGGCTGCACCGGTGAGCTTCGTGTACTGATGCTGGACAACATGCGCATTAGCCGCCGTCGCCTGCTGACGGCGATGGCCCTCTCACCGCTGCTGTTAAAAATGAATACGGCGCGTGCCGCCGCCGTCGATCCGCACCGCATAGTGGCGCTGGAGTGGTTGCCGGTCGAGCTGATGATGGCGCTCGGCGTTACGCCCTACGGCGTCGCGGACATTCCCAACTATAACCTCTGGGTGAACGAGCCGAAGCTGCCGGACTCGGTGATCGACGTCGGCCTGCGTACGGAGCCAAACCTCGAGCTGCTCACCCAGATGAAACCGTCGTTCCTCTTCTGGTCCGCGGGCTACGGTCCGTCAGAAGAGGTGATGGCGCGCATTGCGCCCGGGCGCGGATTCGCTTTCAGCGACGGTAAAAAACCGCTGGCCGTAGCGAAAAATTCGATTGGCGAGATGGCGCATTTCCTTAACCGGGAAGCGGAGGCCAAACGGCATCTCGCCGAATTTGATGCCCTGATCGACTCCCTCAAGCCGCGTTTTGCTCACCGGGGCGATCGTCCGCTGCTGATGGTGACGCTGCTGGATGCCCGCCATATGCTGGTCTTTGGTAAAAACTGCCTGTTCCAGGAGGTGCTGGACAGCTTCGGCATTCGCAACGCCTGGGAAGGGGAGATGACGTTCTGGGGCAGTACCGCTGTGGGTATCGATCGCCTCGCGGCGTTTCGCGATGTGGATGTGCTGTGCTTCGATCACGGCAACGAGCGCGACATGCAAACCCTGATGGCGACTCCGCTCTGGCAGGCGATGCCGTTTGTGCGCGAGCGGCGCTTCCAGCGCGCTCCGGCGGTCTGGTTCTACGGCGCGACGCTGTCGGCGATGCATTTTGCCCGCGTGCTGGATAACGCCCTGGGAGGTAAAGCATGAGTACGCGTATTGCCCGTTTCCCGGCGCTTCTGCTGATGCTGATTTTTCTTGCCGCGCTGGCGTTAACCGGGTTCAACCTCTCTGCCGCGTTACCGCGCGCGCAATGGGGAGCCGCGCTGGCCTCGCCGGATATCGACAATATTCAGCAGATGCTGTTCCACTACAGCCTGCTGCCGCGTCTGGCAATCTCCCTTTTAGTCGGTGCCGGTTTAGGACTGGTGGGCGTACTGTTCCAGCAGGTGTTACGTAACCCGCTGGCGGAGCCAACCACGCTCGGCGTCGCGACCGGCGCACAGCTTGGGATCACTATCACCACGCTGTGGGCGCTGCCGGGAGCGTTAACCTCGCAGTTTGCGGCACTCGCGGGGGCGTGCGTGGTGGGCGCGCTGGTCTTTGGCGTGGCCTGGGGTAAACGCCTTTCTCCGGTAACGCTTATCCTGGCCGGGCTGGTGGTGAGCCTCTACTGTGGCGCCATTAACCAGCTGCTGGTGCTTTTCCACCACGATCGGCTGCAAAGCATGTTCCTGTGGAGTACCGGTACGCTCACCCAAACCGACTGGAGCGTTGTGCTGCGCCTGTGGCCGCAGCTGGCTGGCGGTGTTGTGCTGACGCTGCTGCTCCTGCGTCCCCTGACGCTGATGGGACTGGATGATGGCGTGGCGCGTAACCTGGGGCTGGCGCTGTCGCTGGCTCGCCTGGCGGCGCTGACGCTGGCGATTGTATTGAGCGCCCTGCTGGTGAATGCGGTTGGCATCATCGGGTTTATCGGCCTGTTTGCGCCGCTGCTGGCGAAAATGCTTGGGGCGCGCCGTTTGCTGGCGCGTCTGCTGCTGGCCTCGCTGATTGGGGCGTTGATCCTTTGGCTTTCCGATCAGCTTATTCTCTGGCTGGCGCGGGTGTGGCGGGAAGTCTCTACCGGCTCGGTCACGGCGCTTATCGGTGCGCCGCTGCTGCTTTGGCTGCTGCCGCGTCTGCGCAGCATAAGCGCACCGGCGATGGATGCGGGCGATAAAGTCCATGCTGAACGTCAGTCGGTACTGTGGTTTAGCCTTGCCGGGCTGGCGGTGCTGATTATTGCCTCGTTCGCGGCGCTCTCATTCGGTCGCGATGCCGCGGGCTGGCACTGGGCAGCGGGCGATTTACTCAACGACCTGCTGCAGTGGCGCTGGCCGCGTATCTTTGCTGCGCTGATCGCAGGGGTAATGCTGGCGGTGGCTGGGTGCATTATTCAGCGTCTGACCGGCAACCCGATGGCGAGCCCGGAAGTGCTTGGGATCAGCTCTGGCGCCGCCTTTGGCGTGGTGCTGATGCTGTTCTTTGTGCCGGGCAATGCGTTTGGCTGGCTGATGCCTGCCGGCAGTCTCGGTGCGGCCGTTACGCTGCTGATTATCCTGATTGCCGCTGGTCGAGGCGGGTTTTCACCGCACCGTATGCTGCTGGCGGGGATGGCGCTCAGCACCGCGTTCACCATGCTGCTGATGATGCTGCAGGCAAGCGGCGACCCGCGTATGGCGAAGATCCTGACCTGGATATCCGGCTCAACGTACGGCGCGACCGGCAGCCAGGCGATCGGGTCCGGGCTCGTGATGGTCGTGCTGCTGGCGATGGTGCCGCTGTGCCGACGCTGGCTGACTATTCTGCCGCTCGGCGGTGAAACCGCACGTGCGGTGGGCATGGCGCTGACGCCAGCGCGTGTAGCGCTGCTGCTGCTCGCCGCGTGCCTGACGGCGACGGCCACCATGACGATTGGCCCGCTGAGTTTTGTGGGGTTAATGGCGCCGCATATCGCCAGAATGATGGGGTTCCGCCGGACGATGCCGCATATCGTCATGTCGGCCCTCACGGGCGGCGTGATGCTGGTGTTTGCAGACTGGTGCGGAAGAATGGTGCTGTTCCCGTATCAGATCCCGGCGGGGCTGCTGTCGACCTTTATTGGTGCGCCGTATTTTATTTATCTGTTGAGAAAGCAGAGTCGGTAATCAGATGCGGCCTTATTCCCTCTCCCACGGGGAGAGGGAGAACACCGTAGGCCGGGTAAGCGTTAGCGCCACCCGGCAATGCCCTTACAGTTTCGCAAACACCTTACGCGCCGCGTCGATGGTGTTGTTGATATCTTCTTCGCTGTGCGCCACGGACATAAAGCCCGCCTCGAATGCGGACGGTGCCAGGTAGACGCCTTCTTCCAGCATCAGGTGGAAGAAGCGCTTGAAGCGTTCAACGTCGCACTTCACCACGTCCTGATAGCGGGTCACGGTTTTCGCCTCGGTGAAGAAAATCCCGAACATCCCGCCTACGTGGTTAACCACCAGCGGAATGCCGGCCTCTTCTGCCGCTTCCAGCAGGCCGTTTGCCAGCTGCGTGGTCCGGTCGGTCAGGGTTTCGTGAATACCTGGCTGCGCCACTTCGGTCAGGCAGGCAAAACCCGCCGCCATGGCGATAGGGTTACCGGAGAGCGTGCCCGCCTGGTAAACCGGGCCGGTTGGTGCCAGCGCTTCCATGACGTCCTTACGACCACCGAACGCGCCGACCGGCATGCCGCCGCCGATGATTTTACCCAGACAGGTGAGGTCCGGCTCCACGCCGTAATAAGACTGGGCGCCCGCCAGAGCCACGCGGAAGCCGGTCATCACTTCGTCGATGATCAGCAGCGCGCCGAACTCATCGCACAGGGCGCGCAGGCCCGGCAGGAAGTCAGGCTGCGGTGGGATACAGTTCATGTTGCCCGCAACCGGCTCAACGATGATGCAGGCGATCTCCTGCGGATACTGCTCGAACGCCGCGCGAACGGTGTTCAGATCGTTGTAGGTGCAGGTCAGGGTATGCTTCGCGAAATCCGCAGGTACGCCAGGCGAGTTTGGCTGGCCGAGCGTCAGCGCGCCGGAACCCGCTTTCACCAGCAGGCAGTCCGCGTGGCCGTGGTAGCAGCCTTCGAACTTGATGATTTTATCGCGGCCGGTAAAACCGCGCGCCAGGCGGATGGCGCTCATGGTGGCTTCGGTACCGGAGTTCACCATGCGCACCATGTCCATGGTCGGGACCAGCTCGGTGACCAGTTCCGCCATCTTCACTTCCATTTCGGTAGGCGCACCGAAGCTCAGGCCGCGCTGGGCGGCTTCAATCACGGCGTTACGAATGGCCGGGTGGTTGTGCCCCAGCACCATCGGGCCCCAGGAGCCGACATAATCGATATAGGCTTTGCCATCGACATCATACAGATACGCGCCGTCAGCACGTTCGATAAACAGCGGCGTGCCGCCCACGCCGGTAAAGGCGCGCACAGGTGAGTTCACGCCACCCGGAATAAGCTCGCGGGCTGCACTGTAGAGGTTTTCAGACTTGCTCATGGCGTCGTTCCTGGTTCGTATAAAATGATTAAGCCCACTATTCTAAGTGATTCGGGGAAGGTTATGAAATTTTTAGCCTGGTAATGCTTTAAGATTTGTTAAGTAATTTTCAGGAGACGGTGGGGCAGTCTCTGGTAAAATCCACGCGGCTTTTGTATGACGAATAAGTACAGGACATGAAATCAGATTCTCCGTCTTTTGAAGAACAACAGTTTACGCGCGCCCAGCATCGAATCAGTATTCGACGGCTGCTCAATCGCGATAAAACGCCGCTGGCGATCCTGCTGGCCGCTGCCGTGGTGGGAACACTCGCCGGTCTGGTGGGCGTGGCGTTTGAAAAAGCGGTTAATGCCGTGCTCAACTGGCGAGTGGGAACCGTGGCCGGTTTCGCCGACAGCCGATGGCTGGTCTGGGTTGCGGCGTTCGGGCTGTCGGCGCTGTTTGCCATGGTGGGGTATTTTCTGGTGCGTAAATTCGCGCCGGAGGCGGGCGGGTCCGGCATCCCGGAAATTGAAGGGGCGCTGGAGGAGCTGCGTCCTGTGCGCTGGTGGCGAGTCATTCCGGTGAAATTTATCGGCGGCATGGGTACGCTGGGCGCGGGGATGGTGCTTGGCCGGGAAGGGCCCACGGTTCAGCTGGGCGGGAACGTCGGCCGCATGGTGGGCGATCTGTTTCGGATGCGCAGCGCCGAAGCGCGCCATACGCTGCTGGCTACCGGTGCGGCGGCGGGGCTATCGGCGGCCTTTAACGCGCCGCTGGCGGGCATTTTGTTTATCATCGAAGAGATGCGCGCGCAGTTTCGCTACAACCTGATCTCCATTAAAGCGGTGTTTACCGGCGTCATTATGTCGAGCATCGTGTTTCGCCTCTTTAATGGCGAAGGGGCGGTCATTGAGGTGGGTAAACTGACCAACGCGCCGGTTAACACCCTGTGGCTTTACCTGATCCTCGGCATGATTTTTGGCGTGGTGGGACCGCTGTTTAATACCTTTATCCTGCGCGCTCAGGATATGTTCCAGCGTATTCACGGTGGGAATACGACTAAATGGGTGCTGATGGGCGGCCTGCTTGGCGGAATCTGTGGCGTGCTCGGGTTTATCGAGCCAAATGCCGCGGGCGGCGGCTTCGGGCTGATCCCCATTGCGGCGGCGGGGAACTTCAGCGTGGGTCTGCTGCTGTTTATGTTTATCTCCCGCGTCATCACGACGGTGCTGTGCTTCTCCTCCGGCGCGCCCGGCGGGATATTCGCCCCGATGCTGGCGCTGGGAACCTTGTTGGGCACCGCGTTTGGTATGGCGGCTGAAGCGGGCTTTCCCGCCTATCACCTTGATGCAGGGACCTTTGCGGTAGCCGGAATGGGGGCGCTGCTGGCCGCCTCCCTGCGCGCGCCGTTGACCGGTATCGTGCTGGTGCTGGAGATGACGGACAATTACCAGCTCATTTTGCCAATGATCATTACCTGTCTCGGGGCGACACTATTAGCCCAGTTCCTGGGTGGAAAACCGCTATACTCCACCATCCTCGCGCGTACCCTGGCAAAACAAGAGGCGGAGCGGGCCGCCGCGCAGAATACTTGAATGAATTACCAGGGTATTAGATAATGACGAAAAGAATTGGGTGAATTTTACCCAATAGCAGTATTCATGGGAGCATAAGATGAGTGATGACGTAGCTGTGCCGCTGGAATTTACCGAAGCAGCAGCCAACAAAGTGAAAACCCTGATTGCCGACGAAGACAATCCGGATCTGAAACTGCGTGTCTATATTACCGGTGGCGGCTGCAGCGGCTTCCAGTACGGTTTTACTTTTGACGATCAGGTTAACGATGGCGATATGACCATTGAGAAACAGGGCGTCGCGCTGGTGGTTGACCCGATGAGCCTGCAGTATCTGGTAGGTGGTTCGGTCGACTACACCGAAGGTCTGGAAGGTTCACGCTTTGTGGTGACCAACCCGAATGCAACAAGCACCTGCGGGTGTGGGTCTTCGTTCAGCATTTAAGCCTGAATGCGGATTGTAGGCCCGGTAAGCGAAGCGCCACCGGGCTTATAAACGACGCCTATCTTGAAGTTTCATCCAGCGCAAACGTCGGCAGCTTCAGGTGCCAGCGTATCGCCGCTAAACGTATCGCCAGCGTCACGATCATCCCCAGCATCGCGGCGTTTTCCAGCGGAATGGCAAAGGTGTAATACGCGGTCGCGTGGACAATGCCGCCCGCAATACAGGCCGTTGCGTAAATTTCAGTACGCAGGATCATCGGCACCTCACGTGCCAGAATGTCGCGAATGATCCCGCCGCCCACGCCGGTTAATACGCCCATGCAGATCGCCACCATCGGACCGGTGCCCGCATTAAACGCCTTATTGACGCCAATACCGACAAACACGGCCAGACCGACGGCATCCAGTACCGGCAATATCCATTTTGGTAATCGACGGGGCTGGCGAACCAGCACAATGGTTAACAGACAGGTGACCATCGCGACCACCAGGTCGGTCGGATCTTTCACCCAAAACACCGGGCCATTGGCCAGCGCCATATCGCGGATTGTCCCGCCGCCCACGGCGGTCACCACGCCCAGCACCAGCACGCCAAACGGATCCATGCGAAGTTTTCCGGCGAGCAGGACGCCGGAGATAGCAAAAACGGCTGTGCCAAGAATATCCAGCCAATAAACGAGCATCGTTAAATCCTCGAAAAGGGTCTTATGTTAGTGACTCTCTGCCAGCGCGGCACAGAGCTGTTTTGCGGCGAGGATAATACGCGGGCTGGCGCGTTCAAACCAGTCGCTGTTGAGGGGTATTACCGGTATTTTTAGCTGCTTTTGCCAGAATTGCTCGATTTTGGGAATTTCGCTCGCATTTCCGACCACCACGATGGCCTGTGGCTGGCGCGCCAGAACCTGCTCACGGCTTACCTGAGGCCACGGTACCCGGCTGGCTGCAAAGATGTTTTCACCGCCACAGACTTCCAGTACCTGATTCTGAATCGACCCTTTACCGGTGGTGAACAGCGGCTGGCTGCCAAACTGCAGGAAGATGCGCTTTTTAACAGGGGTATCGTATCGGGATTTCAGCGCGGCATAGTCGCTGAGCATCTGTTTCGCTGCAGCCTCGGCTTTTTTGGGCGTAGGGCTATAGGGTGCCAGGGCCTGTAGCGCCTGAGCGACCTGCTCAATGCTGACGGCATCAATCCACATGATCTTGATGCCAAGGGAGGTAAGCTGGTTAACCTGCCGCTCGGCGTTTCCGCCGCGCCAGGCCAGCACGAGATCCGGTTTCAGCGCCACGATGCGCTCAAGGTTCATCCCTTGCCAGGTTGCCACCTGTTCAATGCCCGCAGCCTGTGGGGGATAATCCGAAAAGCTGCTCACGCCAACGGGCGTGATCCCGGCGGCAAACGCCAGTTCGGTATTGGCGGGAGAGAGGGTAATCACACGCGGCGCGGCAAAAAGCCACGCCGGTGCGAGCAGAAGCAGGGCGGCCAGCGCCCTGAAGGGATGTTTAGCCACGTGCCAGGTTCTGCACCAGGCGTTCCACCATCACGGTGGACTGTTTTGCTGCAACGGTCAGGAACTCGTCGAAGCTGATGTGGGACTGCTGATCTGCCACGTCAGAGATGGCGCGAACCACTACAAACGGTACGTTGAAATTATGGCAAACGTGCGCGATCGCGGTCGCTTCCATCTCAACGGCCACCGCCTGAGGGAAGTTATGACGGATTTTCGCCAGGCCAACGGAGCCGTTGATGAACGCATCACCGCTGACAATCAGACCGCGTACCGCGTTGAGGTTGAGCTCCGCAATGCAGGTCTCTGCCGCCGCAATCAGTTTGTCGTCCGCTTTAAACCCTGCCGGGCAGCCCGGAAGCTGGCCGTACTCGTAGCCGAACGCGGTGACATCCGCATCGTGATAGCGCGCTTCGTCGGAAACAACGATGTCACCCACTTTCAGCGTCGGCGCCAGGCCGCCCGCAGAGCCGGTATTCACGATCACGTCCGGCTTGCAGCGCTCAAGCAGCAGGGTGGCACCCAGCGCCGCAGCGACTTTACCGATGCCTGATTTCAGCAGAGCCACGTCAACACCGTTTAGCTGACCGGTATAGATCTCACAACCCCCCAGAGAGAGGGTCTGACGGTTCTCAATTTTGTCACGCAGAAGCGTAACTTCTTCTTCCATTGCACCAATAATGCCGATTTTCATAGATTTACTCGCGATGTGCCTTGTTAAGATGCATAGTCTATCATGCGGTTAAGGGGAAACGCATTCTCACGCGGGGGAGCACATGTCACCAATCGATTTTCGCACCAAAATTAACTGGCACCGACGTTTCCGTTCGCCGCAGGGCGACAAGAGCGAACATGAGATTCTGCGTATCTTCGAAAGCGATCGCGGGCGGATCATTAACTCGCCAGCCATCCGCCGTCTGCAGCAAAAGACCCAGGTCTTTCCGCTGGAGCGTAACGCCGCGGTGCGCACGCGCTTAACCCACTCCATGGAGGTGCAGCAGGTCGGGCGCTACATCGCCAAAGAGATTTTAAGCCGTCTCAAAGAGCAGCGCTTACTGGAAACCTATGGTCTGGACGAGCTGACGGGGCCTTTTGAGAGCATCGTTGAGATGGCCTGCCTGATGCATGACATCGGCAACCCGCCTTTCGGCCACTTTGGTGAGGCGGCTATCAATGACTGGTTTAAGCAACGGCTTTATCCTTCGGATGCGGTAAGCCAGCCGCTGAGCGACGACCGCTGCATCGTACGCGATTTACGCCTGCGTGAAGGGGAAGAGGGGGTGAACGATCTGCGCCGCAAGGTGCGCCAGGACCTCTGTCACTTTGAGGGTAACGCGCAGGGGATCCGGCTGGTGCATTCCCTGATGCGTATGAACCTGACCTGGGCGCAGGTCGGCTGCATTCTTAAATATACGCGCCCCGCGTGGTGGATGGGGGAGACGCCCGCGTCCCACAGTTATTTAATGAAAAAACCGGGCTATTACCTTTCCGAAGAGGCTTATATTGAACGGTTACGTAAAGAACTTTCATTGACGCCAAACGGCCGTTTTCCATTGACCTGGATTATGGAAGCCGCCGATGATATTTCCTATTGCGTGGCCGATCTGGAAGACGCCGTTGAGAAAAGAATTTTCAGCGTCGAGGAGCTTTATCAGCATCTTTATACGGCCTGGGGCACCCATGAAAAAGGCTCGCTGTTTGCGCAGGTTGTCGAAAATGCCTGGGAAAAATCACGCTCAAATACATTAAGCCGCAGTACGGAAGACCAGTTCTTTATGTATTTGCGGGTCAATACATTAAATAAGCTGGTGCCGTACGCGGCGTCACGCTTTATTGATAATTTGCCGCTGATTTTCAGCGGGGAATTCAACCACGCCCTGCTGGAAGATGACAGCAGTTTCAGCCAGCTCCTCGAGCTTTATAAACATGTGGCGATGCGGCATGTATTCAGCCATCCGGATGTCGAACAGTTAGAGCTGCAGGGATATAGAGTGATCAGTGGGTTACTGGAAATTTATGCTCCGCTGCTCCAGCTGTCGGTCGACGAATTCAGCGAGCTGGTAGAACACGAGCGCGTGCGCCGTATTCCCATTGAATCACGACTTTATCAAAAACTTTCTACCCGACACCGTCTGGCGTATGTCGAAGCGATTGGCAAGCTGGATCGCCAGTCACCGCAGTGGCCGGTGATGGAATATTATTATCGCTGCCGTCTTATCCAGGACTATATCAGCGGCATGACGGATTTGTATGCCTGGGATGAATACCGCAAGCTGATGGCGGTGGAATAACCCGGAGTTTTGTAAAGACGGCCAATAAATTTTTACCTTTTCCATAAACTTATCGCCGGAACTAAGCGGTATAAAACGAATCTGAGTTACACAGCAATTTTGCGTTACCTGTAAATCGAGATTGAGAAACATGAAAAAAACCACATTAGCAATGAGTGCACTGGCTCTGAGTTTAGGTTTAGCGCTGTCTCCTCTGACTGCTACTGCAGCCGAGACCGCGTCGTCGGCAGCAACCGCGCAGCAGATGCCAAGCCTGGCACCGATGCTCGAAAAAGTGATGCCATCGGTGGTGAGTATTAACGTTGAGGGTAGCACGACCGTCAATACGCCGCGCATGCCGCGTAACTTCCAGCAGTTCTTCGGCGACAACTCGCCGTTCTGCCAGGACGGTTCGCCATTCCAGAGCTCTCCGTTCTGTCAGGGCGGTGGCGCAGGGGATGACAGCCAGGGCGGCGGCCAGCAGCAGAAATTCATGGCGCTTGGCTCGGGGGTAATCATTGATGCAGCGAAAGGCTATGTCGTCACTAACAACCATGTTGTTGATAACGCGAGCAGCATTAAGGTTCAGCTGAGCGACGGCCGTAAGTTTGACGCCAAAGTGGTCGGCAAAGATCCACGCTCCGACATCGCGCTGATCCAGATTCAGGATCCGAAAAACCTGACGGCGATTAAAATTGCCGACTCCGACGCGCTGCGCGTGGGTGACTATACCGTGGCGATCGGTAACCCGTTCGGTCTGGGTGAAACCGTGACCTCGGGTATCGTCTCTGCACTGGGCCGTAGCGGCCTCAATGCTGAAAACTATGAAAACTTCATCCAGACGGATGCGGCGATCAACCGCGGTAACTCCGGCGGCGCGCTGGTGAACCTGAACGGCGAGCTGATCGGTATCAACACCGCGATCCTGGCACCGGACGGCGGCAACATCGGGATCGGCTTTGCTATCCCAAGTAACATGGTGAAAAACCTGACCGCGCAGATGGTGCAGTATGGCCAGGTGAAACGCGGTGAGCTGGGTATCCTGGGTACGGAACTGAACTCCGAACTGGCTAAGGCAATGAAAGTTGACGCCCAGCGCGGGGCATTCGTCAGCCAGGTGATGCCGAACTCCTCTGCGGCGAAAGCGGGCATTAAAGCGGGGGATGTGATCACCTCCCTGAATGGTAAACCGATCAGCAGCTTTGCTGCCCTGCGTGCGGAAGTCGGCTCTATGCCTATCGGCAGCAAAGTGACCCTTGGTCTGCTGCGCGACGGCAAGGCGGTTAACGTCAGCCTGGAGCTGCAGCAGAGCAGCCAGAATCAGGTGGACTCCAGCACCATCTTCAGCGGGATTGAAGGTGCCGAGATGAGCAACAAAGGCGCAGATAAAGGCGTGGTGGTGAATAACGTGAAGGCGAATTCACCGGCAGCCCGTATCGGCCTGAAAAAAGGCGATGTGATCATGGGCGCTAACCAGCAGCCGGTGAAAAACATCGCGGAACTGCGCAAAATTCTCGACAGCAAGCCTTCCGTGCTGGCGCTCAATATCCAGCGTGGTGACACCTCTATTTACCTGCTGATGCAGTAATCCTCTGAAGCCCCTGTTCGCAGGGGCTTTTCTCGTTTCTGTGACCTTTCACACAAGTCCACACTTCTTCCTCTCTCTTTGTGCATCTGCACAATGCGGGCGTCGCTGAACTTCCCTATGCTTGAGCTCTGCTCACGGGAGGGTTCTATGGCTGGCTGGCATCTTGATACCAAAATGGCGCAGGATATTGTGGCGCGCACCATGCGCATCATTGATACCAATATCAACGTAATGGATGCCCGCGGGCGCATTATTGGCAGTGGCGATCGCGAGCGTATTGGGGAATTGCACGAAGGCGCGCTGCTGGTGCTCTCCCAGGGGCGCGTGGTCGATATCGACGATGCGGTAGCGAAACACCTGCACGGCGTCCGTCAGGGCATCAATTTACCGCTGCGCCTTGAAGGCGAGATTGTGGGGGTCATCGGCCTCACCGGCGAGCCTGAGTCACTGCGAAAATACGGTGAGCTGGTCTGCATGACGGCGGAGATGATGCTGGAGCAGTCGCGGCTGATGCACCTGCTGGCTCAGGACAGCCGCCTGCGCGAAGAGCTGGTGATGAACCTTATTCAGGCAGAGGAGCATACGCCTGCGCTCAGTGAATGGGCCCAGCGTCTGGGGATCGATCTGAACCAGCCGCGCGTGGTGGCGGTCATTGAGGTTGACAGCGGCCAGCTGGGCGTAGACAGTGCGATGGCCGAGCTGCAGCAGCTGCAAAATGCACTGGCGACGCCGGAGCGCGATAACCTGGTGGCGATCGTTTCTCTGACGGAGATGGTGGTGCTCAAACCGGCGCTCAATGCGTTTGGCCGCTGGGATGCGGACGATCATCGCCGTCGCGTGGAGCAGTTAATTTCCCGTATGAAAGAGAATGGTCAGTTGCGTTTTCGCGTTGCGCTGGGCAACTACTTTACCGGGCCGGGCAGTATCGCCCGCTCCTGGCGAACCGCGCGCACCACCATGATGGTGGGCAAGCAGCGAATGCCGGAAAGCCGCAGCTATTTCTATCAGGACCTGATGCTGCCGGTGCTGCTCGACAGCCTGCGCGGTGGCTGGCAGGCCAATGAGCTTGCGCGGCCACTGGCGCGCCTGAAAGCCATGGACAATAACGGCCTGCTGCGTCGGACGCTGCAGGCGTGGTTCCATCATAACGTGCAGCCGCTGGCGACGTCAAAAGCGCTGTTTATCCACCGCAATACCCTGGAGTATCGGTTAAACCGAATTTCAGAGCTGACGGGGCTGGATCTGGGCAATTTCGACGACAGGCTGCTGCTGTATGTGGCACTGCAGTTGGATGAACAGAGATGATGCTGTTTGCCGGGTGGCGGCTTCGCCTTACCCGGCCTACATGCGTTTGTAGGCCCGGTAAGCGAAGCGCCACCGGGCAATAAAACGGCTTATTTGTTGCGGGTTAACTTCTCAAGATCCGCTTCAATCTCGCTGATCTTATTGGTAACAACGCTTTCAAGGTGACGCAGATCGTCAAGGATCTTGCGCTTGAGATCGACTTCGGTGCGGTCGCGCTGGCAGATCTGATCGAGTTCATCGATCACATAGCGCAGGTTAGGGCTGATTTCCTGTACTTCTTTGTATCCCTGTCCTACACCGTCAGCAACAACGGTCTTACGCTGGCGTGGGTATTTAAACTTCACGCTTTTGGCGAAAAACTCTCCTTTGTCCTTGTGAAAATAGATTTTCAAAATATCGTTATTGGCTTCCTGGCGGAGGCTGTAACGATCAATTTCATCAGGATTGGTAATGCCCAGACTTTTCAGATTATCGTACATAGCGGTACCCTTGATCTCAACATAACCTTTGAATAATTAACGAAAAAATCTATTTTCGCCACCCTCAGATATAAAAAAAGCGGGGTTGCCCCCGCTTTTTGTTATACCCGATTAATCGATGGTGCGCAGCAATTCGTTGATGCCCACTTTACCGCGCGTTTTTGCATCCACTTTCTTCACGATAACCGCACAGTACAGGCTGTATTTGCCATCTTTTGACGGCAGGTTGCCGGAAACCACCACGGAGCCCGCCGGAACGCGACCGTAATGCACTTCACCGGTTTCACGGTCGTAAATACGGGTGCTCTGGCCGATGTAAACGCCCATGGAGATCACGGAGCCTTCTTCCACGATCACGCCTTCAACCACTTCAGAGCGCGCGCCGATGAAGCAGTTATCTTCGATGATGGTCGGGTTAGCCTGCAGTGGCTCCAGAACACCACCGATGCCCACGCCGCCGGACAGGTGAACGTTTTTACCGATCTGCGCGCAGGAACCGACTGTTGCCCAGGTGTCGACCATGGTACCTTCGTCAACGTAGGCACCGATGTTCACGTAGGATGGCATCAGCACGGTATTACGTGCGATGAAGGCGCCCTGGCGCACTGCCGCAGGCGGTACCACGCGGAAACCTTCTTTCTGGAAACGCGCTTCGTCGTAGTCAGCGAACTTCATGGGCACTTTATCGAAGTAGCGGCTTTCTGCTCCGTCGATAACCTGGTTATCGTTGATGCGGAAAGAGAGCAGCACGGCTTTCTTCAGCCATTGATGAGTGACCCACTGACCGTCGATTTTTTCTGCCACGCGCAGTGCGCCGGAATCCAGCAGGGAAATCACCTGGTTTACCGCTTCACGGGTCACGGTATCCACATTTGCCGGGGTAATCTCGGCGCGACGCTCAAAAGCGGACTCAATAACGTTCTGTAACTGCTGCATTGTTTACTCTTTCCATTTCACTAAAAAACATATCACCCTTTATCGTTTGGATTGAGGGCTGCTGTCAACCGTTGTTGCACTTCAAGCTGCAGGTCATTATTAAGGGCACGCCGGTCGGCGGTGGCGATTATAAATAAATCTTCTACTCGCTCGCCAATCGTTGTAATTCGGGCCCCATGAAGCGAAATTCCCAGATCGGCAAAAACCTGGCCGACGCGGGCGAGCAGCCCTGGCTGGTCGAGCGCGATCAGCTCCAGGAACGATTTACGATCGGTGTGGGTCGGCAGGAAATTGACCTCGGTATCCACGGTAAAGTGGCGCAATTTTGCCGGCTGGCGACGCGGCTGCGGGGGCTGCCAGCTGCGCTGGGTAATCGCCTGCTCCAGACCAAAACGTATCCCTTCATGCCTGTCCGACGACAGCGGGCTGCCGTCCGGCTCCAGCACGATAAAGGTGTCCATGGCCATACCGTCGCGGGTGGTGAAAATCTGTGCGTCATGCACGCTCAGGTTACGTCTGTCCAGCTCGGCGCAGACGGCAGCAAACAGATAAGGCCGGTCCGGGCTCCAGATGAAAATCTCCGTTCCGCCGCGCGTGGCCTGCGGGCTTAGCAGGATCATCGGCTGGGACAGATCGTGCTTGAGCAGATGCCGCGCGTGCCACGCCAGCTGGTTTGGGCTGTGGCGGACAAAATAGTTGGCGCGGCAGCGAGCCCAAATCTGATGTAGCGCCTCTTCATCAATGTTATCCATCCGCAGCAGCGCCAGCGCCTGAAGCTGGTGGTGACGCACGCGCTCGCGCATGTCCGGCGTGTTCTGCATCCCGCGACGCAGCTGTTTTTCGGTGGCGAAGTACAGTTCGCGCAACAGGCTCTGCTTCCAGCTGTTCCACAGGGTTTCGTTGGTGGCGCAAATATCCGCCACCGTCAGGCAGACCAGATAGCGCAGGCGGTTTTCCGTCTGAACTTCTTCCGCGAACTGCTTAATGACTTCCGGGTCCTGAATGTCCCGACGCTGCGCGGTGACCGACATCAGCAGGTGATGGCGCACCAGCCAGGCGACCAGCTGCGTTTCGCGCGAATTGAGACCGTGCAGTTCGGCAAATTTCAGCACGTCCTGCGCGCCCAGCACCGAGTGATCGCCGCCGCGGCCCTTGGCGATGTCGTGGAACAGGGCGGCAATCAGGATCAGTTCCGGATGGGTCAGGCGCGGCCACAGCTCGACGCACAGCGGGTGGCGGGAGCGCGTCTCTTCTTTGGCAAAGCTCTCCAGCTTGAGCATCACGCGGATGGTGTGTTCATCCACCGTGTAGGCGTGGAACAGGTCGAACTGCATCTGCCCAACGATGTGCGACCACTGCGGCATATAGGCCCACAGCACGCTGTGGCGGTGCATCGGCAGCAGCCCGCGGCTGACGGCACCCGGATGGCGGAGCATGCTCAGGAACAGCGAGCGCGCTTCCGGGATGTAACACAAAGGCTGCGTCAGATGGCGGCGCGCGTGGCGCAGATGGCGCAGGGTGGTGGAGTAGATCCCGGTGATGGTGCTGTTGCGCACCATGGTGTAGAACATCCGCAGGATCGCTTCCGGCTCGCGGATAAACAGCGTTTCGTCGCGCAGATCGATAAGCGTACCGCGCAGCTGGAATTCGTCATCAATCGGGCGCGGCTTTTCGTCCGCCGTCAGGGCCAGAATGGCCTCGTCGAACAGCTGCAACAGCATCTGGTTCAGCTCGGTCACCCGGCGGGTGACGCGGAAGAAATCCTTCATCATCTGCTCAACCGGCTCGTTACCTTCGCCCTGGTAATTCAGGCGCTGCGCCACGCTGAGCTGGCGGTCAAACAGCAGACGGTTATCGTAGCGGGTGACCTCCAGATGCAGGGCAAAGCGGATGCGCCACAGCAGGTGCAGACACTCGTTGAGCTCGTTACGCTCGGCCTCGGTCAGGAAGCCAAAGCCGACCATCTCGTCCATCGAGGTGGCGCCAAAGTGACGACGGGCGACCCACTGTAACGTGTGGATGTCGCGCAGGCCGCCGGGGCTGCTTTTAATGTCAGGCTCAAGGTTATAGCTGGTGCCGTGGTAGCGCTGGTGGCGCTGGTTTTGCTCCTCGACCTTCGCGGCGAAGAACTTTTCTGACGGCCAGAAGCCGTCGCTGAAGATATGTTTTTGCAGCTCCAGGAACAGCGCGACGTCGCCAATCAGCAGACGGGTTTCAATCAGGTTGGTGGCAACGGTTAGGTCCGATAGCCCTTCCAGCAGACACTCTTCCAGGGTGCGCACGCTGTGGCCGACTTCCAGCTTCACGTCCCAGAGCAGGGTCAGAAGCTCGCCGATTTTTTGCGCCTGTTCGTCCGGCAGCTTTTTGCGGCTTAGGATCAGGAGATCGATATCGGAAAGCGGATGCAGCTCACCGCGGCCATAGCCCCCGACGGCAACCAGCGCGACGTCGCTAACCTGCCCGAAACCGTAGTCGATCCACAGACGCTGCAGGAGCTGGTCGATAAACTCGGTGCGCGCCTCAATGAGCTGCTCGGCAGATACGCCTGCATCGAACGCGCTACCCAGCCAGCGATGGAAAACATCCATATGGGCTTTAATATGCGCGCAGGTCAGCTCGTGCGGCGGCCAGACGCCCGGGTTATCGGGCTGGTCGGGGAGGGTGGGAAGGGCTGTGTTAGCATACTGTTCGGGTAAAAGATTACTCATCGTGCGCCACCCATAAGAAAAAGCTATCGCCATTAAAAAAGCCGGCATTTGCCGGCTTCTTATCACTCAATGTTCGTCAGTATCGCCGGGATGGTGTCATCCTTGCGCAACGTCATAATTTCGCAGCCGTTGTCTGTTACCACAATAGTATGCTCGTACTGGGCAGACAAGCTTCTGTCTTTGGTTTTCACCGTCCAGCCGTCTTTCATGGTGCGGATGCGGTAGTCACCGGCGTTGACCATTGGCTCGATGGTGAAGGTCATGCCCTTTTGCAGCACGACGCCGCCGTCGTCTGCATCGTAGTGCAGAACCTGCGGCTCTTCATGGAAGACGCGGCCAATACCGTGACCGCAGTATTCGCGCACCACGGAGAACCCTTCCGCTTCCACAAATTTCTGAATTGCGGCGCCGATAGTACGCAGGCGAATACCCGGCTTCACCATTTTCAGCGCCAGGTAGAGGCTGTCCTGGGTGACTTTGCACAGGCGCTCGCCCAGGATGGTCGGCTTGCCAACGATGAACATTTTTGAGGTGTCACCGTGGTACTCGTCTTTAATGACGGTCACGTCGATGTTGACGATATCGCCGTCTTTCAGCAGTTTTTCATCGTCAGGAATGCCGTGGCACACCACTTCATTAATAGAGATGCAGACGGATTTTGGGAAACCGTGGTAGCCGAGGCAGGCGGAAACCGCGTGCTGCTCGTTCACGATATAGTCGTTACAGATGCGGTCCAGTTCACCCGTGCTGACGCCCGGCTTCACGAACGGCTCGATCATTTCCAGCACTTCCGCGGCCAGACGACCGGCGACGCGCATCTTTTCAATTTCTTCAGGTGTCTTAATAGAGATAGCCATGTAATCTGTCCATCGGTGTCGATTTTTTCGACAATACTAGTCTAAGTGTCGTCAATGGTATCAGTCAGGCACGCTCCGTGCCAAATTGAGAATCATTAACAGCACACTCCGCCAACAACTGTTGGTTTCTGGTCGTGTTTTGTGGTATAAAGCGCGCCGGACTTCCGATCCATCTCAGATACACAGGCTGGACGGGAGCGACAAATCTCACTTTGTGTAACAACACACACGTATCGGCACATATTCCGGGGTGCCCTTCGGGGTCGGTAATATGGGATACGTGGAGGCATAACCCCAACTTTCAATATAGAGGTTTTAAACATGGCAACTGTTTCCATGCGCGACATGCTCAAGGCTGGTGTTCACTTTGGTCACCAGACCCGTTACTGGAACCCGAAAATGAAGCCTTTCATCTTCGGCGCACGTAACAAAGTTCACATCATCAACCTTGAGAAAACTGTACCAATGTTCAACGAAGCCCTGGCTGAGCTGAACAAGATCTCTTCCCGTAAAGGTAAGATTCTGTTCGTTGGTACTAAGCGCGCTGCAAGCGAAGCTGTGAAAGATGCTGCTAACAGCTGCGACCAGTTCTTCGTGAACCATCGCTGGTTGGGCGGCATGCTGACCAACTGGAAAACTGTTCGTCAGTCCATCAAGCGCCTGAAAGATCTGGAAACCCAGTCTCAGGACGGTACTTTCGACAAGCTGACTAAGAAAGAAGCGCTGATGCGCACTCGTGAACTGGACAAGCTGGAAAACAGCCTGGGCGGTATCAAAGATATGGGCGGCCTGCCAGACGCGCTGTTCGTAATCGATGCAGACCACGAGCACATCGCTATCAAAGAAGCTAACAACCTGGGTATCCCGGTATTCGCTATCGTTGATACCAACTCCGATCCGGACGGTGTTGACTTCGTTATCCCGGGTAACGACGACGCAATCCGTGCTGTTAGCCTGTACCTGAGCGCTGTAGCTGCTACCGTTCGTGAAGGCCGTTCCCAGGATCTGGCTTCTCAGGCGGAAGAAAGCTTCGTAGAAGCTGAATAATAAGGTTTTACCCCTTATTAGTACCGTGTATGAATAGGGGCCCATTACCGGCCCCTTTTTTCAATTTACACTGTTTGGCCCCCGGCCGGGCAGTTCACATCTCCCGAGGATTTAAGAATGGCTGAAATTACCGCATCCCTGGTAAAAGAGCTGCGCGAGCGTACTGGCGCAGGCATGATGGATTGCAAAAAAGCGCTGACTGAAGCGAACGGCGACATCGAGCTGGCAATCGAAAACATGCGTAAATCCGGTGCGATCAAAGCAGCTAAAAAAGCAGGCAACGTTGCTGCTGACGGCGTGATCATCACTAAGATCGACGGCACCTACGGCATCATTCTGGAAGTTAACTGCCAGACTGACTTCGTTGCTAAAGATGGTGGTTTCCAGGCATTTGCTAACAAAGTTCTGGACGCAGCGGTTGCTGGCAAAATCACTGACGTTGAAGTTCTGAAAGCACAGTTCGAAGAAGAGCGTGTTGCGCTGGTTGCTAAAATCGGCGAGAACATCAACATCCGTCGCGTTGCTTCTCTGGAAGGCGACGTTCTGGGTTCATACCAGCACGGTGCTCGTATCGGTGTTCTGGTTGCGGCTAAAGGCGCTGACGAAGAGCTGGTTAAACAGCTGGCAATGCACATCGCTGCAAGCAAGCCAGAATTCGTTAAGCCAGAAGACGTGTCTGCTGAAGTGGTAGAGAAAGAGTACCAGGTTCAGCTGGACATCGCGATGCAGTCTGGTAAACCAAAAGAAATCGCAGAGAAAATGGTTGAAGGCCGCATGAAGAAATTCACCGGCGAAGTTTCTCTGACTGGCCAGCCATTCGTAATGGACCCAAGCAAATCTGTTGCTCAGCTGCTGAAAGAGCACAACGCTGACGTAACTGGCTTCATCCGCTTCGAAGTGGGCGAAGGCATCGAGAAAGTTGAGACTGACTTCGCAGCAGAAGTTGCTGCAATGTCCAAGCAGTCTTAATGATTGAAAAGGAGCCGCCTGAGGGCGGCTTCTTTTTGTCACCCGTCACAGGAAATCAGACAGGCTCCAGTATCGCTGTACTGATTTGCGGCATATCATGTCGCCAGAATTAACCCCCATCTTAATCGTTGACAGTCTCAGGAAAGAAACATGGCTACCAATGCAAAACCCGTGTACAAACGCATTCTGCTTAAGCTGAGTGGCGAAGCGCTGCAGGGATCGGAAGGCTTCGGTATTGACGCAAGCATCCTTGATCGCATGGCACAGGAAATCAAAGAACTGGTCGAACTGGGCATCCAGGTTGGCGTGGTCATTGGCGGTGGCAACCTTTTCCGTGGTGCTGGTCTGGCGAAAGCGGGGATGAACCGCGTTGTGGGCGACCACATGGGTATGCTGGCAACCGTGATGAATGGCCTGGCGATGCGTGATGCGCTCCATCGCGCCTATGTGAACGCCCGCCTGATGTCCGCTATTCCACTGAATGGCGTATGCGATAATTACAGCTGGGCAGAAGCCATCAGCCTGCTGCGCAACAACCGCGTGGTGATCCTCTCCGCCGGTACGGGTAACCCGTTCTTTACGACCGATTCCGCTGCCTGCCTGCGCGGTATCGAGATCGAAGCCGATGTGGTACTGAAAGCGACCAAAGTTGACGGCGTGTTTACTGCCGACCCGGCAAAAGATCCTTCTGCCACCATGTACGATCAGCTGAGTTACAGCGAAGTGCTGGATAAAGAGCTGAAAGTGATGGATCTTGCCGCCTTCACGCTGGCTCGCGACCACAAACTGCCGATCCGTGTCTTCAACATGAACAAACCAGGCGCACTGCGTCGCGTGGTCATGGGCGAAAAAGAAGGCACTTTGATCACGGAATAATTTCCGTCGACGATAAATACAGGTAAGATTCCGCTTTATTTTGTAGTGGTATCTTACCCGGGCGCGCCTTTGGCGTTGTCATGAATTAAACGCGACTATACTTAGCACACCTGTAGCGCTGTGCTGGCGGATAGTCTGCCTGAGACAAGTTTTCAAGGATTCGTAACGTGATTAACGACATCAGAAAAGATGCTGAAGTACGCATGGAAAAATGCGTAGAAGCGTTCAAAACCCAAATCAGCAAAATCCGTACTGGCCGTGCTTCTCCAAGCCTGCTGGATGGCATCATTGTTGAGTACTACGGTACGCCAACTCCTCTGCGTCAGCTGGCGAGCGTAACGGTAGAAGATACCCGTACGCTGAAAATCAACGTGTTCGATCGTTCTATGGGCCCGGCGGTTGAGAAAGCGATCATGGCGTCTGACCTTGGTCTGAACCCAAGCTCTGCGGGTGCTGACATCCGCGTTCCACTGCCACCGCTGACCGAAGAGCGTCGTAAAGACCTGATCAAAGTGGTACGTGGCGAAGCTGAGCAGGGCCGTGTATCCGTGCGTAACGTCCGTCGCGACGCGAACGATAAAGTAAAAGCGCTACTGAAAGAAAAAGAGATCAGTGAAGATGACGATCGTCGTTCTCAGGACGACATTCAGAAAATGACTGACGCTGCCATCAAGAAAATTGATGCGGCGCTGGCAGATAAAGAAGCGGAACTGATGCAGTTCTGATTTCTGTCGTACACTGATAAACGCCGTTCAGAGGGACTTTGGGTCTTGCTGGCGGCGTTTTGCTTTTATCTGGTCTAACTTTTCGGGCATCTCATGAAGCATTTAACACTCCTTGGCTCAACCGGCTCCATCGGTTGCAGTACTCTCGACGTCGTCCGCCATAATCCTGAACTTTACACCGTGACAGCGCTGGTGGCCGGTAAGAATGTGCAGCGAATGGTTGAGCAGTGCCTGGAGTTTACGCCCCGCTATGCGGTGATGGATGACGAAGAGAGCGCGCGCCTGCTGAAAGCACAGCTGCTTGAGAAGGGCAGTCGAACCGAGGTGCTGAGTGGCCAACAGGCGGCCTGCGAGATGGCGGCGCTGGATGAGGTGGATCAGGTGATGGCGGCCATTGTCGGGGCGGCAGGATTATTGCCGACGCTTGCCGCGATTGATGCCGGTAAGGACGTTCTGCTGGCCAATAAAGAGTCGCTGGTCACCTGCGGACGCCTGTTCATGGAGGCGGTGAAGCAGCGCGGGGCGCGTCTTTTGCCCGTCGACAGCGAGCACAACGCGATTTTTCAGAGTTTACCGCAACCTTTTCAACAGAACCTGGGGTACGCTGACCTGGAGCAGAATGGCGTCGTGTCGATTCTGCTTACCGGGTCTGGTGGCCCGTTCCGTGAAACGCCACTGTCTGAACTGCGTGCGATGACGCCGGATCAGGCGTGCCGTCATCCGAACTGGTCGATGGGGCGTAAAATCTCCGTTGACTCTGCCACCATGATGAACAAAGGTCTGGAATACATTGAAGCGCGCTGGCTGTTTAATGCGTCAGCGAAACAGATGGAAGTACTGATCCACCCCCAATCGGTGATTCATTCGATGGTGCGTTATCAGGATGGCAGCGTGCTGGCGCAGTTGGGTGAACCGGATATGCGTACGCCGATTGCCCATTCCATGGCGTGGCCGAATCGAGTGAAGTCCGGCGTGAAGCCGCTTGATTTCTGCAAGCTAAGTTCCCTGACGTTCAGTGAACCAGACTATGACCGTTACCCTTGTCTGAAGCTTGCAATGACGGCCTTTGACCAGGGGCAGGCGGCGACAACGGCACTGAATGCAGCCAATGAAATTACCGTTGAAGCATTTCTGAATCAGCAAATTCGTTTTACCGATATTGCGGCGTTAAATTTATCGGTACTGGAGATGATGGATTTGCGCGAACCACAGAGCGTGGAAGAGGTGCTGACGGTGGATGCAGCTGCGCGTAATATTGCGCGCCAACAGGTGACACGTCTCGCAAGCTGGTGATAAAGCAACCACTAGTCGTCGTGCTATTTGTTAGCGTTGGGCTTCAGTGATATAGTCTGCGCCACCTGATCGCAGGTATTTGACTTTACGTGGTCAGGTGAGCCGTGGTTTGACACGGCTTTTTTATGTATCGGCTTCAGTATTCCTGAGTACCGTTAAATCCTTTTCAGGGACAAAAAACGCGTTATGTTGTCTGCGAATCAACCAATAAGCGAAAACTTGCCAGCTCATGGCTGCCGTCATGTAGCAATCATTATGGATGGCAATGGCCGCTGGGCGAAAAGACAAGGGAAGATACGAGCCTTTGGGCATAAAGCTGGGGCGAAATCCGTTCGCCGCGCCGTTTCTTTTGCCGCCAATAACGGCATTGATGCGTTAACGCTCTATGCTTTTAGCAGTGAAAACTGGAATCGACCGCTGCAGGAAGTGACTGCGTTGATGGAATTGTTTGTGTGGGCGCTAGACAGCGAAGTAAAAAGCCTGCACCGCCACAACGTCCGCCTGCGTATCATTGGCGATACCAGTCGTTTTAACTCACGTTTGCAGGAACGGATTCGTAAAGCAGAGGCGCTGACTGAAAATAATACCGGTCTGACGCTGAATATTGCGGCGAATTACGGCGGACGCTGGGATATTATCCAGGGCGTTCGGCATCTCGCCGAACAGGTTCAGGAAGGGCTGTTGAGACCCGACCAAATTGATGAAGAAGCGCTGAGCAAGCAAATCTGCATGAATGAACTGGCACCTGTGGATTTAGTAATTAGGACAGGGGGAGAACATCGCATAAGTAACTTTTTGATATGGCAAATTGCCTATGCCGAACTTTACTTTACAGATGTTCTTTGGCCCGATTTTGATGAACAAGACTTTGAAGGTGCGCTGCATGCCTTTGCCAATCGAGAGCGTCGTTTCGGCGGCACCGAGCCTGGTGGCGACAACGCCTGATGGGGGTAGCTTTTGCTGAAGTATCGCCTGATTTCCGCTTTTGTATTAATACCCATTGTCATTGCGGCGCTGTTTTTACTGCCCCCGGTGGGATTCGCTATTGTTACGCTGGTGGTGTGCATGCTCGCCGCGTGGGAATGGGGACAGTTTAGCGGCTTTACCTCGCGTACGCAGCGAGTATGGCTTGCGGTACTTTGTGGCTTTATTCTGGCCGTAATGCTGTTCACGTTGCCTGAATATCATCATGATATTCATCAGCCTCTGGTGGCTGGTTCCTTGTGGATATCGTTGGCCTGGTGGGTTGCCGCGCTGTTGCTGGTGCTGTTTTATCCCGGCTCCGCGGCGTTGTGGCGTCATTCAAAAGTGCTGCGACTGATTTTTGGTTTGCTCACTATTATTCCTTTTTTCTGGGGTATGGTTGCGCTGCGCGCCTGGCACTACGACGAAAACCACTACAGCGGTGCGATCTGGCTGCTTTATGTGATGATTCTCGTCTGGGGGGCTGACTCCGGGGCCTATATGTTTGGTAAACTGTTTGGCAAACATAAGCTGGCACCGAAGGTTTCTCCGGGCAAAACCTGGCAAGGATTTATCGGCGGTTTGTTCACGGCCGCGATCATCTCCTGGGGCTACGGCGTCTGGGCGAATCTTGAAGTGGCACCATCAATACTGCTGGTGTGCTCCATTTTTGCTGCGCTTGCCTCTGTGCTCGGTGATTTAACCGAAAGTATGTTCAAGCGTGAAGCAGGGATTAAGGACAGTGGACACCTGATTCCAGGGCATGGCGGTATACTGGATCGCATTGATAGCCTGACAGCGGCTGTTCCAGTGTTTGCGTGTTTGCTTTTACTGGTATTCGGGACGATTTAACGGAAGGTTTTATGCTGAGCATTCTCTGGAATCTGGCGGCGTTCATAGTTGCACTGGGTGTACTGATTACCGTGCATGAATTTGGCCATTTCTGGGTTGCTCGCCGCTGTGGCGTGCGCGTAGAACGGTTTTCCATCGGTTTTGGTAAATCACTCTGGACGCGCACCGACCGCCACGGTACGCAATTTGTTATCGCCCTTATCCCGCTGGGTGGCTACGTCAAAATGCTCGACGAACGCGTCGAGCCTGTCGCGCCTGAACTGCGACACAGCGCATTCAACAATAAAACCGTTGGACAACGCGCCGCCATCATCGCTGCCGGACCGGTAGCCAACTTCATCTTTGCAATTTTCGCTTACTGGCTGGTGTTTATCATCGGCGTCCCTGGCGTGCGTCCGGTAGTAGGTGACATTGCCCCCAACTCCATCGCGGCGAGTGCGCAAATTACATCCGGGATGGAACTTAAAGCGATTGATGGCATCGAAACCCCTGATTGGGATGCCGTGCGACTGCAGCTGGTTGCTAAAATTGGCGATCCGCAGACCACCATCAGCGTATCGCCATTTGGGTCAGACGCCCGTCAGGACAAAGTGCTCGATTTACGTCAATGGCGTTTCGAGCCAGACAAAGAGGATCCCGTCGCTGCGCTGGGCATTCGTCCGCGCGGCGCGCAGATCGAGCCGGTATTAGCCGAAGTACAGGCAAACTCGGCGGCGAGCAAAGCGGGTTTGCAAGCAGGCGACAGGATCGTTAAAGTCGATGGTCAACCATTAACAGAGTGGATGACCTTTGTTACTCTGGTGCGCGATAATCCGGGTACGTCTCTCGCGCTGGAAGTTGAAAGGCAGGGCAGTCCGCTTTCGCTGACGCTGATCCCGGATACGAAGTCGGTCGGCAAGAAGGCAGAAGGGTTTGCAGGCGTTGTGCCAAAAGTGATCCCGCTGCCAGATGAGTACAAGACAATACGCCAGTATGGGCCGTTCAGCGCCATCCTTGAAGCCACGGATAAAACATGGCAACTGATGAAGCTGACGGTCAACATGTTGGGGAAATTGATAACCGGTGATGTGAAACTGAACAACCTCAGTGGGCCAATTTCGATTGCCCAGGGGGCTGGGATGTCAGCGGAATTCGGGGTGATTTACTATCTCATGTTCCTCGCGCTCATTAGCGTGAACCTTGGGATAATCAACCTGTTCCCGCTTCCCGTTTTAGACGGGGGTCATCTGCTGTTTTTAGCGATTGAAAAGCTAAAAGGCGGGCCGGTATCCGAGCGAGTTCAAGACTTTAGTTATCGCATTGGCTCGATTTTGCTGGTGCTGTTAATGGGGCTTGCACTTTTCAATGATTTCTCTCGGTTGTAAGAGAGTTAGTTAGGAAGAACGCATAATAACGATGGCGATGAAAAAGTTGCTCATAGCGTCGCTGCTGTTTAGCAGCGCCACCGTATACGGTGCTGACGGGTTCGTAGTGAAAGACATTCATTTCGAAGGCCTTCAGCGTGTCGCCGTTGGTGCGGCCCTCCTCAGTATGCCTGTGCGCCCCGGCGATACGGTTAATGATGATGATATCAGTAATACCATCCGTGCTCTGTTTGCCACCGGCAACTTCGAGGATGTCCGCGTCCTGCGTGATGGTGATACCCTGCTGGTACAGGTAAAAGAACGTCCAACGATCGCCAGTATCACTTTCTCCGGTAACAAGTCGGTGAAAGATGACATGCTCAAGCAAAACCTTGAAGCATCCGGTGTTCGTGTGGGTGAGTCTCTGGACCGCACAACCCTTTCAGACATTGAAAAAGGTCTGGAAGACTTCTACTACAGCGTCGGTAAATACAGCGCCAGCGTGAAAGCGGTTGTGACTCCGCTGCCGCGTAACCGTGTTGACCTGAAGCTGGTCTTCCAGGAAGGTGTCTCTGCGAAGATCCAGCAGATCAACATTGTGGGTAACCACGCGTTCAGCACCGACGAACTGATCTCCACCTTCCAGCTGCGCGATGAAGTGCCGTGGTGGAACGTGGTGGGCGATCGCAAATACCAGAAACAGAAACTGGCGGGCGACCTTGAAACCCTGCGCAGCTACTATCTGGATCGTGGTTACGCGCGTTTCAACATCGACTCGACGCAGGTGAGCCTGACGCCGGACAAGAAAGGCATCTACATTACGATCAACATCACGGAAGGCGATCAGTACAAGCTTTCGGGTGTTGAGGTGAGTGGTAACCTGGCGGGGCATTCTGCTGAAATCGAATCGCTGACCAAAATTCAGCCAGGCGATCTCTATAGCGGATCCAAGGTCACCAAAATGGAAGACAGCATTAAGAAGCTGCTCGGCCGCTATGGTTATGCCTATCCGCGCGTACAGACTCAGCCGGAAATCAATGACGCGGATAAAACCGTTAAGCTGCACGTGAATGTTGACGCGGGTAACCGTTTCTACGTGCGTAAGATCCGCTTCGTCGGTAACGACACCTCCAAAGACTCCGTTCTGCGTCGCGAAATGCGTCAGATGGAAGGCGCATGGTTAGGTAGCGATCTCGTTGATCAGGGTAAAGAGCGTCTGAACCGTCTGGGCTATTTTGAAACGGTTGATACTGATACCCAGCGCGTACCGGGCAGCCCGGATCAGGTTGATGTCGTTTATAAAGTGAAAGAGCGTAACACCGGTAGCTTTAACTTTGGTGTGGGCTACGGTACTGAAAGCGGCGTCAGCTTCCAGGTTGGCGTGCAGCAGGATAACTGGCTGGGTACGGGTTACTCTGTCGGAATTAACGGTACCAAAAACGACTACCAGACCTACTCTGAGTTCTCTGTAACGAACCCATACTTCACCGTTGACGGTGTGAGCCTGGGTGGTCGTATCTTCTACAATGACTTTAAAGCCGACGATGCGGATCTGTCCTCCTACACCAACAAGAGTTACGGTGTGGACGGAACGCTTGGCTTCCCGATTAACGAATACAACACCCTGCGAGCGGGCTTAGGTTACGTGCATAACGACCTGTCCAATATGCAACCGCAGGTGGCCATGTGGCGTTACCTGGATTCTATTGGCCAGTCGGCGAGCAAAAACAGCGATAACAACGGTTTCGCTGCAGATGACTTCACCTTCAACTACGGCTGGACCTATAACCGTCTCGACCGTGGCTACTTCCCAACGGAAGGTTCTCGCGTCAACCTGAACGGTAAAGTCACCGTCCCGGGTTCCGATAACGAGTTCTATAAGGTGACGCTGGATACTGCGTCCTACTTCCCGATCGATGACGATCACAAGTGGGTGGTTCTGGGTCGTACCCGTTGGGGCTATGGTGATGGTTTAGGCGGCAAAGAGATGCCGTTCTATGAAAACTTCTATGCCGGTGGTTCCAGTACCGTTCGTGGCTTCCAGTCCAACAACATTGGTCCGAAAGCGGTTTACTACGGCGGGAACGACAAAGATAACTGCGATAAGTCTTCCTCATCAGAAGTCTGTAGTTCTGATGACGCAGTCGGCGGTAACGCTATGGCCGTTGCCAGTCTGGAGTTCATCACGCCAACGCCGTTTATCAGTGATAAATATGCGAACTCCGTCCGTACATCCTTCTTCTGGGATGCGGGTACGGTGTGGGATACCAACTGGGAGAACACTGCCCAGATGCGTGCAGCTGGCGTTCCTGACTACAGCGATCCGAGCAATATTCGCATGTCTGCCGGTATCGCATTACAATGGATGTCACCGCTGGGGCCGTTGGTCTTCTCTTACGCCCAGCCGTTTAAGAAATATGATGGAGACAAAGCGGAGCAATTCCAGTTTAACATTGGTAAAACCTGGTAATAATCCGCTGCAAAGGAATGCGTTGGCAGTGTAGCGCTGACAACTGGCGATCGGTAAAACGGTCGCCTTGCCACGCAAAGAACGGTACCTTCTGGTGCCAATGGGATGGTAAGGAGTTAATTGTGAAAAAGTGGTTATTAGCTGCAGGTCTCGGTTTAGCGATGGCAACTTCTGCTCAGGCAGCAGACAAAATTGCAATCGTCAACATGGGTAATTTGTTCCAGCAGGTTGCACAGAAAACAGGTGTTTCTGCGACTCTGGAAAACGAATTCAAAGGCCGTGCAAGCGAACTGCAGGGTATGGAAAACGATCTTCAGTCCAAAATGCAGCGTCTGCAGCGTGATGGTTCTACCATGAAGGCAAGCGACCGCAGCAAGCTGGAAAAAGACGTAATGGCTCAGCGCCAGGCGTTCTCCCAGAAAGCGCAGGCTTTCGAGCAGGATCGTCAGCGTCGTTCTAACGAAGAACGCGGCAAGCTGGTGACTCGCATTCAGACCGCTGTTAAAGCAGTGGCTGCCGATCAGAGCATCGATCTGGTTGTTGATGCGAACGCCGTCGCTTTCAACAGCAAAGATGTTAAAGACATCACTGCTGACGTTCTGAAACAGGTTAAATAAGTAATGCCTTCAATTCGACTGGCTGATTTAGCTCAGCAGTTGGATGCAGAATTACACGGTGATGGCGATATCGTCATCACCGCTGTTGCGTCCATGCAATCTGCTAAAGCTGGCACGATTACCTTCATGGTAAGCCCTAAGTACCGTGAGCAACTGGCTCAATGCCAGGCGTCAGCTGTTGTTCTGACGCAGGACGATCTTCCATTTGCCACTGTAAGCGCGCTGGTAGTGAAAAACCCCTACCTGACGTATGCACGCATGGCTCAAATTCTTGATACCACGCCGCAACCGGCCCAGAACATTGCTGCCAGCGCAGCGATTGATGAGACGGCCAGGCTGGGTAACAACGTCGCCGTTGGTGCGAATGCGGTTATCGAATCCGGCGTTGTGCTGGGCGATAACGTCGTCATTGGCCCGGGCTGCTTCGTTGGGAAAAATACGAAAATCGGCGCCGGGACCCGTTTATGGGCCAATGTGTCCGTATACCATGACGTTGAAATTGGCGAAAACTGCCTCGTCCAATCCAGCACCGTGATTGGTTCTGATGGCTTTGGTTACGCTAACGATCGCGGTAACTGGGTTAAGATCCCGCAGCTTGGTCGCGTTATTATTGGCGATCGCGTGGAGATCGGCGCCTGTACCACCATTGACCGTGGCGCGCTTGACGACACGATCATTGGCAATGGTGTTATCATCGATAACCAGTGCCAGATTGCGCATAACGTTGTGATTGGCGACAATACCGCGGTTGCGGGTGGCGTCATCATGGCGGGCAGCCTGAAAATTGGCCGTTATTGCATGATTGGCGGTGCGAGCGTGATTAATGGCCATATGGAAATCTGCGACAAGGTGACCGTGACGGGAATGGGCATGGTAATGCGTCCTATCGCTGAACCTGGCGTCTATTCCTCCGGCATTCCGCTCCAGCCCAACAAGGTATGGCGTAAAACAGCAGCTCTGGTGATGAACATTGATGATATGAGCAAGCGCCTCAAGTCCCTTGAGCGCAAGATCGATCAACAAGACTAAGCGTCATCCGTTTAACGCTATTTTTCCCGGCCTGTCGGCTTTCTAATAAACCGGCAGGCCGTGTTATTATTGTTATCAGTACATTTTGACAGGAAGAGTATTTTGACTACTGACACTCATACTCTGCATATTGAAGAGATTTTAGAACTTCTGCCGCACCGCTACCCGTTTCTGCTGGTAGACCGTGTGCTGGATTTTGAAGAAGGTCGTTTTCTGCGCGCAGTGAAAAATGTTTCCGTGAATGAGCCGTTCTTCCAGGGGCACTTCCCTGGTAAACCTATCTTCCCGGGTGTGTTGATTCTGGAAGCGATGGCTCAGGCTACCGGTATTCTGGCGTTTAAAAGCGTCGGTAAACTGGAACCCGGTGAGCTGTATTACTTCGCGGGTATTGACGAAGCGCGCTTTAAGCGCCCTGTCGTGCCTGGTGATCAGATGATCATGGAAGTCACTTTTGAAAAAACGCGTCGTGGCCTGACTCGCTTCAAAGGCGTAGCGCTGGTTGACGGTAAAGTTGTTTGCGAAGCGACGATGATGTGTGCTCGTAGCCGGGAGTCCTGATACGTGATTGATAAATCCGCCTTTATTCATCCTACCGCCATTGTGGAAACGGGTGCCATCGTTGGTGCTAACGCCCACATTGGCCCGTTTTGTATTGTTGGACCCCATGTCGAAATTGGTGAGGGTACAGTACTGAAGTCTCACGTTGTGGTGAATGGTCACACGACCATTGGCTGCAATAACGAGATCTATCAGTTCGCCTCCATCGGCGAAGTTAACCAGGATCTGAAATATGCTGGTGAGTCGACCCGTGTGGAAATCGGCGATCGTAACCGTATTCGCGAAAGCGTCACCATTCATCGTGGAACAGTACAGGGTGGTGGGTTGACGAAGGTGGGCAGCGATAACCTGTTTATGGTGAATGCGCATATCGCGCACGACTGTACCGTGGGTGACCGCTGTATCCTTGCCAACAATGCCACGCTGGCAGGACACGTATCAGTTGATGACTTCGCAATTATTGGCGGCATGACCGCAGTCCATCAGTTCTGCATCATTGGTGCGCACGTGATGGTCGGCGGATGCTCCGGTGTGGCGCAGGACGTCCCACCGTATGTGATTGCGCAGGGCAACCATGCCACGCCGTTTGGCGTGAACATCGAAGGCCTCAAGCGTCGTGGTTTTAGTCGCGAAGCGATTACTGCCATCCGCAACGCGTACAAACTGCTGTACCGTAGCGGTAAAACGCTGGAAGAGGCGAAGCCGGAAATTGCCGAACTGGCGAAAAAGCACCCGGAAGTGGACGCGTTCATGGAGTTCTTTGACCGTTCAACAAGGGGTCTGATTCGTTAATGGTCGACAGTCGTCCGCTTACGATAGCCCTGGTCGCCGGAGAAACCTCCGGCGATATTCTTGGTGCCGGTCTCATCCGTGCGCTTAAGGCACGCGTACCCAATGCTCGCTTTGTCGGTGTTGCTGGCCCGCTGATGCAGGCCGAAGGCTGTGAAGCCTGGTATGAAATGGAAGAGCTGGCCGTGATGGGGATCGTTGAGGTGCTGGGACGGTTACGCCGTTTGCTGTACATCCGTGCCGATCTCACCCGCCGCTTTACCGAACTCAAACCCGATGTGTTTGTCGGTATCGATGCACCTGATTTCAACATTACCCTCGAAGGGAATCTGAAAAAGCAGGGCATTAAAACGATTCACTACGTCAGTCCGTCCGTCTGGGCGTGGCGACAGAAACGCGTTTTCAAAATCGGACGGTCCACCCACCTGGTGCTGGCTTTCCTGCCTTTCGAAAAAGCGTTTTACGACAGATTTAATGTTCCGTGCCGTTTTATCGGTCATACCATGGCGGATGCGATGCCACTGGATCCGGATAAAAACGCGGCGCGCGACGCGCTGGGCATCCCGCATGATGTGCACTGTCTGGCCTTACTGCCAGGCAGCCGTGGCGCAGAAGTTGAGATGCTGAGCGCCGATTTTCTTAAGACTGCGCAAATTCTTCGCCAGACCTATCCCGATCTTGAAGTGGTCGTGCCGCTGGTGAATGCCAAACGCCGCGAGCAGTTTGAGCGCATCAAAGCTGACGTCGCCCCGGATCTTCACGTCCGTCTTCTGGACGGGCAGGGGCGGGAAGCGATGTATGCGAGCGATGCCGCACTGCTGGCCTCCGGCACGGCGGCGCTGGAGTGTATGCTGGCGAAATGCCCGATGGTGGTCGGTTACCGCATGAAGCCGTTTACCTTCTGGCTGGCAAAACGTCTGGTGAAAACAGATTACGTCTCCCTGCCAAACCTGCTTGTGGGTCGCGAGCTGGTGAAAGAGCTCTTGCAGGATGAATGCCAGCCACAGGCGCTGGCGGAGGCCCTGCTGCCGCTGCTCGCCAACGGTAAAACCAGCCACCAGATGCACGATACCTTCCGCGAACTGCATCAACTGATCCGCTGTAATGCTGATGAGCAAGCGGCCGATGCGGTGCTGGAGTTAGCAAAATGATGGAATTTGTTTATCCTCACACCCACCTTGTGGCGGGTGTGGACGAAGTGGGTCGTGGTCCGTTAGTGGGAGCCGTGGTGACCGCTGCGGTGATCCTCGATCCGGCTCGGCCGATCGTCGGGCTGAATGACTCAAAAAAATTGTCTGAAAAGCGCCGGCTGGCGCTGTTTAGTGAGATTCAGGAGAAAGCGCTGGCCTGGAGCCTCGGGCGTGCTGAACCGCATGAGATAGACGAGCTGAATATTTTGCATGCCACGATGCTGGCGATGCAGCGTGCGGTGGCGGGGCTGAAAATTTCCCCTGAATATGTCCTGATTGACGGCAACCGCTGTCCGGCATTGCCCATGCCTTCAATGGCAGTGGTCAAAGGCGATAGCCGGGTCGCAGAAATTAGCGCAGCTTCTATTATTGCCAAAGTGACACGCGACGCCGAAATGGCCGCGCTGGACCTCACTTACCCTCAGTATGGTTTCGCCCAGCATAAGGGATATCCCACACCTTTCCACCTGGAGAGGCTGGCTGAACATGGCGCAACCGAACACCATCGGCGCAGTTTTGGCCCGGTAAAACGCGCCCTGGGACGGGTGTCCTGAATCATTACGCAAGCAATTAAGTAACGCGGAATCTGAAGATGGCTGAACCACGTTTCGTACACCTGCGGGTGCATAGCGACTACTCCATGATCGATGGGCTGGCGAAGACCGGGCCGCTGGTAAAAAAGGCGGCCTCGCTTGGCATGCCTGCGCTGGCGATCACCGATTTTACCAACCTGTGTGGTCTGGTGAAGTTCTACGGAACGGCGCACGGCGCGGGGATGAAGCCGATCGTCGGCGCAGACTTCCACGTGCAGAGCGACCTCATCGGGGATGAACTGACGCAAATCTCCGTGCTGGCGATGAACAACACGGGTTACCAAAACCTCACGCTGCTGATCTCAAAAGCCTATCAGCGCGGATATGGTGCGCTGGGCCCGTGGATCGACCGCGACTGGCTGGCTGAACTGAACGAAGGGCTGCTCCTGATCTCAGGCGGCCGGATGGGGGACGTCGGCAAATCCCTGCTGCGCGGTAACAGCGCGCTGGTGGATCAATGCGTCTCGTTCTATGAAGAATATTTCCCGAATCGTTATTACCTGGAGTTGATCCGTACCGGCCGTCAGGATGAAGAGAGCTATCTTCATGCCGCGGTGGCGCTCGCAGAGGAGCGTGGCCTGCCCGTAGTGGCCACCAATGATGTGCGATTCCTTGAGGCGGGCGATTTTGACGCTCACGAAATTCGCGTGGCAATCCACGATGGCTTTACCCTCGACGATCCGAAGCGGCCGCGTAATTACTCCGCACAACAGTACATGCGCAGCGAGGAGGAGATGTGTGAGCTCTTCTCCGATATCCCCGAAGCGCTGGAAAACAGCGTAGAGATTGCCAAGCGCTGCAACGTCACCGTCCGCCTTGGCGAATACTTCCTGCCGCAGTTCCCGACGGGTGACATGACCACGGAAGATTTCCTGGTCATGAAATCGAAAGAAGGTCTGGAAGAGCGTCTGGAATTCCTGTTCCCGGATGAAGAAGAGCGTAAAAAGCGTCGCCCGGAGTATGACGAACGCCTGGACATAGAACTCCAGGTGATCAACCAGATGGGCTTCCCGGGCTACTTCCTGATCGTTATGGAGTTCATCCAGTGGTCGAAGGATAACGGCGTGCCGGTTGGGCCGGGGCGTGGCTCCGGCGCAGGTTCGCTGGTGGCGTATGCGCTGAAAATTACCGACCTCGATCCGCTGGAGTTCGACCTGCTGTTCGAACGTTTCCTCAACCCGGAACGTGTCTCGATGCCCGACTTCGACGTCGACTTCTGCATGGAGAAACGCGACCAGGTGATCGAGCACGTGGCCGACATGTACGGCCGTGATGCGGTATCGCAGATCATTACCTTCGGTACGATGGCTGCGAAAGCGGTTATCCGCGACGTGGGCCGCGTGCTGGGCCACCCGTACGGGTTTGTCGATCGCATCTCTAAACTGGTGCCGCCCGATCCGGGCATGACGCTGGCAAAAGCCTTTGAGGCTGAACCGCAGCTGCCGGAAATCTATGAAGCGGACGAAGAGGTCAAAGCGCTGATCGACATGGCGCGCAAGCTGGAAGGCGTCACGCGTAACGCCGGTAAGCATGCGGGGGGCGTGGTTATCGCCCCGACCAAAATCACCGACTTCGCGCCGCTGTATTGCGATGAAGCGGGCCAGCATCCGGTCACCCAGTTCGACAAGAACGACGTAGAATACGCCGGGCTGGTGAAGTTCGACTTCCTTGGCCTGCGTACGCTGACCATCATCAACTGGGCGCTGGAGATGATCAACGCCCGCCGCGAGAAGAACGGCGAGCCGCCGCTGGATATCGCGGCCATCCCGCTGGACGACAAGAAAAGTTTCGACATGCTGCAGCGCTCGGAGACCACCGCTGTCTTCCAGCTTGAATCCCGCGGCATGAAAGATCTGATTAAGCGCCTGCAGCCCGACTGCTTCGAAGATATGATCGCGCTGGTGGCCCTGTTCCGTCCGGGCCCTTTGCAGTCAGGGATGGTAGATAACTTTATCGACCGTAAGCACGGGCGCGAAGAGATTTCCTACCCGGACGTTCAGTGGCAGCACGAAAGCCTGAAGCCGGTACTGGAGCCAACCTATGGCATCATCCTGTATCAGGAACAGGTGATGCAGATCGCCCAGGTGCTTTCCGGCTATACGCTCGGCGGCGCGGACATGCTGCGTCGTGCAATGGGTAAGAAAAAGCCGGAAGAGATGGCCAAGCAGCGTTCCATCTTTGAAGACGGGGCGAAGAAAAACGGCGTCGACGGCGAGCTGGCGATGAAAATCTTCGACCTGGTGGAGAAATTCGCCGGGTACGGATTTAACAAATCTCACTCAGCCGCCTATGCATTGGTGTCGTATCAAACGCTGTGGCTGAAGGCACACTATCCTGCGGAGTTTATGGCTGCGGTAATGACCGCCGATATGGACAACACCGAGAAGGTGGTGGGCCTGGTGGATGAGTGCTGGCGCATGGGGCTGAAGATCCTGCCGCCGGATATTAACTCAGGTCTCTACCATTTCCACGTCAATGACGACGGGGAGATCGTTTACGGGATCGGCGCGATCAAGGGCGTGGGCGAGGGGCCGATCGAGGCGATCATCGAAGCGCGCAACAACGGCGGGTATTTCCGCGAGCTGTTCGATCTTTGCGCCCGTACCGATACCAAAAAGCTGAACCGCCGCGTGCTGGAAAAACTGATCATGTCCGGCGCGTTCGACAGGCTGGGGCCGCACCGCGCCGCGCTGATGAACTCGCTGGGCGACGCCCTGAAAGCGGCGGATCAGCACGCGAAAGCGGAAGCCATTGGTCAGGCGGATATGTTCGGCGTGCTGGCGGAAGAGCCAGAGCAGATCGAGCAATCTTATTCCAACTGCCAGCCGTGGCCAGAACAGGTGGTGCTGGATGGGGAGCGTGAGACGTTAGGCCTGTACCTGACGGGGCACCCGATCAACCAGTACATTAAAGAAATTGAGCGCTATGTCGGCGGCCATAGGCTGAAAGACATGCATCCGACAGAACGTGGTAAAATCACCACGGCTGCGGGGCTCGTGATTGCTGCAAGGGTTATGGTCACCAAGCGCGGCAATCGTATCGGCATCTGTACGTTGGATGACCGTTCCGGGCGTCTGGAGGTGATGTTGTTCACCGACGCGCTGGATAAATACCAGCAATTGCTGGAAAAAGACCGCATACTTATCGTCAGCGGACAGGTCAGCTTTGATGACTTCAGTGGGGGGCTTAAAATGACCGCCCGCGAAGTGATGGACATTGACGAAGCCCGGGAAAAATATGCTCGCGGGCTTGCTATCTCGCTGACGGACAGGCAAATTGATGACCAGCTTTTAAACCGACTCCGTCAGTCTCTGGAACCCCACCGCTCGGGGACAATTCCAGTACATCTCTACTATCAGAGGGCGGATGCACGTGCGCGGTTGCGCTTTGGTGCAACGTGGCGTGTCTCTCCGAGCGATCGTTTACTGAACGATCTCCGTGGCCTCATTGGTTCGGAGCAGGTGGAACTGGAGTTTGACTAATACAGGAATACTATGAGTCTGAATTTCCTTGATTTCGAACAGCCGATTGCTGAGCTGGAAGCGAAAATCGATTCTCTGACAGCGGTAAGCCGTCAGGATGAAAAACTGGATATTAACATCGACGAAGAAGTGCATCGTCTGCGCGAGAAAAGCGTAGAGCTGACGCGCAAAATCTTTGCCGATCTCGGCGCATGGCAGGTGGCCCAGCTGGCACGCCATCCACAGCGTCCGTACACCCTGGATTATGTCCGCCTGGCGTTTGACGAATTTGACGAACTGGCAGGCGATCGCGCATACGCTGACGACAAAGCTATCGTAGGCGGTATCGCGCGTCTGGACGGACGCCCGGTGATGATCATTGGTCATCAGAAAGGCCGTGAAACCAAAGAGAAAATCCGTCGTAACTTTGGTATGCCAGCACCAGAAGGCTACCGTAAAGCCCTGCGTCTGATGGAGATGGCTGAGCGTTTCAACATGCCAATCATCACCTTCATCGACACCCCGGGTGCATACCCAGGCGTGGGCGCGGAAGAGCGCGGTCAGTCTGAAGCCATCGCACGCAACCTGCGCGAGATGTCTCGTCTGAAGGTGCCGGTCATCTGTACCGTTATCGGTGAGGGTGGTTCCGGTGGTGCGCTGGCAATTGGCGTGGGTGATAAAGTGAATATGCTGCAGTACAGCACCTATTCCGTAATCTCCCCGGAAGGCTGCGCGTCCATTCTGTGGAAGAGTGCCGACAAAGCGCCTCTGGCTGCCGAAGCGATGGGCATCATTGCGCCACGCCTGAAAGAGCTTAAGCTGATCGATTCCATCATCCCGGAACCACTGGGTGGTGCACATCGTAAGCCGGAAGTGATGGCTGCTTCTCTGAAAGCACAGCTGCTGGCTGACCTGGCGGATCTTGACGTGCTGAGCAAAGAAGATCTGCTCAACCGTCGTTACCAGCGTCTGATGACCTACGGTTACGCGTAAGCCTCACAATTATCTGAAAAGCCGCACAATGTTGCGGCTTTTTTTATACCTGCGGTTTAGCCAGACTATGCTTAGCTAATGTTTTTTAAGGAGGAAGCCCATGAATATCATTGCCGTTATGGGGCCACACGGCGTCTTTTATAAAGATGAGCCGATTAAGGAGCTGGAGCAAGCCCTGCAGTCGCGCGGGTATCAGCTAATCTGGCCGCACAACAGCGCCGATCTGCTGAAGTTCATCGAGCATAACCCGCGTATCTGCGGCGTGATCTTCGACTGGGATGAATATGACCTCGAACTGTGCAGCGATATCAACAAGCTGAACGAATATCTCCCGCTGTACGCGTTTATTAATACCCACTCAACCATGGACGTCAGCGCCAATGATATGCGTATGGCGCTGTGGTTCTTTGAATATTCGCTCGGCGTGGCGGAAGACATTGCGACCCGAATTCAGCAATACACGAATGAATATCTCGATAACATTACGCCGCCCTTTACCCGGGCGCTCTTCACCTACGTGAAGGAGGGGAAATATACCTTCTGTACGCCTGGGCATATGGCGGGAACGGCCTACCAAAAAAGCCCGGTGGGCTGCCTGTTCTATGATTTCTTTGGTGGCAACACGCTGAAAGCGGACGTGTCCATTTCAGTCACCGAATTAGGCTCGCTGCTGGATCATACCGGGCCGCATCTGGAAGCCGAAGAGTATATCGCCCGCACCTTTGGGGCCGAGCAGAGCTATATGGTGACCAACGGCACCTCGACCTCGAACAAAATCGTCGGAATGTATGCCGCGCCTGCGGGGAGCACCCTGCTGATTGACCGTAACTGCCATAAATCGCTGGCGCACCTGCTGATGATGAGCGACGTTGTACCGCTCTGGCTGTCGCCCACGCGCAACGCGCTCGGTATTCTGGGCGGTATTCCGCGGCGGGAGTTCGCGCATGACGCGATTGAACGCAAGGTCGCGACGATCCCTGGCGCAGGCTGGCCTGTCCATGCGGTGATCACCAACTCGACCTATGACGGTCTGCTGTACAACACGGACTGGATCAAAAAGACTTTGGACGTGCCGTCGATCCACTTCGATTCCGCGTGGGTACCGTACACCAATTTCCACCCGATTTACGCGGGTAAAAGCGGCATGAGCGGTGAACGCGTGCCGGGTAAAGTGTTCTTCGAAACGCAGTCGACGCACAAAATGCTGGCCGCGTTTTCCCAGGCTTCGCTGATTCACATCAAAGGCGAATACGACGAAGAGACCTTTAACGAAGCCTTTATGATGCATACCACCACCTCACCAAGCTATCCGCTGGTGGCGTCTATCGAAACGGCTGCGGCGATGCTGCGCGGCAATCCCGGTAAACGTCTTATCAATCGCTCTGTGGAGCGCGCGCTGCATTTCCGTAAAGAGGTTCAGCGGCTCAAAGAGGAAGCCGACGGCTGGTTCTTTGATATCTGGCAGCCGGAAGAGATTGATGAAGCAGAATGCTGGCCGGTTTCGCCAGGCGAAGACTGGCATGGCTTCCGGGATGCCGATAGTGACCATATGTTCCTCGATCCGGTTAAGGTGACGATCCTGACGCCGGGTATGGATGAGCAGGGCAAGATGGGTGAGGAAGGGATCCCGGCTGCGCTGGTGGCGAAGTTCCTTGATGAACGTGGCGTGGTGGTGGAGAAAACAGGCCCCTATAATTTGCTGTTCCTGTTCAGCATCGGGATCGATAAAACCCGGGCGATGGGGCTGCTGCGCGGTCTGATGGAATTTAAGCGCGCCTACGATCTCAACCTGCGGGTGAAGAACATGCTGCCGGATCTGTATGCGGAGGATCCTGACTTCTACCGTAATATGCGCATTCAGGATCTGGCCCAGGGGATCCACAGGCTGATCCGTCAGCACGATCTGCCGCGTCTGATGCTACAGGCGTTCGATGTGTTGCCGGAGATGAAGTTTACCCCGCACAAGGCATGGCAGCGCCAGGTGAGGGGGGAGGTCGAAACCGTCGAGCTGGAAAATCTGGTTGGGCGCGTATCGGCCAACATGATCCTGCCGTATCCGCCTGGCGTACCGCTCCTGATGCCGGGAGAGATGATTACCGAAGAGAGTCGAGCCGTGCTCGATTTCCTGCTGATGCTCTGTTCGGTAGGGCGTCACTATCCCGGTTTTGAGACGGATATCCACGGTGCGAAGCGCGACGAAAACGGTGTGTACTGGGTGCGAGTCCTAAAATAAGGGTGACCGCTTGCCAGGTGCGGGTTTTCGGTTGTAACGTTCAGGCATCATAAAAAGGAGAAGCTATGCTGGGTTTAAAACAGGTTCATCATATTGCGATCATTGCGACTGATTACGCAAAGAGTAAGGCCTTCTACTGCGACATTCTCGGCTTTACGCTGTTGAGCGAGGCCTACCGTGAGGAGCGCGACTCCTGGAAGGGCGACCTGGCGTTAAACGGGCAGTATGTGATTGAACTGTTCTCTTTTCCTTTTCCGCCTGCGCGTCCGTCCCGTCCGGAAGCCTGTGGCCTGCGCCATCTTGCCTTCAGCGTCGATGACCTGGATAGCGCAGTAAAACATCTGGAAGCGCACGGCGTGACGTGTGAAGCGATCCGCGTCGATCCGTTCACCGACAAGCGCTTTACCTTTTTCAACGACCCGGACGGCCTGCCGCTGGAGCTTTATCAGCAGTAATCTTCGTCCTGTGTGATAATGCCCGCTCAGTTCGGGCATTTTTTATGTGTAACTCCCTATGACCTTACCCGCTATCGCACACGCCGTTTCACCGTACCGCCAGCTGCTGGTGGGGTTTAGCGGTGGCCTGGATTCCACCGTTCTGCTCCATCGTCTTAAACGCTGGCGCGACCAGGAGCCTGACGTCCAGCTGCGGGCGATACATATTCATCACGGATTAAGTCCTCACGCAGAGGAGTGGGTGGCGCACTGCGAAGCTATGTGTGCGGCGTGGGCGATCCCGCTTCTCGTCGAGCGCGTCACGCTTGCGGAGGAAGGGCTGGGCATTGAGGCGCAGGCGCGTAAAGCCCGCTATGCCGCCTTTGCCGGGGCATTGCGTACAGGAGAAGCACTGGTCACAGCCCAGCACCTGGACGATCAGTGTGAAACCTTTCTGCTGGCGCTTAAGCGGGGCAGCGGACCGGCAGGGCTTTCAGCCATGCCTGAGCGTTCTGAGTTTGCCGGTACAACGTTACTGCGTCCGCTGCTTGGCGAGACGCGCGCCTCGCTTGAGGCCTGGGCGCGAGAACATCAGCTCAGCTGGATTGAAGATGAGAGCAACCAGGATGACGGCTATGACCGTAACTTTCTGCGTCTGCGCGTCCTCCCGCTATTGAGCGAGCGCTGGCCGCATTTCGCCGACGCGACGGCAAGAAGCGCTATGCTGTGCGCCGAACAGGAATCGCTGCTGGACGAGCTGTTGAGTGACGAGCTGGCTGAACTGATTTCTGAAGACGGAGCGCTGGCGATTGCACCGCTGACAGCGATGAGCCCGGTGCGTCGCGCCGCACTGATACGGCGCTGGCTGGCCTCTCATCACGCCGCGATGCCGTCGCGGGCGATGCTAAACCGTATCTGGGACGAGGTTGCCCTGGCGCGGGAGGATGCTTCCCCGTGCGTCCATCTGAATGGTTTTGACGTAAGGCGCTACAAAGGGGAACTCTGGTGGGTAAAATCAACGCCCTCACTGACCAATGTGGTGCTCGACTGGCTTTCACCTGCGCTTCCGCTGATATTGCCCGCTGACGCTGGACGTGTTTCTCTTATACCGTCTGGTCATGTGAGGCTGCCAGAGGCAGGAGAACCGGTAACGGTACGCTTTAGGGCTGGCGGCATGCTGCATATTGTCGGGCGCAACGGGGGACGCAAGCTGAAGAAAATCTGGCAGGAGTGCAACGTGCCGCCGTGGCTGCGCGACACCACGCCGCTGCTGTTCTATGGTGAAACATTGATTGCTGCGGCAGGGGTTTTCATCACGGAAGCGGGATGGGCGGAAGAGGGTGTCAGGTTTGAGTGGCAGAAAGCGTAACGGGCAGCCAGGCTGCCCGTTAATGTCATCAGGATTCGCTCACCACGACGGTGCCGATTTGCGGGTGGCTGAAGCTGGCTATTTTATCCAGGCGCAGCTCACGCGTCGCACCGGCATCTTCCACTATCAGGTATTCCACATTCTTACGTGAAACCAGATCGCTGGCCTTCGCCTTCAACACTTCGCCATCTTTTAGCTCCAGCGTCAGTAATAAATGATGCTGGCAGGCGAGTTCGAGGTTGTCATAGTCATCACAATTGATGGGTTGATAAGTATCATTCATCGACATAATCGCTCACCAGTAAATTCGCCGCAGCATACGCTGCTTTTTCCCTGACCGACTCTGAAAGGCTCTCATCAGAGGCCACTTCATTAAGCACTTTCAATACACAGCCCAACGCGTCCGGGACATACCCCAGATCTCCGCTGGCGATTTCCGCATACCGTTTGCGAATTAACTCACAATAATTATTCACATCCCCTCCCGCCAGCGCACTGACTTACTGTGAGATATCATTAAGCCTACGAAGATAAACTCGGTTTAGCAAGGTGACTATACCATACTCATTTAAGCAATATCAGCGCCTTGATAGCGGTGTATTTATCACCCTACAACAGCCTTTTGCCGCGGTTTTCGCTACAATGAGCGCCTGATTCGAATGGAGTTCTCTCATGGCGCTGAAAGCGACAATTTATAAAGCAGTGGTCAATGTGGCCGATCTCGATCGCAACCAGTTCCTGGACGCCTCGCTGACGCTGGCTCGCCACCCCTCCGAAACCCAGGAGCGCATGATGCTGCGCCTGCTGGCGTGGATTAAGTACGCTGACGAGCGTCTGCAGTTTACCCGTGGGTTAAGCGCAGAAGACGAGCCAGAAGCCTGGCTGCGCAACGATCATCTGGGTATTGATTTGTGGATCGAACTTGGACTGCCGGACGAACGAAGAATTAAGAAGGCCTGCACTCAGTCCGCTGAAGTGGCCTTATTCGCGTATAATCAGCGCGCTGCGGAGATTTGGTGGCAGCAAAACAAAAGCAAGTGCGGACAGTTTAAAAATCTCACGGTCTGGTATCTGGATGATGAGCAACTGGCGCAGCTGAGCGACTTTGCCAGCCGGACCATGGTGTTGCAGGCGACGATTCAGGACGGTGCCATCTGGCTCTCTGATTCTCAGAATAATCTGGAAATTCATTTGACGGCGTGGCAACCGGCCTCATGATCGTCCTGTCCCGAAACGTCAGCATTCCGGACAACGAGCTGGAGATCACCGCCATCCGTGCTCAGGGGGCAGGTGGGCAGCACGTCAACAAGGCCTCAACGGCAATCCATTTGCGTTTTGACATTCGGGCCTCAAGCCTGCCAGAGTATTATAAAGAAAGTCTGCTTGCTGCCAGCCATCACCTGATCACCAGCGATGGCGTGATGGTGATCAAAGCCCAGGAATACCGCAGCCAGGAGCTCAACCGGGAAGCGGCGATAGCCAGGCTGGTGGCGGTCATCAAAGAATTAACGGCAGTACAAAAAAGCCGCCGGGCAACGCGGCCAACCCGCGCATCGAAAGAGCGTCGGCTGGCCTCGAAGGCCCAAAAATCCACAGTGAAAGCACTACGCGGTAAAGTTCGTCGCCCCACAGAGTGACGAAAGGGAACACACTTTTCATAAGGAATTCATTGTGAAAAAAGCATTATGGTCAGCGCTGGCAGTGAGTACGCTGTTTGCGCTTTTCGGGTGTAACAACCGTTCAGAAACGCAGGTTTTGCAACCCACGCAAACGGAAGAATTAAAACCGATGCAGCAGAGCTGGCGTGGCGTATTGCCTTGCGCGGACTGTGAAGGCATTGAAACGTCCCTGTTCCTGCAAAAAGACGGCACCTGGGTGATGAACCAGCGCTATCAGGGCGCAAAAGAGCCTTCTTCTTTTGCAACTTATGGAACATGGGCGCGAACGGCGGAGAAACTGGTTCTGACGGATACCGCTGGCGAGAAAACTTATTTCCGCGCCAAAGGCGAGGGGATGGAGATGCTGGATCGTGAAGGCAATCCAATTGAATCCCAGTTTAACTACACGCTGGCGCCGGTAAAAGCGGCTCTGCCCGCGACGCCGATGGCGATGCGGGGGATGTACTTCTACATGGCGGATGCGGCGATCTTTACCGACTGCGCAACCGGTAAGAAGGTCAGCGTGGCAAACAATGCGCAGCTTGAACGTGATTACGCGGTGGCGCGCGGCAATGACAGCAAGCCGGTATTGCTGACGGTTGACGGTCACTTTACACTGGAGCCAAACCCGGATAGTGGAGAGATGGTGAAAACGCTGGTGGCGGATAAAGACGCGAAGTTTGTTGCGGGTAAAGACTGTAACAGTAAATAAGCTGACGCTGAGCCATTAAAAAACCCCGCCTGAGCGGGGTTTTTTGTTTAGCCTTTGATGGCTTTCACCAGGTAATCAAGAATGTCGCCGGTCTTGATCATCTGTTTTTCGCCGCTGCGACGGTATTTGTATTCAATCTCGTCGCTGTCGAGGTTACGGTCGCCGATCACGACGGTGTGTGGGATACCGATCAGTTCCATATCGGCAAACATCACGCCCGGACGCTCTTTACGGTCATCCATCAGCACTTCGATACCCTGCGCACGCAGCTCGGCATACAGCTTCTCGGCCAGCTCCTGCACGCGGTAAGACTTGTGCATGTTCATTGGCAGAATCGCAACCTGGAACGGCGCGATGTTGTCTGGCCAGACGATGCCGCGCTCGTCATAGTTCTGCTCAATGGCAGCAGCTACCACGCGCGTCACCCCGATACCGTAGCAACCCATGGTCAGGATCTGGTTACGGCCATCTTCACCCTGAACAGCGGCGTTCAGCGCGCGAGAGTATTTATCACCCAGCTGGAAGATGTGACCGACTTCAATGCCGCGCTTGATCATCAGGGTACCCTGACCGTCCGGGCTTGGATCGCCTGCGACCACGTTACGGATGTCTGCTACTTCCGGCGTCGCCACGTCGCGATCCCAGTTGATGCCGAAGTAGTGTTTACCGTCGATGTTAGCACCGGCGGAGAAGTCGCTCATCGCGGCTACCGTGCGGTCAATAACAACAGGAACCGGCATATTCACCGGACCGAGAGAACCTGGGCCAGCATTGACCACGGCGCGGATTTCCGCTTCCGTGGCGAACGTCAGCGGGCTGGCGACCTGCGGCAGCTTCTCAGCTTTCACTTCGTTCAGCTCGTGATCGCCACGCACCAGAAGGGCAACCAGCGGGTAAGCGCTCCCTTCGGTGGCTTTCACCAGCAGCGTCTTCACGGTTTTTTCGATCGGCAGGTTGAACTGCTCAACCAGCTCGGCAATGGTTTTCGCGTTTGGCGTATCAACCAGCGTCATCTCTTGCGTTGCCGCAGCACGTGGTTCTTTTGGTGCCAGCGCTTCTGCGAATTCGATGTTCGCCGCGTAATCGGAAGAGTCAGAGAAGATCACATCGTCTTCACCGCTCTGCGCCAGTACCTGGAATTCATGAGATGCGCTACCGCCGATGGAGCCGGTATCAGCCTGCACAGCACGGAAATCCAGACCCATGCGGGAGAAGATTTTGCTGTACGCCGCGTACATTGCGTCGTAGGTCTCTTGCAGGGATTCCTGAGAGGTATGGAAAGAGTAGGCGTCTTTCATCAGGAATTCGCGAGAGCGCATGACGCCGAAACGTGGGCGAACTTCGTCACGGAACTTAGTCTGGATCTGGAAGAAGTTCAGCGGCAGCTGTTTGTAAGAGCTCAGCTCATTACGAATCAGGTCGGTGATGACTTCTTCATGCGTTGGGCCGAGAACGAACGGACGCTCGCCACGATCGACGAAGCGCAGCAGTTCAGGACCATACTGTTCCCAACGACCGCTCTCCTGCCACAGGTCAGCGGGCTGAACCACGGGCATGGACACCTCGATAGCACCGGCGTTGTTCATCTCTTCACGCACGATGTTTTCGACTTTTTTCAGGACGCGCACGCCGGTCGGCAGCCAGGTGTATAACCCGGAGGCCAGCTTGCGGATCATCCCGGCGCGCAGCATCAGCTGATGGCTGATCACTTCGGCGTCGGCAGGCGTCTCCTTCAGAGTGGAGAGCAGATATTGGCTAGTACGCATGTTGTTACGGTTCCATTTCGACGATTGGAACAGGCTGAAACACCAGCCTGACACAAAAAAAGTGGTTTAGTTTACCAGTGTGGCAAAGATGCCAAAAGAGAGGAGAACAAAATTACCTGGGTTCAAGGGCAAACACTTCAAAACCTGCCTCGGTGACGCGCCAGCGAACGTTAAAATCGAGCAGCCAGACGGCGTACGTTTTGCCTGCTTCCTCTTCTTTACGGTAGGCCGGACGCGGGTCCTGTGCCAGAACTTCGGTGATGAAATCCCGTAAGCGAGGATAGCGTTTCTCCAGTTGGCCGAACTGAGCGGTTATCTCAGGCGTAAAATATACAGGCATGTCCGCCTGTGGGGCGTCCTGAGCATAACTTGCACGCGCGTCCGGAAGGGCTTCGGCGAAGGGCAAATAGGGTTTGATGTCGATCACCGGCGTGCCGTCGACAAGGTCCAGGCTACCTAACTCCAGTATCACCCGATCTTTCTGGCAGCGTATGCCTTTCAGTTCAACCAGTGACATGCCAACCGGGTTTGGACGGAAGGTCGAGCGCGTCGCAAACACCCCCATTCTCGCATTGCCGCCAAGACGAGGAGGACGCACGGTAGGACGCCAGCCGCCTTCCATCGTCTGGTGAAACACGAACACCACCCACAGGTGGCTGAATGCCTCAAGCCCGCGTACCGCATCGGCCTGATTGTAAGGCGCAATCAGGTGAAGCTCACCGCGTCCGCTGGTGACAAGACCGGGCTGGCGGGGGACGGCGAACTTCTCTTTGTAAGGAGAGTGGATAACGCCTATCTGCTCGAACTGAAATGCACTCATTTCGCCGTGATGTTCAGCGCAGAACCGATGCACACCGCCTGACGGTAGCAGCCCGGCGTGCCGCTGGTGACTTCACAGCTGTGCAGCAGGACCGCGTTGGCTTTCATTTTTGCGGCATTAATCTGCATGCGTTTACGCGCTGTCGGGATATTCGGTGGTGAGTCCTGATTGGTCGCCTGACAGGATTCGCCGCTCACTTCGCCCAGTTCACGGAACGGTTTACCGACGAGTTCATCCGCTTTCGTGATAATGCGAACCGGCGCAGGGCGAACCACTTTCGGTTTCGCAGGCTCGGTCTTTGGCGGGGTTGCCGTGCTTTGAACAGGTTCAACGGGAGATCTGCTTAGCATAGAACAGCCGCTCAGCATGAGTGCTAAAAGACAGATCGGTAAAGCACGCATAATATTTCCTCAATGGATAATCAAAACGTCAGATATTGAATCAGTTGACTGCACAAATGACAAGACGGGCATAAGCCCGTCCTGATGATATTACACTGAGGTGAGATTACCAGCCCTTAACAGCGCCGCCGTTAAACACTTTGTTGGCTTCCTGGTAAACTTCGTCAGACTGATAGGCCTGTACGAATTTCTTCACGTTTTCCGCGTCTTTGTTGTCTTCGCGAGTCACGATCAGGTTTACGTATGGAGAGTCTTTATCTTCAACGAAGATACCGTCTTTAGCTGGCGTCAGGCCAATCTGGCTGGCGTACGTGGTGTTGATAACGGCCAGGGCAATCTGCGCATCGTCCAGAGAACGTGGCAGCTGCGGTGCTTCCAGCTCAACAATTTTCAGATTTTTCGGGTTCTCGGTGACGTCCAGAACGGTTGGCAGCAGGCCAACACCGTCTTTCAGTTTGATCAGGCCCACTTTCTGCAGCAGCAGCAGGGAACGACCAAGGTTAGTTGGGTCGTTAGGGACGGCAACCTGAGAGCCCGGCTGCAGCTCGTCCAGGGATTTAATTTTCTTAGAGTAACCGGCAATTGGATAAACGAAGGTGTTACCCACGCCCACCAGTTTATAGCCGCGATCTTTGATCTGTTGGTCCAGGTATGGTTTATGCTGGAAGGCGTTCGCGTCGATATCACCTTTGCTCAGCGCTTCGTTCGGCAGAACGTAATCGTTGAAGGTCACCAGCTCCACGTCCAGGCCATATTTCTCTTTCGCCACTTTCTGAGCAACTTCTGCAACCTGCTGTTCTGCACCTACGATAACGCCCACTTTAATGTGGTTCGGATCTTTTTCATCCTGACCGCAACCCACCAGTGCCAGAGAGCCGATCAGCGCGCCTACTGCTGCGAAGGTCTTTAATTTAAACGCCATGTTTTATCCTTAACTCGTAGAGTTTATGTTGTGTGTAACGTTATTTGTGCGTAACAGCCCGGACGATGCGATCGCCAGAGAACTGGATTAAGTAAACCAGAACAACCAGCAATACCAGAACGGTATTCATCACGGTCGCGTTATATCCAATATAGCCGTACTGGTAACCAATCTGACCTAAACCGCCCGCGCCTACGGCACCGCCCATCGCGGAATAACCGACCAGGGTGATAAGCGTAATGGTTGCCGCATTCACCAGCCCTGGCAGTGCCTCAGGCAGCAGAACCTTGCGGACGATCTGCATCGGCGTGGCGCCCATCGCGCGGGACGCTTCGATCAAACCGGTAGGGATCTCCAGCAGGGCGTTTTCCACCATGCGGGCGATAAACGGCGCAGCGCCAACGGTCAGCGGAACGATCGCCGCCTGCAGACCGATAGACGTTCCGACGATCACGCGGGTAAATGGAATCATCCACACCAGCAGAATAATGAACGGGATAGAACGGAAGATGTTCACCAGCGCAGAGAGCGTACGGTACAGCTTCGCGTTCTCAATGATTTGACCCGGACGCGTCACGTACAGCAACACGCCGACCGGCAGGCCAATCACAAAACCAAAGAAGCCAGAGACAAAGGTCATTGCCAGCGTTTCCCAAACGCCGCGAACCAGCAGCCACATCATCGGCTCAGACATAACCCAGTACCTCTACTTTTACGTGATGTTCTTGCAGCCAGGCAATGGCTGCCTGGGTTTCTTCTTGTGTGCCGTGCATTTCTGTCAGCATGATGCCGAACTTCACGCCACCGGCGTAATCCATCTGCGCGCTGATGATGTTGTTATTCACGTTAAAGCGACGTGCGGTTTCGGAAAGCAGGGGAGCATCAACGGACTGACCGGTGAACTCCATGCGCAGCATCGGGACGCTGTCAGCTGTTGCTTCTGTTTTCAGACGTTCCAGATAGTCTTCCGGAATATCCAGATGCAGCGTGGACTGGATGAACTGCTGCGCCAGCGGGGTTTTCGGATGCGAGAACACTTCGCTTACCGTGTCCTGCTCGATCAGTTCACCGTTACTGATGACCGCCACGCAGTCGCAGATGCGTTTCACCACGTCCATCTCGTGCGTAATAAGGAGGATCGTCAGGCCCAGGCGACGGTTAATGTCTTTCAGCAGTTCCAGAATCGAACGCGTGGTTGCCGGATCCAGTGCGCTGGTGGCTTCATCACACAGCAGCACCTTAGGATTGCTTGCCAGCGCGCGGGCAATGGCCACACGCTGTTTTTGCCCACCGGACAGATTTGCCGGGTAGCTATCCTGTTTGTCGCCCAGACCTACGAGGTCGAGCAGCTCGGTGACGCGACGCTTCACTTCTTCTTTCGGCGTGTTATCCAGCTCCAGCGGTAAGGCAACGTTGCCGAACACGGTGCGGGAAGCCAGCAGGTTAAAGTGCTGGAAGATCATGCCAATCTGACGACGCGCTTTGGTGAGTTCTTTCTCTGAAAGGGCGGTAAGTTCCTGGCCGCCAACTTCTACGCTGCCCTGGGTTGGGCGCTCAAGCAGGTTAACACAACGGATCAGCGTACTTTTACCTGCACCCGATGCGCCAATGACGCCATAAATTTGACCAGCAGGAACATGCAGGCTGACGTTGTTCAGCGCCTGAATAGTTCGGTTCCCCTGCTGGAACACTTTGGTGATATTGGAAAGTTTAATCATTAGATTATTTTTATCGTATGTAAGTTAGCCGTGGCATTTTCTTCTGCCAGATACGGGTGATGACCGTAAACAAAACGGATGTTAAGGCATCCAGACGTCTAAATCAATCCAACTCTGTACGATGAGCACTTTATTGCGCTGCGATTCATGAGATACTAGCTGAACATGCCTTTTTCAGGAGCAAACCGGTGGCAAAATCAGTACCCGCAATTTTTCTCGATCGTGACGGCACTATTAATGTAGATCACGGTTATGTCCATGAGATTGATGAGTTCGAGTTTATCGAGGGCGTAATAGATGCCATGCGCCAGCTGAAAGAGATGGGCTATGCGCTGGTGGTGGTGACGAACCAGTCTGGTATTGCACGCGGTAAATTCACCGAAGCGCAGTTCGAGACGCTGACCGAATGGATGGACTGGTCACTTGCCGACCGCGGTGTGGATCTCGATGGCATCTACTATTGTCCGCATCATCCGCAGGGCACCGTAGAAGCGTATCGTCAGACCTGTGATTGCCGTAAGCCGCATCCGGGGATGTTTATCTCTGCGCAGGAGTTCCTGCACATTGATATGGCGGCTTCTTATATGGTGGGCGATAAACTGGAAGATATGCAGGCAGCCGCAGCCGCGGGTGTAGGGACTAAAATATTAGTGCGTACCGGCAAGCCAGTGACGCCAGAGGCTGAGAATGCGGCGGATTGGGTGATTAATAGTCTGGCCGATCTGCCAAAAGAGATTAAAAAGCACCAAAAATAGCCTTTTTGGTGAAAAGGTGAGCGGTTGAAATAAAAATGCATTTTTCCGCTTGTCATTCCTCGGCGGCTCCCTATAATGCGCCTCCATCGACACGGCAGATGTGAATCACTTCACACAACAAGCGGTTCGGTTGAAGAGAAAAAATCCTGAAATAACGGGTTGACTCTGAAAGAGGAAAGCGTAATATACGCCACCTCGCAACGGTGAGCGAAAGCCGCGTTGCACTGCTCTTTAACAATTTATCAGACAATCTGTGTGGGCACTCAAAGTGACATGGATTCTTAACGTCCTCG